>JANMCU010000212.1:0-4859 GCA_031361415.1 Chloroflexota bacterium | reverse complement strand
GCCGGGCAGATCCGTCGAACGCGACAGAGCATCGCGTGGTTGGACGAGCCCATGATCCGGCCGACGATCTCGATCTCGCCCTCGCGCAGGACCGCGAGCGTCGTCGTCAGGTCGATCGAGGCGCGAGGTCGGTCCACGGATGGATCGGTCATCGGCAGGCGGACCGGCGGGTCAGTTGACGTAATGGCCGTTGCGGCGTGGACAGATGAGCCCCTGCGGGTCGAGCGGCTGGCCGCACAGGGGGCACGGCAGGCGGCCGGCGGCCACGACCTCGACCGCCCGATTCACGAACGCGCGCGCGCCCTCGACGGACAGCCGCACCCGAAGGGTGTCCGGGCCGTCGAGCTCGTCGTCGTCGGCTCCCTCGAACGCGGCGAGCAACTCCCCGGCCGGGGATCCCGCGAGGCCCTCGACCTCGGACAGGTCGATGACCTCGGGATCGTCGTCGTCGACGTCCGCGTCGTCGTCCTCGTCATCGGGCTCGTCGTCGTCCTCGGCCTCGGCTCGCGCCTCGACCAGGACCTGCTCGGTGTCGCCGTCCCAGCCGAGGGTCAGGGTGGTCGCCCGGAATGTCTCGTTGATGGGCTCGTCGAGGGGCGCGGTATCGGCGATGACGATCTCGGTCGGCAGCGCGATCCCGCGCGCCTCGAGCTCATCGAGGAGGACGCCGAGCCGCTCGGCCAGGACGGCGACCTGGACCTTCTCGAGCACGACCGAGACGATCTGGCCGGCTCGGCGGGCCTGGAGAAAGAACGTCCGGTTGCCGGGCTGGCCGACGGTGCCGGCCACGAAGCGATCGGGTGGGTCGAAGTGGAAGAGTCGTCGAGGCATCAGCGGAGGTTACCTGCTTGGCCGAGTTGGCACCCTGAATTGCGAATGAGCACGCGCTCACTCGGGCTTCGCTCTGAGGCGGCGCTCAACGGTCCGAGCTCCCGCGAGGACACGCAGCCATCAGCCCGAGGTCTAACCGACGGTCACCTGGATCGTGTGGTGGCCGCGCGCTCCGTCGGGCGCCGGTGGCGTCACGTCGGTCGTCTGGACCGCGCCCGAGCCGTCGGTGGCCCGGACCTCGATCACGTGGGTCCCGGGTGCCGCCGCGGCCGCGTCCCAGGCGACCAGCCACTGGACCCACGTCGCGTTCGAGATCGGGGTCGAGAGCTGGGCCGGCTGCCAGGCGCCACCGTCGATCGAGACCTCGACCCTGGCGATGCCACGGTCGGGGGCCCAGGCGATGCCGGCGATCGGGACGCGGCCGGACGCGACCCGGGCGCCGTTCGACGGGGTGTCGATCCGGGACTGGGTCAGGATCGGACCGAGCTTCGACCAGCCCAGCGGCACCCAGTAACCGTCGAATGCCTCGAGCGTCGTCAGCTCGAGCTCGCTCAGCCACTTCGTGGCCGACACGTAGCCGTACAGCCCGGGAACGATCAGACGAGCCGGGAAGCCGTGGTTCCGGGGCAGCGGCTGATCGTTCATCTTCAGCGCGATCATCGGCTCGCGCGCCGGATCCATCACCCACGCGGTCGGCATGCCCGCCGTCCAGCCGTCGACCGACCGACCCACGAGCTGCGTGGCGCCCGCCTGGACACCGGCCATCGCAAGGACGTCGCGGAGCTTGACCCCTGTCCACTTGGCGTTGCCGACGAGCCTCCCGCCGACCTCGTTGCTCACGCACGAGATCGTGACGTACTGCTCGATCAGGGGCAGCTCGGCGAGGTCGGCGTACGACAGGCTGACCTCGTGGACGACCAGCCCGTGGACCCGCATCTTCCAGCTCGCCAGGTCGACCGAGGGGGTGATGAGGGCGGTGTCGATCCGGTAGAAGCTGTCGTTCGGCATGACGAGCGGGGTCAGGCCGGGCTGCTGGATCTCGGCGCCGGCCGGGAGCGTGGCGAGCTGGACCGGGTTCGGCAGGGTCGTGGCCGCGGTGGTGCCGACGGTCGAGACGCCACCGTCGAGAAGACGCCGGCCGATCAGCCCGGCCGCGGTCGATGCGAGCGCCACGGCCCCGGCCTGGATCAGGAACCCGCGTCGCGACCAGTCCGGCATGACCGCCGCGACCGGCGTGCCGCTGGCGGTCCGACCGGCCCCGGCCGTTCGGAGGAGGAACGACATCACCTGGACGCCCGCGATTCCGGCGACGAGGGCGACGATCATCGCGGTCGTCGGAGCAGCGGACGGCATCCGGAGAGCGGCCAGGAAGCCGGCCAGGGCGAAGGCCGCGAACCCGGCGGCCGCCGCGGCGTAGGAACGACGGACCGCGACGACGCCGAGGATGGCGCCGATGATCCCGGTGACGATGACGATCAGGCCCTCCAGGGCGAGCTTGTCGTTCGTCCCGAACAGGCCGACGACGAGATCCTTGGCGCCGGCCGGCTGGTGGTCGATGACGAAGCCGCCGATGGCGGCGAGGAGTGACGGGGCGCCGAGAAAGCCGGCGACGAGCTCGGACAGGCCAATGCCTGCGAGCGCCCCGAGCGCTCCGGCGATCGGCGGCCGGAGGCGAGCCAGTGGGTCGGGGGCGCCGGCGCGGCCGCCGCGGGTTGCCCGTCGTCCGCGGGACAGGGTCGTGTCGCTCATCTCGGTGATTGTTCGCCGCAACGATGACGTTCGGATGTCGTGATCATCGCAGACGCGGCTCAGGAGCCCGCCGCCTCGATCAGCGCGCTCCAGCCGGCTGCCTCGCGCAGGGCCGCGGCACCGGCGACGAGGGCGTCGCGTCGGGCCGCGAGCGCGGCCACCGCACTCGCTCGATCCGTCGCGACGAGCTGGACCGTGACGCCCGGGCGGAGCTGGCCGAGGATCGGCAGGTCGGCGGACACGACGACCCCGATCACGCGATATCCGCCGGTCGTCTGGTGATCGACGCCGAGGATGATCGGGCGGCCATCAGGCGGGACCTGGATCGCGCCCCACGGCAGCCCGTGCGTGGTGGTCTCGCCACCGATGCCGTCGGCGAGGGGCTCGCCTTCGAGGCGCACGCCGACCCGATCGAAGGCGGACCCGACGCGCCACGCGCCCGCGACGAGCGCATCGATCCCCGGATCCGGTCCGGCGATCACGCGTACGGCGACCGACGTCCCAGCCTCGGCGCCACCCGATCGTCCTTGGTCGTCCGGCTCGGGCCAGACGAGCTCGGGTCGGATCCAACGCGCGGACGGGGGACCCGCCCGGCCGGCTCGTCCGCGGACCGGCCCGCGAATGACATCGATGACGTCGCCCGTTCGCAGTGACCGACCAGCCAGGCCGCCGAACCCGCCGGGCAGGCACGTCGAGCGGGATCCGAGCACGAGCGGGACGTCGATCCCCCCGGCGATCGCGAGGTAGCCCCGGATCCCGCTCGACGCCGGAGAGGCGCGATCGGCGCTGAACGCCAGCGTCTGGCCGGCCGCAAGGCGATGGCTCCGGCCCTCCGCCAGCGGCCGGATCCCCTCGATCCTCGCCCCGAGATCCGCGCCGGCGAGTGCGATCGTGATCTCGGACCGGGCGAGCAGCGTCGGGCCGACGAGCGTCATCTCGAGGCCCGCCGCGCCCCCCTCGTTGCCAACGAGCAGGTTTGCGATCGCTAGGCTCCACGGATCGGCGGCCCCGGACTGGGGGACGCCGAGGTGGGTCCAGTCCGGCCGGCCCTCGTCCTGGACCGTCGTCAGGAGGCCGCCCTCGATCACCTCGAACGCGGGCTCGGTCACCGTTCGCTCACCGGTCCTGGACCGGCACGAACCGGACGGTGGCTCCAGGGCGCAGCAGGGCCGGTGCCGGGCGATCCGGGTCGAAGAGCACAATGTCCGTTCGGCCAACCAACTGCCAGCCGCCCGGCATCGCGAGCGGGTACACGGCCGTGTGCTCGCCGGCGATCCCGATGCTGCCCGCCGGGACGCGCTCGCGCGGGTTGTCGCGACGCGCCGTGACGAGGGCCGCCGGGAGCCCGCCGAGATAGCCGAAGCCCGGGGCGAACCCAAGGAACAGGACCCGGTAGCGGGCCGCGGCGTGGAGGTCGACGACGTCGGCGGGGCGCAGTCCGTGCAACGTGGCGACGTCCTCGAGGTCGGGGCCGTCCGAACCGCCATACCGAACCGGGATCTCGATCGCCGAATCGTCGTCGCGCTCGACGACGGTCGCCCGAGCGATGGCGCTCGAGGCCACCGCGCGTCGAGCGATGCCGATCGCGTCCTCGAGCGCGATCCCGAGCGGATCGAACGGGACGAGCACCGAGGTGTGGGCCGGGACCGCGCGACCGATCGACGGCAGCGCGGCCCGCATGGCATCGATCGCAAGGGCGACGGCCTGGCCTCGGGCCGCAACACGCCCATCGGCGCCGTCACCGAAGGCGATAAGGAGAGCCGAATCGCCGAACGGTTCGATCGTGGGCTCGTCGGGCTCGTCGGGCTCGTCGGGCTCGTCGGGGTCGCTGCCGCCCGGCTCAGGCATCGGACGATCCGGCGTCGATCCGGATCCCTGCATCTGCCAGGGCCGCGACGACGGCCCGTGCGATCGCCACCGCAGCGGGGCTGTCGCCGTGGATGCAGATCGTGTCGGCCCGAATGGTCAGCCGCGAGCCGTTGCTTGCCACGACCGTGTCGCGCCGGGCGATCGAGACCGCCTGGGCCGCCGCGTCCGAGGGTCCGAGCATCGCACCCTGCAGCAGCCGCGAGCGGAGCAATCCGTCAGCCTCGTAGCGCCGATCGGCGAACGCCTCCTCGCGGACCGCCAGCCCTGCCGCCCGGCCCGCCGCGATCGAAGCCGAGCCGGCCAGACCGACGAGGACGAGTCCCGGGTCGAGCTCGCGGACCGCCTCGGCGATGGTCGCGGCGCGCGACGGATCGATTGCCGACCGGTTGTACAGAGCACCATGCGGCTTG
>JANMCU010000202.1:0-13289 GCA_031361415.1 Chloroflexota bacterium | reverse complement strand
TCGTCCGACGCGTCGTCCGGATCTCGCCGCGGCCGCCGCAGTTGTCGCAGGCGACCGGCTGGGTGCCGGGCTTGGCGCCGGTCCCGGTGCACGTTTCGCAGCGGCCGTAGACCGGGAACTCGATCTCCTTGTCAGCGCCGCGGACCGCTTCCTCGAAGGTGATCCGGATGTCGTACCGGAGGTCCGAGCCGGCGGTCGGGTGGCCGCGTCGCGTGCCCGCTGCAGCTGTCCCGCCGAAGAATGCGTCGAAGATGTCGCTGAACGAGCCGAAGCCGTTCGGATCGAAGCCCGGCCCGCCGTCGCCGCCGAGGCCCGCCTTGCCGAACATGTCGTAGGTCTGGCGGCGCTGGGGATCCGACAGGACCTGATAGGCCTCGTTGATCTCCTTGAACCGCTCCTGGGCGCCCGCATCCGTGTTGACGTCCGGGTGCCATTGCTGGGCGAGCTTGCGGAACGCCTTCTTGATGTCGGCGTCACTCGCGGTTCGCGCGATGCCGAGCGTGATGTAGTAGTCGACTTCGGTGGCCATCTGCGCGCCGAAGTCTACGGGACACTCGGTCGGACCGACGGCGGCAGTCTGACGGTCGACGCTCGATGAGTGGCAACATGGGCCACGTGGCGACAAGGCATGACGTGGCGAGCACGCTCTCGGACGCGTTCGTCTTCTTCGGCGCAACGGGAGATCTCGCGTTCAAGCAGATCTTCCCGGCTCTCCAGGGCCTGATCCGGGACGAGGGCTTCGACCTGCCGATCATCGGGATCGCGCGGTCCGGCGACCTGGCGACGCTTCGCGCTCGAGCCAGGGCGAGCCTCGAGGCCGCCGGCGGCGTCGATCCCGTGGCCGGCCCGCAGCTGATCGAGCGCCTCCGCTACGTCAAGGGCTCGGATGACGAGCTCGAGACGTTCCATGCCCTCCGTCGCGAGCTTGGTGACGCCAAGCACCCGCTCCATTACCTCGCGATCCCGCCGGCACTCTTCGCGGAGGTGGTGACGAATCTCGCTGCATCGCATGCGGCGGACGGCGCCCGGGTCATCCTCGAGAAGCCGTTCGGCCGGGACCTTGCGAGCGCCGAGGCGCTCAACGCGACGGTCCACGGGGTGTTCCCGGAGGCGGCGATCTTCCGGATCGACCACTACCTCGGCAAGGAGCCGGTCCAGAACCTGGTCTATTTCCGGTTCGCAAACACCTTCCTCGAGCCGATCTGGAACCGCGATCACGTCGCGTCGATCCAGATCACGATGGCCGAGTCCTTCGGCGTTGCCAGTCGCGGCGCGTTCTACGACCAGGCCGGCGCGATCCGCGACGTCGTCCAGAACCATCTCCTCCAGGTCGTCAGCCTCCTTGCCATGGAGCCGCCGTCGGGACGCAGCCCGGAGGCGATCCGGAACGAGAAGTTCAAGGTCCTCGATTCCATTCGACCCATGCGGCCTGGCGATGTCGTCCGGGGGCAGTACCGCGGCTATCGCGATGTCGCCGGCGTGGCCGCTGGATCGACGGTCGAGACCTTCGTGGCCGCCCGCCTCGCGATCGACAACTGGCGATGGGCCGGCGTGCCCGTGTTCCTGCGCGCCGGGAAGTGCCTGCCGGTGACGGCGACCGAGGTCCTTGTCGACCTCCGGCACCCGCCACAGCGGGTCTTCGACGAGCCGGAGCCGCCGGATGGCGACTACGTCCGATTCCGCCTCACGCCGGACATGTCGATCTCGATCGGCGCTCGGGCCAAGATGCCCGGCGAGGCGATGGTCGGAGAAGCGGTGGAGCTCTTCGCGAGCCACCGGAGCGGTACGGAGCGACCCCCGTACCAGCGCCTGATCGGCGACGCGTGGCGCGGCGACCAGTCGCTCTTCGCCCGTGAGGACTCGGTCGAGGCGGCGTGGCGGATCGTCGACGACGTCCTGGGCGATCGGGTGTCGCTCGAGGAATACGAACCCGGTACGTGGGGTCCGTCGGGCGCGGCCGGAATGCTCGGGGCCCGCGAGCACTGGCACGATCCCGAGGTGGCGTCGTGACCTCCACGTCCTCGGACGACGACGTCCGCGGCGGCGACCTGCCGCGGCTCACGGTCGCCCTGACGTTCGACCACGACTCGATCTCCGACGGCGTCCGGCGTGGGGATTCGCCGGTGAAGCTGTCGCATGCCGAGTTCGGCGTGCGGGTGGGTGCGCCGCGGATCCTGGACCTCCTTGCGTCACGCGAGATCGCGTCGACCTGGTTCGTGCCGGGCCACACGCTCGAGACGCGGTTCATCGACGCGGCCGAGGCGCTCGACGGCGTTGCCTTCAACCGCCTCGATCGGTACGTGGAGTCCTGGTCGAACCAGGGCTGAGCAGCCGCTCGGCGCGCGAGCGTCACTCGCGGTTCTTCGTCGTCGCGACGTCGATCTCGTTGCCGGCTGCATCGGCGACGGTCCACCTCGCGGCCGGGAGGCACGACCGGCGGCCCTCTTGACAATAGGAAGATATCTGCGCATTGTTGCGCCATGCGACGCAAGGCAGGCTCACTGGTCCCCCTCGAAGTCGCCATCCTGGACACACTCGTCGAGCTGCGACGAAACGGAACGGCGGAGGCCCACGGCTTCCTGATCGCGTCCCAGCTGCGCGCTGACGACGATGATCGCCGCCTGACCGCGTACGGAACGCTCTACAAGGCGCTGGATCGGCTGGCCGACTCCGGGGCGATCGAGCGCCGCTGGGAGGACCCGGAGCTGGCCGCCCTCGAGGGCCGTCCTCGACGGCGGTACCACCGAATCACCCTCGCCGGCGAGACGGCCCGTGCGGCCGCCGACGCGATCCCAACCGCGGCCGCCGCAGCCAACCGCCGCGCGGCAACGTCATGAGCGCCTCCCTGGGCAGCGATGCCCAGTCCTCGCTCGACCGTCTGTCGGTGTCGGCGATCCGCGCCTGGGCTGGCTTCTACACCCGGGGCCTGCGGGCCGAGCTGGCCGAGGACCGGCGGGACGTGATCGACGCCGACCTGTGGGACGAAGCGGAAGCGGCTCGGTGGCTTGGAGAAACGTCCGGCTTGTCGCGACAGCGATGGAGCCGGTGGCTGCGAGGAATCCCCGCGGACGTCAGCTGGCGTTTCGACCAGCAGCGTCGGGCAAGCACGATGGCACGGAGGGTTGACATGCCGGCTTCAAAGGCAGTCCGGGCGGCAATCGGCGCCGTCACGATCCTGTATGTCCTGATGATCGTCGGATTGCTCGCTTCCCCGAGCTTCCGGGAGTGGTCAGGGATGGGAGCGGCGACGCTCGGGCTGAGCCTGTCCGTCATCGGCCTGCTCATGGTCATCCGACGGCCGCAGGCCGGGTTCATCGTCGGGATCATCGGCACGGGTCTGGCCCTCCTGTCGATGCCCTGGCTGTTCCCGTTCTTCGTGCCGCTGCCGGTCGTTCTCCTCTATGGTCTCAGTCGGGCACAGCGCAGCCCGCAGCCGAACGCTCCCGGAACGTGAGAGTCGATCACCCTCGCTTCGACATGGCCCGAGCCAGCACGTCCTCCAGCATCGGCGGCGTCAGGCGTCCCGTGAACGTGTTCTGCTGGCTCGGGTGGTACGAGCCGACGATCTCGTAGCCGCCGGCGCGCGCCACGGCGCCATGCCCGAACCTCGGCCGTGGCCGCGCGTCGTCGCCGGTCAGCGCGGCGATCGTCCGGAAGGCCGACTCCCAGGCGATTGCGCCGAGCGCGACGAGCACCCGGACGTCCGCGAGCAAGGCGAGCTCCCGGACGAGGAACGGCTGGCACGTGGCACGCTCCAGGGGCGTCGGCTTGTTGACCGGCGGCGCGCACCGGACCGCGGCGGCGATGTACGCCCCGCTCAGAATCAGCCCGTCGTCGGCGCGCCGTCCGACCGGCTGATTCGCGAGCCCGACCGCGTGCATCGCGGCGAACAGGAAGTCGCCCGACGCGTCGCCGGTGAACACGCGCCCGGTCCGGTTGCCGCCGTGCGCGGCCGGTGCCAGCCCGACGATCAGGATCCGCGCCTCCGGATCGCCGAATCCCGGCACAGGCCGGCCCCAGTACGGCTCGTCGCGGAACCGGGCCACCTTCTCGCGCGCCACCTGCTCGCGCCACGCGACCAGCCGCGGGCAGGCTCGGCACACGACGATCTCTGCGGTCAGCGCGGCAAGATCGGTCGCGCGTGACACCACCTACTTCAGCAGCAGCTTGTCGAGCCGGCGCGACACGACCCACAGCCCGGCGATTCCCATGACCGCCAGGTACGCCACGTGGAACAGCAGGATGCCATCGAGGTGGCCGACCGCCAGCGAGCGCAGCAGGTCGACGCCCTGGTAGAGCGGCGTCAGCTGGACGACCGTGCGGATCGCGTCCGGGTACGCGTCAATCGGGTAGAACGTGCCGGAGAACAGGAACATCGGCAGGATCGCGAGCTGGACCAGGTCGAAGTCCTGCCATGTCCGCATGAACGAGGTGGCCGCCATCGCGACCGCCCCGAACGCGAAGCCGATGAGGAGCGCTGCGGGCAATGCGAGGATCACCAGGGGCGACGCGATCAAGCCGAGAAGCGCCATCACGAGCAGGAACGCGACCGCGTAGATCCCGCCCCGGATCAGGGCCCAGATGAGCTCGCCGACGGCGACATCGCCGGCCGACAGGGGCGTCGCGAGGATCGCGTCGAACGTCTTGTTGTAGCGCAGCTTGAAGAAGAAGTTGAACGTGCCCTCGGCGATCGCGCCGTTCATCGCCGCGCTCGCCAGGAGCGCTGGCGCGACGAAGAGCTGGTACGAGATCGGCTGGCCGCCCGGGCCGTTCACGCTGCCGACGAGCGCGCCAAGCCCGAACCCGATCGAGCCGAGATAGAACAGCGGCTCGAAGAAGCCGGACAGGATGACGATCCACGTCCGCCGGTAGACGTAGATGTTGCGCTCGACGAGGAACCGCGCCCGGCGGCTGCCGAGGGTGAACAGCGACGACAGCGGCAGCGACGACGACGTCATCCGCGAACCAGCCTGGCTTCGACGGTCCGGAACGCCCAGACCGACCCGGCGACGAAGATCGCGGCAAGGACGGCGACGTGGGCGAGCGCAATGAGCGGTGCCTGGCCGATCGTGCCGAGCGCCAGGGCGCGGCTCAGCTCGACGCCATGCCACAGCGGCGACAGCCAGGCGATCGGCTGGATCGCGGCCGGCAGGTTCGAGATGGGGAAGAACGTCCCGGAGAACAGGAAGAGCGGCGTGATCCCGAACCGGAAGACCGCGTTGAACTTCTCGGGCGTGCGCTGGGTGGCGGAGAACGCCGCGATCGGCGCGGCGAATGCCATCCCGGTCAGGACCGCGGCCGGGATTCCGAGCACGATCAATGGCGACGCCGCGGCCCCGAACAGGGCCATGACGAGAGTGAAGATCGCCGCGATGAGCGTGAGCCGCAGCGCGATCCAGGTCAGGTTGCCGAGGACGATGTCGCGCGGCGAGATCGGCGTCGCGTACATCGCGTGGAAGACCTTCTGCCATTGCAACCCGGCGATGATCGGGAACGTCGACTCGAACGCCGCTGCCTGCATCGTCGTCGCGGCGAGCAGGCCCGGAGCGAGGAACTGGAGGTAGGACAGCCCGCCGAGGGCGTGGCTCGCGGTCCCGGATCGATCGACATACGTGCCGAGTCCGACCCCCATCGCGAGCAGGAACAGGACCGGGTTGAGGAACGACGACACGAGCGACGCGCGGAAGGTCCGGCGGTATTGCATCGCCCGCAGCTCGACCACTCTGGTGATCACGGCCATCGCGCTACTCGATCAGGGAGCGGCCGGTCAGCCGCAGGAACACGTCCTCGAGGCTCGACCGCCGGACGAGGACGGTCTCGGGCCGGAGCCCGCGTTGATGCACGGCGGCGACCGCCGCCTCGCCGTCGTCGGCGTACAGCAGGACCCGATCGGGCAGGAGCTCCATCCGTTCGGCGAGGCCCTCGAGCTGGCCGTCGAGCGTCTCCTGGACGCCGATCGGGAAGCGCAGCTCGGTGACTTCCTTCGTCGCGTAGCGCTCGATCAGCTGGCGCGGCGAACCCTCCGCGACGATCTTCGCCTTGTCCATGACGACGAGCCGGTCGCACAGCTGCTCGGCCTCGTCCATGTAGTGGGTGGTCAGGACGAGGGTCACGCCACGCTGCTTGAGCCGGTACAGGCGATCCCAGAGGAGGTGCCGCGCCTGCGGATCGAGACCGGTCGTCGGCTCGTCCAGCAGGAGCAGGTCCGGCTCGTTGATGAGCGCCCGGGCGATCGTGAGCCGGCGCTTCATTCCGCCCGACAGCGGCTCGACCGGATCGTTGGCGCGCTCGCTCAGCTGGGTGAACTCGAGAAGCTCGTCGGCGCGCCGGCGGCACTCGGCCCGCGACAGGCCGAAGTAGCGACCGTAGATCACGAGGTTCTCGCGGACGGTCAACTCGGTGTCGAGGGTGTCCTGCTGGGGCACCACGCCGATCCGGCTCCGGATCCGCGGACCGTCGAGGCGGGGATCCTGACCGAGGACCTCGAGCTCGCCGTCGCTGATCGGCGAGACACAGCCGATCATCCGCATCGTCGAGGTCTTGCCGGCGCCGTTCGGACCGAGGAACCCGAACGATTCGCCCTTCGCGACCGAGAAGTCGACGCCATCGACCGCGGTGAACGCGCCGAACCGCTTGGTCAACCCGCGGGCGCGGATGAGGGCGGCGTCGACGGGCGCGGGCAGGTCTGGCATGGGTCCGAGATCGTACTCGACGCGGCCGTCAGGACGTGACAGGAACGATGCCCACGATCCATCCAGATAACGTGCTAGCACGAAGTAACACGTAGGAACCACCGGTGCTACGATCGATCGTCGGCGCCCGTCCTGCCGCCCAATGGAGCCCCCTCGCATGCGCACCCTCGCCCGCCAGATCGGTCTCGGCCTCGCCGCCCGCGGTGACGTCGAGGAGGTCGTCGGCTGGGCCCGCCAGGCGCGCGACCAGGGCCTCGACTCCGTCTGGGTCCATGACAGCTACTTCGAGCGCGACGGGGTCAGCTTCGCGACCGCGATCGCCCAGGGCATCGCCCTCGACGGCGACCAGGATGCGGCGGGTTTCCGGGTCGCGCTCGGGGCGGCAAATCCGTTCACCCGCCATCCGGTCGTCCTGGCGATGACCGGCTCGGCGCTCGACGAGATCCTGCCCGGCCGGTTCGTCCTCGGGATCGGCACGGGGTTGCCGCTCCGGCTCAAGCAGATGGGCATCCCGTACGAGCCCGATGCGGCGGTCGCCGGCGTCTCGCAGGCGATCGACCAGATCCGGGCACTGTGGGCCGGCGAGCGCCTGCCCTCGGCGACGCCCGGCCTGCCGCCGATCCAGCCAATGTTCCCGCCGACCCATCGAATCCCGATCGTCATCGCGGCCTATCGCCAGGCGTTCGTCGAGCTGGCCGGCCAGAAGGCCGATGGATACCTCGCCCGGCCGGCCGAGTCGATCGCGTCATTACGCGGCATCCTCGAACGGCTGCGGGCGTCGGCCACGGCTGCCGGACGCGATCCCGATGCCCTCGAAACCGCGGGCTACCTCCTGTCGCTCGTCGACAAGACGCGGCGCGAGGCGCTCAACCGGGCGAAGCGCGAGCCGTTCGTCATCTACATGATGTCGGTCCTGTCCGACGTGTCGCTCAAGCGGGCCGGGTTCGATCGGGAGCTGCGAGACAGGATCGCCGCGGCCTGGCGGGCCGAGGACTTCACGACCGCCGGCAACCTGATCCCCGACGAGCTGCTCGACGCGTTCATGCTGTGCGGGACGCGCGAGGATGTCGCGGCCGGGGCGATGGCCTACCACGTCGAGACCGGGCTCCAGCTGCCCCTCCTCCAGCCGGTCCTCCAGGAGGACCGCCAGATCGATGAGCTGATCGAGGCGGCCGCGATCTTTGCCTCCGTGCCCCTGCCGTCGGGCGCCGGCGAACGAGCCGGCGGCGCGATCGACGGGGACGGGCGGGCGCCGGCCGGGGTCGACGGCGAAGGCGGAGCGCACGACGGCGCTCGCGGTTCGAACGTTCCCAGCCTTGCCGACGATCGGCGGCTCGGCGCCCGCGACCGGCTGCGTCGCCAGGCCGGAGCCCTGTACGAGATCCTCCGACCATTCGCATTCACCGCGTCGGTCATCCCGGTCCTCGCCGGAGCGGCCCTTGCCTGGGTCGACGAGGCGTGGAGCTGGCCGCCGTTTGTCGCGGCGCTGTTCGGCGCCGTCTTCCTCCACGCCGGGACGAACATCGTGAACGAGGTCTACGACGTCCGGAAGGGCGTCGACACGATCACGAGCCCGCGCGCCAGCCACGCCATCGTCAAGGGCCGCATCCGCGAGCGCAGCGCGCTCGGCATCGCGGCGGTCGCCTTCGGGCTCGCGATCGCCGTCGGCGTGCTTCTGATCGCGCTGCGCGGGCCGGCGATCCTCGTCCTCGGCGGCCTGGGCCTCCTCGGCGGCTACGGCTACACGGCGCCGCCGCTCGAATACAAGAACCATGCGCTCGGCGTGCCGCTCGTCTTCCTGCTGATGGGCCCGCTCATGGTCGAGGGCGCGTACTTCGCGGTCAGTGGCACGTGGTCGGCGACCGCGCTCGTCCTGTCGATCCCGGTCGGGCTGCTTGTCGCCGCGATCCTCCACGGCAACGAATGGCGTGACATCCGCGAGGACAGCCGGGCCGGCATCTCGACGCTGTCGTCGCGGATCGGCCGGCGCTGGGCCCATTACGGATACGTCGGGCTCGTCCTCGGCGCGTACATCGTCCTCGCCCTGTCGGTCATCGCCGAGATCCTGCCGCCGTGGACGATGCTCGCGATCCTGTCGCTGCCGTTCCTCGCCCAGGTGATCCGCTCCGCCGAGCTTGGTGCGATCGGCCAGGCCCGGGCCATCGCGATGATCGACATGCAGACCGCCCGGCTCCACCTCGCGTTCGGGTCGATGCTCGTCCTCGGACTGGTCCTGTCGAGGGCCTTCGGTGGCTGATCGGCCGACTCGCGGGCGGACCCGCCCGGTCGTTCCAGGAGCGCTCGCGGTCGGGTTGGCCGCAGCCCAGGTCGCGTTCGCGGCGACGTTCCGCGGCCCGCGTGAACGCTTCTGGCAGCGGATGACGCTGACCGGCCTCGGGCTCGGCTCGCTCGCGCTGCTGACCAGCCGGCCCGCCCGACGAACCCGGATCGGACCGCGGGACGTGGCGCTCGGGCTGGCCTCGGCCGGGACCCTCTATGCCACGTTTCGGGTCGGTGACGCGTTCGCGCGACGGTATGTACCCGGCGGCGACGCCCAGATCCGGGACATCTACACGCTCCGGACGCTGCGCCCCAAGCCCGAGATCGCGGCTCGCCTGGCGACGATCGTCGGCCCGGCCGAGGAGCTCTTCTGGCGCGGCCTCGTCCAGGAGGCCCTGATGGACAGGTACGGACGGTGGCTCGGCGCGGCACTCGCCGCGATGGCCTACGGCGGAGTCCACATCGTCACCGGCAACTTCACGCTTTTCGGGGCGGCCGGGATCGCGGGAGCCCACTGGTGTGCGCTGTACGCGGCGGGCGTGCCGCTCGGTGCGCTCGTCGTGAGCCACGTGACCTGGGATGTCTGGATCTTTCTCGTCCAGCCGACCGGCGAGGTGGCACCGCTCTCGTTGCCTTCCTCGTAGAAACGTGCTAGCGTTGAGTAGCAATAAATAGCACGGCAAGGAGCATCCCGATGTCCACCCTTCCCGAAGCGGTCGAGCAGCTCCTCGACGCCGCCCTGGTCGGTGAGCTCACGGTCGTCGACGCGACCGGTCACCCGGTGACCTATCCGCTCATCCCGCTGTACGACGGCGAGAAGATCTACCTCACCTCGTCGACCCTGTTCTCGCGCAAGCTCGAGCACATCAAGGGCAACCCGAAGGTCTCGCTCTCGATCACGGACCCGGTCGCCGTCGGCGGCCGAACGGACCGGGCCACGATCCAGGGCGACGCACGGGTGATCGAGGAGGATCCCCACGGCGGCTGGGAGCGGCTCCTCCCGATCTGGGAGAAGAAGGAGCCGTCGATCGTCTACTTCCTCAAGGCCCGCGTCGCGTTGCCCCTGTTCTTCGAGCGATCGCTGATCGAGATCACGCCGCGCCGGGCGCTGTACTGGGCCGCTGGCGACGCCGCCACGGCGCCGACCGTCAGCGACGCCGGAATGGCGGCCGCGTGATGGGCGCGACCGCCACCTCCACGCCGCGCACGCCGGCTCTCGACCTCCACCAGGGTCTCGCCAAGCTCGCGACCTACCCGTTCGCGATCCTCACCTTCGTCGACGAGGCCGGCTATCCGGTCAGCGTCGCGGTCGGCACGGACATCGACCCGAGCGCCGGCAACGCGTTGTTCGCTGGCCCGGCCGGTCTGGCCGTCCCCACCGGCGTCGACGTCTCGCTGTCCGGCTCCCACATCCGGCCGCAGCCGGGCTACGGCTACGACGAGCGGCGCCACGTGACCGTCTGGGGTCGCGCGTCGGCAGCTGGCGCCGACGGCCGCGTCGCGTTCCACGCATCCCGGGCCTGGGGCTGGGACGAGGCAGAGGTCCCGTTCTTCGAGTACTCCGAACGCTCGCTCGGCCAGTCGAAGAAATACTTCGACGCCCTGTCGGTCGAGCGCGGCACGCCGGTCAAGCCGAAGCTCTCGTTCGGTTGGCTCGCCCTCCGGACGACCCGCCTGCCGTTCCTGTCGGCCACGATCGTGCCGGTCGTCCTCGGCATCGCGATCGCGGCCCGCCAGGGCTCCTTCGACCTGTTGACCGCCGCCTTGACCGTGGTCGGCGCCGCGTTCGTCCAGCTCGGGCTCAACGTCGCCAACGACGTCTTCGACAGCTCGCTCGGAGCCGACGACGCGAACGTCACCCCGACCCAGTTCAGCGGCGGCTCGCGGGTCATCCAGTACGGGCTCGTGTCGTTCCGCCAGATGGCCGGCCTCGCGACGACCTTCTATGTCCTCGCCGGCATCATCGGGCTCGTCCTGCTCGGCCTGCGCGGCTCGACCGCGCTGCTCGTCATCGGCGTCGTCGGGTTCGTCGTCAGCATCGGCTACACGGCGCCGCCGCTGAAGTTCGTCTACCGCGGCCTCGGCGAGATCGCGGTCGCGATCGGGTTCGGACCGCTGATGCTGCTCGGCGGCTACGTCGTCCAGACCCGTGGTGCCCTGTCGTGGGAGCCGTTCGTCGCGTCGCTCCCGGTCGCCCTGCTCGTCATGCTCATCCTGTACGTCAACGAGATCCCCGACCGGCGCGGCGACGCGCGGGTCGGCAAGCGGACGCTGCCGGTCCGGCTGTCCAAGCCGACCGTCATCGCCGGCTATCGCGGCGCCGTCATCGCGGCCTACGCGATCGTCGTCGGTGGTGTGGTGGCGGGCCTGCTGCCGATCCCGGCCCTGCTCGCCCTCCTCACGATCCCGCTCGCGCTCCAGGTGTCGCGCGGGCTCGAGCCGAACTACGACAACCCGTACGGCCTGATGGCGATCATGGGCGTCAACGTCAAGGTCCACCTGTACGCCGGGCTGCTACTGCTGGCTGGCTACGGCGTGGTGCTCCTGCTGGGCGCGCTGGTCCCGTCGGTGAGCCTCTTCATCGCGCGATAGCCGGCGGCCGGCCCCACGTAAGTCGCGGTGAAGGGCCCTGGCCATCATCGGCTCGTGGACACCGTCGCCTTCGGTCGCGGCTTCAAGGCGCTCCGCCTGCGCAAGCTGCTCCGGCAGGGAGACCTCGCGGCGCAAGCCGGCGTGTCACGGGGCGCAATCGCCCGGATCGAGCAGGGACATGCCGACAGGGCCACCGTCGAAACACTCGAGAAGGTCGCCAGGCCGCTCGGCGCACACATCACGTGTCGGATTTCGTGGAACGGCGAGCTCCTGGAACGATTGCTCGACCAGGATCACGCGGCGATCGTCGAGCAGGTTGTCCGGTTCCTCGCCGCTGCGGGTTGGCTCGTCGCCACCGAGGTGTCGTTCAATATCTGGGGCGAGCGTGGGTCGATCGACGTTCTCGCATTTCATCCCGGCACCCGGATCCTCCTGGTCATCGAGATCAAGTCCGTCGTCCCGGATGTCCAGGCGACCCTCGTCACCCTGGATCGCAAGGAGCGACTGGCGATCGAAGTCGGTCGCACGCGCGGCTGGGATGCAATCGGGGTGGCGAAGCTGCTCGTCGTCCGCGACGACCGCACCGCGCGACGCCGGATCGACCAGCACGCGGCCACGTTCGGCAACGCCTTTCCGGATCGGATCGCACGGATCCGCGCTTGGCTCCGCACGCCGGACCCCGCCAGGCCACTGCGCGGCCTCTGGTTCTTGTCAAGCGAATCACAGGCGGTCGCAAGGCAGCAGGTCCGGGGTGGCCGACCTCGAGCGGAGCGTGGATCGCGCAGCAGTTCCTGACAGCCGCTCACCATGAAGTCGGCTGACAGGAATCCGCCCGCTTACGACCGGCTGAGATTCACCTGACAATTTCTTGGGCCCGGGAGCGGTCCGCGGCCGCGCGCGGCGCCAGTGCGGCGTTGTGCGGCGGCGTTGGCACGAATCGAAGCGCCCGGCCGAGGGGAGCCCGGCCGGGCGCTACGTTCTTGCGGTCAGCGGTCAGCGGTCAGCGGTCACCGGCGAAACGAGCCCGCCGCGGCCACCCTAGACCTCCTTGAACTCGCCCTCGACGGTGTCATCGGCCGAGTCGGCGGCGCCCGAACCACCCGAGCGGGCTCCGGCGCCGGCCTTCTCGCCCTGGGCTGCTTCGCCGCCGCCCTCGGGGCCCGCTTCGTCGCCGGACGCGCCGTTCGAGGATGCCTCCGCGGCCGCCGCCTGGTAGGCCGCGGTCGAGACTCGCTGGACGGTCTCGTCCAGGGCCGCCGCCCCGGACGTGATCGAGCCCATGTCAGAGCCCTTGAGCGCCTCGCGGAGCGAGGTCACCTGGTTCTCGACGGTCGCCCGGTCCTCGGATGACACCTTGTCGCCGAGGTCCTTGATTGCCCTTTCGGCTCGGTATGTCGCTTGCTCCGCCTGGTTGCGGGTATCGACCTCCTCGCGTCGCTGGCGATCCTCGTCGGCGTGCTCGGACGCCTCGCGGACCATCTTGTCGACGTCGTCCTTCGAGAGCATCGAGGACGCCGTGATCCGGACCTGCTGCTCTTTCGAGGTCGCCCGATCCTTGGCCTTGACGTCGAGGATTCCGTTCGCGTCGATGTCGAACGTCACCTCCACCTGGGGCACGCCGCGCGGCGCGGGCGGAATCCCATCGAGGATGAACCGGCCGAGTGTCTTGTTGTCCGCGGCGAACTCGCGCTCGCCCTGGAGGACGTGGATCTCGACCTGGCCCTG
>JANMCU010000182.1:0-9576 GCA_031361415.1 Chloroflexota bacterium | reverse complement strand
GTCGCCGCGGTCCCATTGATCGTGCCGAACTCCATGACCCACAGCACGCCCGCCACCCCGGCAAGCGCGCCGCACAGGGCGAACACGCTGAAGACGACCAGCCGCGACGGAATGCCGAGGACGGCGGCCGCCTCCGGGTTGCTTCCGACCGCGTAGATCTGGCGCCCGAAGCGGGTCGAGCGGAGGATCACCGTCCCGATCACGACGAGCCCGACGGTCAGCAGGACGAACTGCGGGATCCCGAACAGGTCGGAACGGGCGGCGTCCGTGAAGCCGTCGGGCAGGCTCGCGAGAGGGACCTGGTGGCTGCCGGCAATGAAGTAGTCGATGCCGCGGAACACGCTCAGGGTGCCGAGGGTCGCCACGATCGAGGGCACGCGGAGGAACGCGACGAGGACACCGTTGACGATCCCGAGGAGCAGCCCGAGCCCGATCCCGAGGGCGATCGCCACTGGCACGCCGACCGTGTGCTGCTCGAGCGTCACCGCGACGACGTAGGCCACGATCCCGATTGTCGCCTCGACCGACAGGTCAACGTTGCGGGTGAGGATCACGAGCGCCTCGCCGAGCGCGGCGACCGCCGTGACCGACGCGAGGACCGCCACCTGGCTGAGGTTCGCCACGGTCAGGAACTGGGGCGCCCGGATCGACACGGCAGCCGCGAGGACGACGAGGATCACGAGCAGACCGAGTTCCCGCTGGCGGGCCAGGGTGGCCAGCCTGCCGCTCGAGGTCGGCCCCGCTGCGAGGATCGCGCCCGGGCCGGCGTCAGCCACCGTCCGCTCCCGAGCCTGTCGGCGCCACGTGGACGTCCTCGCCGGCGCCGGCCGCGCTGCCGGTCGCCGCGTACATGACCCGTTCCTCGGTGGCTCGCTCGCGCGGGATCTCGGCCGTGATCCGGCCTTCGTGCATCACCAGGATCCGATCGGACATCGCGAGGACCTCGGGCAGGTCGCTCGAGATCAGGATGATCCCGAGACCCGACGCGGCGAGCTCGGAGACGATCCGGTGGACCTCGACCTTGGCCCCGATATCGATGCCCCTCGTGGGCTCGTCGAGGATGAGGACGCGCGGCTTCGAGGCCAGCCACTTGGCGAGCACGACCTTCTGCTGGTTGCCCCCGGACAGCGCTCCGACGAGCTGCTCGACACCGGTCATCCGGACCTGGAACTCGCGGGTCTGGTCGCTCGCGACGGCGCGCTCGACCCCGGAACGGAGGAGGAGCCGTGGGAACAGCCGGGGCAGGATCGGCAGGGTCACGTTCTGGGCGATCGTGAAATCGAGCACGAGGCCGTCGAGATGGCGGTCCTCCGGGACGTAGGCGATCCCGGCCGACATCGCCGCCGACGGGCTGCCGAACACCACGGGTGTGCCGCCCAGCCGGATCACGCCCGCATCGCGACGGTCGATCCCGAACAGGACGCGCGCGACCTCGGTCCGGCCCGCCCCGACCAGGCCGGCGAGCCCGACGATCTCGCCCGAGCGGACCGCGAAGGAGACGTCGCGGAATGCCCCGACCCGGGCGAGCCCGTCAACCTCCAGCAGGACGTCGCCGATGGGCGTCTCGACCTTGGGGAACAGAGTCACGGCCCGGCCGACCATGTGCCGGACCAGGTCGGCCGTCGTGAGCTCGGCGGTTCGCATCGTCACCACGTGACGGCCGTCGCGAAAGACGGTCGCCCGGTCGCACAGGGCGAAGACCTCGTCCAGGCGGTGGCTCACGAAGAGGATCGACACCCCCCGATCGCGCAGCCGGCGGACGATCGCGAACAGGCGCTCGACCTCGTGCGCCGACAGGGATGCCGTCGGCTCGTCGAGGATCAGGACGCGCGCCTCCACGGACAGGGACTTGGCGATTTCGATCAGCTGCTGATCGGCCATCGACAGACCGCGGACCGGGGCATTCACATCGAACCGGACATCGAGCTCGGTGAACAGGGCATCGGCCGCGCGACGCATGGCGCCCCAGTCGATCGAGCCGAGCCGGCCGGCCGGGGCATGACCGATGAAGACGTTCTCGGCGACGGTCAGGTCGGGGAAGAGGCGCGGCTCCTGGTGGACGACGGCGATCCCGTTCGCCCGTGCGTCGGCAGGCCCGGCGATCTGAATCGGCTGGCCGTCGAGGACGATTGTTCCGTCATCAGGCTGGTGCACGCCGGCGAGGATCTTGACGAGGGTGCTCTTGCCGGCGCCGTTCTCGCCGACGAGGGCGTGAATCTCCCCGGGCAGGAGACCGAGGGAGACATCGGCCAGGGCCTGCGTCGCACCGAACCGCTTCGAGATCCCGCGCAGCTCCGCGCGCAAGGGAACGGCGCCCGGCACCGCGCTCGGCGCTTCGCCCGGCGCGGCGGTCACGCGCCAGACCTCGTTGAGCCGGGTCGCTCGAGGTCGCGCGCCTCATCGGCCGCACCGCCCGCCATGCGGACGACCACGCCACGAGCGCGCAGCGCCTCGACCATCGCGCCGGGCGCGTCGGCATCGGTCAGCACGCTGCTGACCTGGTCGATCGGGCAGAACGTCGCGAACGCCGACCGCTCCCATTTGGTGTGGTCGACGATCGCGATGACCTCGCGGGCGGCGCCGACCATGGACCGCTTGATCTGGGCCTCTTCTTCGGTGGCGTCCGAGAGGCCCGTCTCGAGGGTGAAACCGGCCGCACCGAGGAACGCAGTCTGGACGTTGATCCGGCTGAACAGGCCGTCGCCGAGCTGGCCGACGACCGACATCGCCTCCCAGCGGACGCGCCCGCCGAGCATCAGCACAGTCAGTCCCGGGTGACCGGCCAGCTCGAACGCAATCCGCAGGCCATTCGTGATGATCGTGAGCTGGGTCCACGCACCGCGTGCCTTGATGTGGCGGGCCACCGACAGGGCCGTCGTGCTTGCGTCCATGACGATGCTCTCGCCGTCGTGGACGAGGGCCGCGCCGGCCGCGCCGATCCTTGTCTTCTGTTCGGTCTGGAGCCGTTCCCGGACGTCGAATGCGGGTTCCGGCCGGCTCCGATCGACCGCCATCGCGCCGCCGTGAGCGCGAACGACCCGATGCTCCGACTCGAGTGCGAGGAGGTCCTTGCGGATCGTGACAGCCGAAACATCGAACCGGCGGGCCAGGTCGGCGACCCGTGCCCTTCCGTGCTCTTCGACGATCCGTGCGATGTGCTCCTGGCGCTCCCGTGCGAAGACGTCTCGCGAAGCGCCGGTCGCGGGTTCGGTCACAAACGGTCCTTCCGCTCGGGAGGGGCGACGCCGGACCTTCCGGAGGGCGTCAGGCAGGCTTTCGATTGGTTGCCGAGGCACAGTAGGCGCATCGCGATTGCAATGTCAAGAAAGGAATTGAAACCAAACGCAATCTGTGGCAGCCTACGCGGCGAGGCACGGAAACCGAGGCCAGGGTTCGCGTCATGGCGGCCCGAACAGCGGATCCGTGCGGATCGCGCTCGACCGGCGACCACCGCGGCCGCCTCGCCACCTCCTCCGGCGATTGCCGCGGGAGTCGTTGGTCGGGCACGATCGTTCACCGTTTCGCAACTCAGTCCGAAGCAGCCGAGACCAACCGCCGATCCGGGTCGGGCGTGATCCCTCCGGAACCGGATGAGGGAGGCAGACGTGACCAACGATCCGAACGTCATCGGGGCCCTCAAGGCCCAGCGCATCGAGCTCCCGTCGTGGGCCTTCGGGAATTCCGGGACACGGTTCAAGGTCTTCGCCCAGCGCGGTGTGCCGCGAACCCCGTACGAGAAGATCGCCGATGCGGCGCAGGTCCAGGGGTTCACCGGGGTCGCGCCAACCGTGGCGCTCCACATCCCGTGGGATCGGGTCGACGACTACGCGGACCTCGCCCGGCACGCGGCGGAGCTCGGGGTCGGGCTCGGCGCGATCAACTCGAATGTCTTCCAGGACGACGACTACATGCTCGGCAGCGTCTGCAACCCCGATCCCGGGATCCGGCGCAAGGCGCTTGATCATCTCCTCGCCTGCGTCGACATCATGGACGCGACCGGTTCGCGGGACCTGAAGCTGTGGTTCAGCGACGGGACGAACTATCCGGGCCAGGATGACATCCGCGCCCGCCAGGATCGGCTCGCCGAAGCGCTGGCAGCGGTTCACGCCCGACTCGGGCCCGATCAGCGGATGCTCCACGAGTACAAGCTCTTCGAGCCGGCGTTCTACACGATGGATGTCCCGGACTGGGGCACCGCGTATCTCCATTGCGTCGCGACCGGCCCGCGGGCCGCTGTCGTCGTCGACACCGGCCACCACGCCCCCGGCACGAACATCGAGTTCATCGTCGCCTCGCTGCTGCGGGCGGGCCGCCTCGGCGGGTTCGACTTCAACTCGCGCTTCTACGCCGACGACGACCTGATGGTCGGCTCGGCCGACCCGTTCCAGCTCTTCCGGATCATGTTCGAGGTCGTGGCTGCGGGCGGGCTCAGCGCGGAGGTGGGCGTGGCCTTCATGCTGGACCAGTGCCACAACATCGAGCCGAAGATCCCGGGCCAGATCCGATCGGTCATGAACGTCCAGGAGGCGACCGCCAAGGCATTGCTCGTCGACCAGGGGGCGCTTGGGGCAGCCCAGGGCGCCGGCGATGTGCTCGGCGCGAACGCGGTCCTCATGGATGCCTACAACACGGACGTGCGACCGCTCCTGGCCGATGTCCGCGCGGAGCTCGGGCTCGATCCGGATCCGCTGGCCGCGTACGCGCGGTCGGGCTACTTCGAGCGGATCGTTGCCGAGCGAGTGGGCGGGCAGGCCGCCGGTTGGGGCGCGTGAACGGACTGGCCGGCGCCGCGCGAACGACGGACCGGTCGAGCCGATGAGCGCCGGCCAGAACCCGACCGTGGCCGAGCTCCTCGACCGATCGAACCGGCTCGGGGGCGACCCGCGCAATACGAACTACGCCGGCGGCAACACCTCGGCCAAGGGGACCGAACGCGACCCGGTCAGCGGCGAGGAGGTCGAGCTGCTCTGGGTGAAAGGCTCGGGCGGCGACCTGGGCACGCTCCGGGAAGCCGGACTCGCCGTCCTCCGTCTCGACCGCCTGCGCGCCCTCGTCGACGTGTATCCGGGTGTCGAGCACGAGGACGAGATGGTCGGCGCGTTCGATTATTGCCTGCACGGCAAGGGCGGGGCCGCGCCATCGATCGACACGGCGATGCACGGCCTCGTCGACGCGGCCCACGTCGACCATCTCCACCCGGATTCGGGGATCGCGTTCGCGGCGGCGGCCGACGGCGAGGAACTGACGCGGCGCTGCTTCGGGGATCGCGTCGCGTGGGTGCCGTGGCGGCGACCCGGCTTCCAGCTCGGGCTGGACATGGCCGCGGTTCGGCGCGACCGACCTGACGCGATCGGGGCGATCCTCGGCGGTCACGGGATCACCGCCTGGGCCGACACGTCGGATGCCTGCGAGGCGAATTCGCGCGACATCATCGAAACCGCCGCTCGGTTCATCGTCGAGCATGGCCGGCCGGACCCATTCGGGGAGCCGCTCACGGGCCACGAGGCGCTCCCGGACGAGGAGCGTCGCACCCGGGCCGCAGCGCTGATGCCGCTCATGCGTGGCCTGGCCTCGACCGACCGGCCAATGGTCGGGCACTACGACGATCGCGCGACGGTCCTCGACTTCCTCGCTCGGACCGAGCATCCGCGGCTGGCCGCGCTCGGGACGTCGTGTCCGGATCATTTCCTGCGGACCAAGGTCAGCCCGATGGTCCTCGACCTGCCGCCGACCGCCCCGCTCGACGACACCGTCGCCCGGCTTCGTGAGCTGCACGCGACCTACCGCGCCGCGTACGCGGCCTACTACGAACGACACGCGACGCCCGACAGCCCGGCGATGCGCGGGGCGGACCCTGCCATCGTCCTCGTCCCGGGTGTCGGGATGTTCTCGTTCGGGGCGACCAAGCAGACCGCCAGGGTCGCCGGCGAATTCTTCGTCAATGCGATCAACGTCATGAGCGGCGCCGAAGCGCTCTCGACCTACGCCCCGATCCCCGAAGCCGAGAAGTTCCGGATCGAGTACTGGGCGCTCGAGGAGGCCAAGCTGAAGCGGCTGCCGCCCGCCAGGCCGCTCGCCTCGCGGGTCGCGTTCGTGACCGGCGGCGGGTCCGGGATCGGCCGGGCGATCGCCCACCGGCTCGCCGCCGAGGGCGCCTGCGTCGTCGTCGCCGACATGGATGCCGCGAGTGCCGAGGCAGTGGCCCGCGAGATCGGTGGCACGGATGTCGCGATCAGCGTGACCGCCGACGTGACCGACGAGGCCCAGGTCACGGCCGCGCTCCGGGCCGCCGTGCTCGCCTTCGGAGGGGTCGATCTCGTCGTCAACAATGCCGGCCTGTCGATCTCCAAGCCACTGCTCGAGACGACCGTCCACGACTGGGACCTCCAGCACGACGTGATGGCGCGCGGCTCGTTCCTCGTCTCGCGCGAGGCGGCGCGGATCCTGATCGACCAGGCGATGGGTGGCGATCTCGTGTACATCGTGAGCAAGAACGCCTTGTTCGCGGGCCCGAACAACGTCGCCTACGGCGCTTCGAAGGCCGACCAGGCTCACCAGGTCCGGCTTCTCGCGGCCGAGCTCGGCCAATACGGGATCCGGGTCAACGGGGTCAACCCGGACGGCGTCGTCCGCGGCTCCGGGATCTTCGCCAAAGGCTGGGGTGCCGACCGGGCCCGGACGTACGGCATCGCCGAGGACAAGCTCGGCGAGTTCTACGCCCAGCGGACACTGCTCAAGCGCGAGGTCCTGCCGGAGCATGTGGCGGCGGCCGTGTTCGCCCTGACCGGCGGCGACCTCAGCCAGACGACAGGCCTCCACATCCCGGTCGATGCAGGTGTCGCGGCGGCATTCCTCCGGTGACGAACGGGTGAGCTGCCGGTGAGCGGACGACTCGTCGCGGCGGTCGATCTCGGCGCATCGAGCGGCCGGGTGATGGTCGGGCGGGTCGCCCCGAACGAGCTCGAGCTGACCGAGGTCCATCGGTTCTCGAACGATCCGGTCCGGCTCCCGACCGGGCTCCATTGGGACATCCTGCGCCTGTACCGCGAGCTCGTGGCGGGCCTGCGCGAGGCTGCCCGCGCGACCGCCAGCGGGGATGGCCTGGTCAGTGTCGGCGTCGACTCGTGGGGCGTCGACCATGCCCTCGTCGACGAGTCCGGTTCACTCCTCGGCAACCCCGTTCATTATCGCGACGCGCGCTCGGCCGCGGCGGTCGGCGCGGTTCACGACCTCGTGCCGCCGGCCGAGCTGTACGCCCGGACCGGGCTCCAGTTCCTGGCGTTCAACACGATCTACCAGCTCGCCGCCGCACGCGGCTCGGCGATTCTCGACGCGGCCGCCACGATGCTCCTCATCCCGGACCTGTTCGGGTTCTGGCTGTCGGGCGAGCGCACTGCCGAGGTGACGAACGCCTCGACGACCGGCCTGCTCGATGTCCATCGGCGGACCTGGGACACCGACCTCGCCGATGCGGTCGGGATCCCGACGCGAATTTTCGCACCGCTCGCCGCGCCCGGCGATGTCGTCGGTCCGCTCCGCGCGGAGCTCCGGCGCGAGACCGGGATGTCGAGCGCGACGCTCCTGACCCTCGTCGGATCGCACGACACTGCGTCCGCGGTCGTCGGCGTCCCGGCGTCAGGCGACGTGCCGTTCGCGTACATCGCCTGCGGGACCTGGTCGCTGGTCGGGATTGAGATCGAGGCGCCGGTCCTCGGCGAGGCGAGCCGGGCCGCGAACTTCACGAACGAGGGCGGCGTCGACGACCGGATCCGGTACCTTCGCAATGTGATGGGCCTGTGGATCCTCCAGGAGAGCCTCCGCACCTGGGAGGCCGCCGGCGTTCCGGAGCACCTCGCGGCCGTCCTCATCGCCGCAGCGGAGCTGCCGGCCGGCGGTCCGCTGATCGATCCGGACGATCCGGCGTTTCTGCCGCCCGGCGACATGCCCGCCCGGATCGACGAGCTGTGCCGGCAGACGGACCAGCGGCCGCCTCCCACCCGGCCGGCAATCGTCCGCTGCATCCTCGACAGCCTCGCGGCCGCCTACGCCCGCGCCGTGCGCGACGCGGGACGCCTGTCGGGCCGAACAGTCGAGATCGTTCACCTCGTCGGCGGGGGCGCCCGGAACGGCCTGCTCTGCCAGCTCACCGCCGACGCGTGTGAGCTGCCGGTCCTGGCCGGGCCGGTCGAGGCCACGGCGATCGGCAATGTCCTCGTCCAGGCCCGGGCGCGGGGTCTCGTGGCGGGCGATCTCGAATCGCTTCGGGCGCTCATCCGCGGCAGCCAGGAGATCCGCCGCTTCGAGCCGCGCCCGACCGCCGCCCGAGCGAGGACCTGAGCGGTGCGGATCGCGCTCTTCATCGCCTGCTACAACGACGCGCTGTTCCCGGAGGTCGGGCAAGCCGTCGTCCGCCTGCTCCGGCGCCTGGGTCACGACGTCGAGTTCCCGCTCGAGCAGACGTGCTGCGGCCAGATGCACTTCAACTCGGGCTACCAGGACGCATGTGTCCCGCTGGTCGGGCGGTTCGTCGACGCCTTCGCCGGCTACGACGCCGTCGTGACGCCATCGGGATCGTGCGCTTCGATGGTCCGCCACCATCACCCGGTCGTGGCCAGCCTCGACGCGGCCGCGAAGGTCGATCCCACGCTGCCCGCCCGCGTGGCGGCCGTCGGACCGCACGTCTACGAGCTCAGCGAGTTCCTCGTCGACGTCCTTGGCGTGATCGACGTCGGGGCGCACTTCCCGCACACCGTCGCGTTCCACCCGACCTGTCATTCGAGCCGCCTGCTCGGCGTCGGGGATCGCCCGACTCGACTCCTCGCCGCGGTTGGCGGCGTGACCGTGGTCGATCTGCCGCGGTCCGCATCGTGCTGCGGGTTCGGCGGGACGTTCGCGATCAAGAACGCCGACACGTCGGTCGCAATGGGTCTCGACAAGGTGGACGACGTGCTCGCCTCGGGGGCCGAGGTCCTGACCGCCGGCGACACGTCGTGCCTGATGCACATCGGCGGGCTCCTGTCGCGACGCCGATCGCCGGTCCGGGTCATGCACCTCGCCGAGATCCTCGCTTCCGACGGGAGCGGCGCCTGACGATGACGAACGAACCGGCCGGAGCTCGACGCGACCGGCCCGAGCCGACGTTCCGCGGCACGCCGCCGTTCCCCGAGGCCGCCCGCACGGCACTGGCCGACGGCCAGCTCCGGGCGAACCTCGGCCGGGCGACCGCGACGATCCGCACGAAACGAGCCGCCGCCGTCGCCGAGCGCGACGACTGGGAGGATCTCCGGCTGGCCGGCGCCGCGATCAAGGACGCGGTTCTCAGCGACCTCCCGGCGTTGCTCGAGCAGCTCGAAGGCGCGGTGACGGCGGCCGGCGGGACCGTCCACTGGGCGCGCGACGCGGCCGAGGCGAACGCGATCGTGGCCGCGATCACGCGCGCCGCGGGCGCGAATGAGGTCGTGAAGGTCAAGTCGATGGCGACCCAGGAGATCGAGCTCAACGAGGCGCTCCGGCTCGAGGGGATCGACGTCTGGGAGACCGACCTCGCCGAGATGATCGTCCAGCTCGGCCACGACC
>JANMCU010000177.1:0-2533 GCA_031361415.1 Chloroflexota bacterium | reverse complement strand
GGCGATCGCCGCGGCCTGGTCGGCGCGGCGGGCCGCCAGACGCGCCCCCAGCGCAGGATCGCCGACGGCGAGGATCGCGGCCGCCAGGAGAGCTGCGTTCTCGCCGTTGCCGACGCCGACGGTCGCGACGGGAACGCCCTTCGGCATCTGGACGATCGCGAGCAGCGCGTCGAGGCCGTCCGACACGCCGCCGGCCATCGGCACACCGATCACCGGGCGGGTCGTCTGGGAGGCGACGACGCCCGGCAGATGAGCCGCGAGACCGGCAATCGCGATGAACACCCGGATCCCCCGCCCTTCCGCCCCGGCGATGAACCGCGACAGGAGCTCCGGCGCGCGATGGGCGGAGATGACCCGGATCTCCGAGTCGACCCCGAGCTCATCGAGGACGGCCATCGCGCGCTCGGCCGCAACGATGTCCGAGCGGCTCCCGACGACGATCCCAACGCGTCGGTCGGCAAGGTCGCTGATGGTGTCGGTCATGTCGATCCTCCTCGGTCGGGCGCGGCGATTCGGTGATCGGCTTCGCCGGTCGGTCCGCCGCCGACGTTGGCCGGCCGCTCGATCCCGAGCCGGTCGTACACGTCGAGGATCCAGCCGCCCTTCTCTGCCTGGTAGATGACCCCGTCGAGCGGGCCGCCGGCTCGGTCCACGATTTCCTGCTTGACCCGCGCATAGCCCTCAACGAGGGTCGGGTCCGCGCGCAGCGCATCCCGGAAGCGGAGGTCCTTGGCGAGATCGCCCGTTCCGCGCGGATGGACGTGGAAGTGGATCCGGTACTCGATGCCACCATCAACCACCGACCCGACGTGCATCGGCCGGGTCGGCGGCCACGGATCGGGGCCGGGCTGCGGCCCGAAGCCGACGGCATACATCGCGGTCGTGATCGCCGGGATCTCGACCGGGTCCGCCTCGGTCCCGAGATCCACGATCCCCTTGCCTGGCAGCCCAGGGACTGATGTGCTGCCGATGTGCTCGACCTGGAGATCCGGCCGAACACCCTCGATGACCGCGATCACGTGGGCCGCGACGTCGAGCGCTCGCGGGTCCCATGGCCGGACGCTCGCATGGCGCCGCTCGTACGGACCGATCGGGGACGACGACTCGCGCGATGACGATGGCACCGGGGCAGTGTAGATTCCCGACCGTGTGACGCGTCGTCGGCCGGCGCATCCACGAGGTGGGGCTTCGTCGTCGAGATCGTCGAATCGCTGGAGTCGCCTCGTGCTCCAACCGCTCCTCAGCCGGATCGCCGACCTCGACGACGTCGAGACCATGACGCGAACGATCGCTCTGGCCTTCGCCGACGACCCGGTCTGGGGACCGGCCATGGGCGGTGCCGGGACGACGATCGACGAGAAGGCCCTGATCTGGCGGCTCTTCGTCGCCGGAGCCGTCCGGTATCCGTGGTCGTCGGTCGTCGGCGACGGCGCGGCCCTCTCGGTCTGGCTGCCGCCCGATGGAACCGAGCTCGACGAGGCGAGCGCCGCCGAGCTCCCGATCCTCCTGGAGACCCTGCTGGAGGACGCTGGCGCCGCCGAGTTCGGCGAGCTGACGGACCGCTTCGAGGTGAACCATCGGCACGACGCTCCTCATGCCTACCTGAGCCTGCTCGCGACCCACCCCGACCATCGCGGACGCGGGATCGGGATGGCGCTCCTGGCAGATGACCTCGAGCGACTGGACAAGCTGCATCTGCCGGCCTGGCTCGAGTCGACGAACCCGGTCAACGATCGCCGCTACCAATCGGTCGGGTTCGAGCCGGTCGGATCGTTCCGGACGGTCGACGAGCAGCACGTGATCACGACGATGTGGCGCTCGGCGCGCTGATCGGGATCGTCGTCGACCGCAGCCGGCCGCTGGCGATCTGAGGCCCGCCCCGCGACCCCGGCGAACACCCGTCCAGCCCATGGGTGCGCTACCGTCGCACGATGATCACCGTTCCGTTGATCCTCGACGTCGACACCGGGATCGACGATTCGCTGGCGCTCCTGTATGCCGTCGCGAGCCCCGAGGCGGAGCTGATCGCGGTCACCTGCGTCGGCGGCAACGTCGACGCGCACCAGGTCGAGCGGAACTCCCGCTCGGTGCTCGAGCTTGCCGGACGGACCGATATCGAGGTCGCCCTCGGGCGCGACCGGCCGCTCCTCAAGGCGCTCGAGACGACGCCCGAGACACACGGTCCGCAGGGCCTCGGCCATGCCGAGCTGCCGCCACCCAGCCGGCCTCTGAGCGAGCGCCATGCCGTTGATCTGATCATCGAGGAGGCACGCCGCCGGCCGGGCGAGATCACCCTCGTGACCTGCGGCCCGTTGACCAACCTCGCGCTCGCCCTCCTGCGCGAGCCGGGCCTGCCGCAGCTCCTCGGCCGCTGGGTGCTGATGGGCGGAGCCTATCGCCATCCCGGCAACACGGCCCCGACGACCGAGTGGAACATCCACTGCGACCCGGACGCGGCGAAGATCGCGTTCAGCGCCTGGGGCGAGTCGGCTTCCGCGCACGGCCACCCGCGCCCGGTCGCGCTCGGCCTCGA
>JANMCU010000169.1:0-7104 GCA_031361415.1 Chloroflexota bacterium | reverse complement strand
GATGACGCGGACGTCACGACCCTGTCCGGCGGCGAGAAGCGGCGCGTCGCGCTGTGCCGGTTGCTCCTCCAGCATCCGGACCTGCTGCTCCTCGACGAGCCGACCAACCACCTCGACGCCGAGTCCGTCGACTGGCTCGAGCGCTTCCTCGGCGAGTACGCGGGCACGGTCGTCGCGGTCACCCACGATCGCTACTTCCTCGACAACGTCGCGAAGTGGATCCTCGAGCTCGATCGCGGCCGCGGGATCCCGTTTTCCGGCAATTACTCCGGCTGGCTCGAGCAGAAGTTGGAGCGGATGGCCGGCGAGTCGAAGGCCGTCGACGCCCGCCAGAGGACTCTCGCCCGCGAGCTCGAGTGGGTCCGGATGGGCGCCAAGGCACGCCAGGCGAAGGGCAAGGCGCGGCTCGGCGCGTACGAGAAGCTGCTCGCCGAGGCACAGAGCGACAAGGGCAGCACGCGCGAGCTCGAGATCGCGATCCCGCCCGGCCCGCGCCTCGGTGACACGGTCATCGAGGTCAAGGACCTGCGCAAGGGATATGGCGACCGGCTGCTCGTGGAGGACCTGACATTCTCGCTGCCGAAGGCGGGGATCGTCGGGATCATCGGGCCGAACGGGGCCGGCAAGACGACCCTGTTCCGGATGATCGTCGGTCAGGAGGGCCCGGACGGCGGATCGATCGAGATCGGCGACACCGTCCAGCTCAGCTATGTCGACCAGAGCCGCGACGACCTCATGGCGGACAAGACGGTCTTCCAGGAGATCACCCAGGGCGCCGAATTCATCAAGGTCGGCTCACGCGAGCTGCCCGCCCGGGCCTACGTGTCGAGCTTCAACTTCCGCGGGACCGACCAGCAGAAGCTCGTCGGCGCCCTGTCCGGCGGCGAGCGCAACCGCGTCCACCTCGCCAAGCTCCTTCAATCGGGCGGCAACGTCCTCCTCCTCGACGAACCGACGAACGACCTCGACGTGGACACGCTCCGGGCTCTCGAGGCTGGCCTCGAGTCCTTCCCGGGTTGTGCGGTCGTCATCAGCCACGACCGCTGGTTCCTCGACCGGATCGCGACCCACATCCTCGCCTTCGAGGGCGACAGCCAGGTTCGCTGGTTCGAGGGCAACGTGAGCGATTACGAGGCGTTCCGCCACAAGGAGCTCGGCACGGCCGCCGATCAGCCGCACCGGATCCGGTACAAGAAGCTCGCGAGCTGAGAGGGGCACCAATGGAAATCGGACCAGGCGTCTTCGTCTCGAACCTCGACTCGAACGACTGGAAGCCCGATCCCGAGGTCGGCGGCGAGATGCACGTGATCGTCGAGGTCGAGGGCCACTACGCGGGGATGTCGCGGTTCGGCGCCACCGGCACCGACACATGGACCCTGCCGGAGCGCGAAACGATCCTCATCCTCGAGGGGACGGCCCGAATCGAGATCGAGGGCGGGCCGACACTGGACCTCAAGGTCGGTGATCTGGCCTCGATCCCGAAGGGCGCCGTGACGACCTGGCACAAGTCGAACCCGTTCCGGAACCTGTGGTTCTTCGGAGTCGCCTACGAGATGGCCGGGGAGTAGACCTGCGCCGTGCGACTGCCGCGTCGGCGCGCGGCGAGTGCCGTGCGTCACGGTCGGGGGTCCCGGGCGTCTCGAGGGCAGCCGCACGGCGGAGCACCGCTGTCGGCGCTGAGCCTATGAGGTGGGGGTTCCATGGACGCCATCGTGTTCCGGGTCATCGCGACCGGGCTGCCGATCGTCGGCCTGATCTGCCTGTTGGGCATCGCCCTGTGGAGCCTGCGTCAATGGCTCTCGGACCGCGTCCGGCGACGTCCCGACCGGTTCGTGGCGGTCCTCATCGCGCTGGTGCTCGGGCTTGCGTTCGGCTCGGCGGTCCTGTTCATCGGGGTCGGATTTGCATCGATGGACGGCCCGCCCCCGGGTCCTGACGCGTATCTGCGCTACCTGCCGATCGGGCTCCTCTTCGCGGCGCCGGTCATCGTCGGCGCGGTCACCGGCTATGTCGCCCTCGTGCGAACCCGACTTGCCCGCGTCGCCTTGATCGGAACGCTCCTGGGGTCGGCGGGCGTGCTCGGCATCGCCGGCGTCGGAGGCTCGCTCGTGTCGTCCGCGAGCAACCGGGTCTTCGACCTCAACACGGACAGCGAGGCCGCCGACCTCGCCGCGCGATCGAGCGTCCTGGTTCTCTCGGTCAGCGGTGTTCATGCCCAGACGAGCGGGGCCGGCACGACGGTCCGGCAGATCCGGCTGCGGGTCGCCGTCGCGGCCTCAAGCGACGTCCGGATCGCGACCGGTGGCAAGAGCGCATGGCCACACTTCAGCATCCGCGAGGTCGGCAACTACCCCATCCTCGATGCTGCGACGCCGGAAGCGCCCGCGATCTTCGCGGCCGGGTCGAGCACCATGTTCGATCTCACGTTCGAAGCCCCCCAGCTGTCGGACGATGGGCCGTCCCGGATCATCCTCGCGAGCACCTACGTCGAGCCCACGCTCGGCGACTGGGTGCTCAAGATGCAGCTCGAGGATCCGGCGGGCCAACCGTACGAGGTGACCACCCCGGTCACGATCACGTCCGCCCCGTGATCTGGAGCAGGGCGCTCCTCGGAGGTACCCGGCGACCCGGTTCCGCATTCCAGCCGATACTGTCCTCTGCATGCCGTCCGTCAAGTCCGACCCGCTCACCGACGCGGGCGACGCCGTCCCGACCGACGCGGACACGAGCCAGACGACGTCGGTCGATGCGATCCCGGCCGCATCGCCTGCCACCGACGGCGCCGGGTTCCTCGGCCTCGGGCTCGATCCGCGACTGGTCGCCGCGCTCTCGGCACTCGGCTACGAGGAGCCGACGGATGTCCAGCGTGAAGCCATTCCGCCGCTCCTGGCCGGCCGCGACATCCTCGCGGAGGCCCCGACCGGAACCGGCAAGACCGCAGCGTTCGCCCTGCCGATGGTCCAGCGCCTCGGTCCGGATCGCGCCCACGGCGGCCGTCCGCGCGCCCTCGTCCTGACCCCGACCCGCGAGCTCGCGATCCAGGTTGCGGAGGCCATCCACCGCTATGGCCAGCCGTTCGGGATGCGTGTCCTTCCGGTCTACGGCGGGCAGGCCATCGGCCAGCAGCTCCGTGGCCTGTCGCGCGGCGTGGACGTCCTCGTCGCGACGCCCGGCCGGGCGGTCGATCACCTCAACCGGGGGACGATCACCCTTGATGCCGTCGAGGTCGTCGTGCTCGACGAGGCGGACGAGATGCTCGACATGGGATTTGCCGAGGACCTCGAGGCGATCCTGTCGTCCACGCCGGCCGGTCGCCAGACCGCGCTCTTCTCGGCGACGATCTCGCCGCCCATCGCGAAGATCGCGAAGCGCCACCTCAACGACCCCGTCCGCGTCCGGATCGACCGCGAGCGACGCAGCCGCGAGACCGCGGCCAAGGTCCGCCAGGTCGCCTACGTCGTCCGCCGTCAGGACAAGTCGGTCGCCCTCGGGCGGATCCTCGACCTCGAGGACCCGACCTCCGCGCTCGTCTTCGCCCGGACCCGGGGCGAGGTCGACGACCTGTCCGGCCGCCTCTCCGCCCAGGGCCACGACACCGCCGCCCTCCACGGAGGCATGGACCAGAGCCAGCGCGATCGGGTCATGGGTCGCTTCCGCGAGGGTGCCCTGGACGTGCTCGTCGCCACCGACGTCGCCGCTCGCGGCCTCGACATCGAGCACGTCTCGCATGTCGTCAACTACGACATCCCGGCCAATCCCGAGGCCTACATCCACCGGATCGGGCGGACCGGCCGGGCCGGACGCGAGGGGGTGGCGATCACCCTCGTCGAGCCGCGCGAGCACCGCCTGCTTCGGAACATCGAGGCCGCGATCCGGACGCGGCTTGTCGTCGCCCAGATCCCGACCGTCGCCGACCTGCGAGAACGACGGCTCGAGGTTCTTCGTGGCAACCTGCGCGAGGCGATCCTGGCCAACGGGCTGGACCGGTTTCGCGCGGTCGTCGAGCCGCTGACCGAAGAGTTCGATGTCCTCGACGTGGCGCTTGCCGCGGTCAGCCTGGCCGAAGCTGCGGCAGGTCGCGACAGTGAGGGCGTCGAGGCGGAGATCGCGCCGGCGTCGCTGTTCGGGGAGCGCCCCGATCGGTCGGGTCCGGGTGTCCGTCCCGATCGCGGCCCGGACCGCGGCCCCGAGCGGAACGTCGGCCCACGACGGGCCCCACCCGGTCCGTCCGGACCCGGTGGCTCGGGCCGCGGGCCGGGTGGCCACGATGGAGCGTGGACGCGGCTGTGGATCGGGGCCGGGCGCGAGACCGGCGTCCGTCCAGGCGATCTCGTCGGGTCGATCACCAACGAGGCCGGCGTTCCGGCCCGGGCGATCGGTGCGATCCAGATCTCGGGCCGTTTCTCGATCGTCGAGGTGGCCGAGGGCGCAGCCGACGACATCGTCCGCTCGATGCGCGGCATCCTCCTGCGCGGCAAGCCGGTCCAGATCCGGCGCGACCGCGAGCCCGCGGCGCCGTTCGTCCAGCCGCGCGGGCCGCGTCCCGGGGCCTGAGCGCTCAGCGGATCGGACCGATGACGGCTCCGCGGCTGTCGCATACTCCCGCGGATGCCGGGTCGGCAATGGGAGGGTGCATGGCGGACGAGTCCCGGGCGGACGATCCCCTCGCGGTCGACGCCGAGCAGATGCGCCGGATGGGCTACGCGGTCGTCGACCTCCTGGTACGGCGGATCGGCGACCTGGCGAGCGGCCCGGTCCTGCGGACCGCCACACGAGCCGCGATGGAAGCCCGGATCGACGAGCCGGCACCGACCGGCCCGCGCGACTTCGACGAGCTGCTCGACCGCCTCGACCGGGATGTCCTGCCCTTCGTCGGCCACTTCGATCACCCGCGCTTCTTCGGCTACATCCCCGGTGCAGGCACGTGGCCGGCAGCGCTCGGCGAACTCATCGCCGCGGCGTCGAACATCGATTCTGGGGCGTGGCGCGAGTCGGCAGGCCCGAGCCAGCTCGAGCTGACGGTCCTCGACTGGTTCCGGGACTGGATCGGCTACCCGCACGACGCGGCCGGGGTCCTCGTGTCCGGCGGCTCGGCCGCCAACCTGACGGCGATCGCCTGCGCCCGTGAGGCGATCGTCGGACCGATGTCGCCGCGGATCGTGGCTTACGCCAGCGATCAGACCCATTCGTCGCTGGCCCGTGCCGCCCGCCACCTCGGGTTCCGCCCCGACCAGCTCCGGGTCCTGCCGACCGACGACCATTTCCGCCTCCGGGTCGACGACCTCGCGGCAGCGATCGACGCCGATGGGCTGGCAGGTCGGTTGCCGTTCCTCGTGATCGCCAACGCCGGCACGACGAGCACGGGCGCTGTCGATGACCTCGCGTCGATCTCGCGGCTGTGTCGAGAGCGCGGGATCTGGCTCCATGTCGATGGAGCGTACGGGGCGTTCGCCGCCCTGACGGAGCGAGGGCGAGCGGCCCTGGCCGGGATCGAGCTGGCCGACTCCGTGACGCTCGACCCTCATAAGTGGCTGGCCATGCCGTTCGAAGTCGGCTGCCTCATGGTCCGCGATGGGGCGAATCTCGAGCGGGCGTTCGAGCTTCACCCGGAGTACCTGCAGGATCGGACCGACGATCAGCGGGCCGTCAACTTCGCCGATCGCGGCCTCCAGCTCACGCGAGCGAGCCGGGCGATCAAGGTCTGGCTGGCGGTCCAGACGTTCGGGCTCGACGCCTTTCGGTCGGTCATCGATCGGGCGATCGACCTCACGCTGTCAGCGCAGGACCAAATCGAGGGCGACGAGCGCCTCGAGCTCATCACGCCGGCCTCGCTCGGGGTCCTGACGTTCCGCCAGCGCGGAGCGCGCGGGGACACGGCGGAGCACGTCGATCGCGTGAACGAGCGCATCGTCGCCGACCTCGCCGCGGCTGGGGACGTCCTGCTGACCTCGACGGTCATCGGCGGCAGATACGCGATCCGGCTGTGTGTCCTCAATCACACGACCGGCGCCAGCGATATCGACTACGCTCTCGCGCGGGTCGCGACCGCCGTGGTCACGCTGGCCGGCGGCGACACGTCCGGCGTCCATCTCGAGCGCGGCGCCGTCCAGGCCGCGGTCGGCCTCGACTGGTTGACGGCGCACGACATGACGGCCGACGACCTCCGCCAGATCCCCATGTTCCAATCCGCGACCGACGACCAGGCAGGCCGATTCATCTCGACGGGTCGCGAGGAGGCATACGCCATGGGCGATGCGGTCACCGAGCGGTGGGCCCTGGCGCGGACCTTCTACCTGGTCCGCTCGGGTGGCCTGTCGGTCCGGGTCGGGGACCGGGAGGTCAACACGCTCCGACCCGGCGATCACCTCGGTGAGATCTCCGCGATCGACTGGGGCCGCGACTTCAGCTACGGCCGGACCGCGACGGTCGTCGCGACCGAGCCGACCCACCTGCTTGCCTTCCCGGCCGCCGCGCTGCGCGAGCTGATGCTCGACAACCCCGGGGTCGATCGGGCGATTCGCCGTGTCGCCCAGGCGCGGCTGGTGTCGCGCTAAGGGACGGTCAGGGCGCCGCGGGCCCCCTGGAGGGACGGCGCTGGGCCGGCGCCGGCTCGTTGCGAGGCGGGTCGGTCGACAGGTCGAACGTGCCCTCGTGCATGATCTGGTTGTTCAGGTTGTCCAGCCGGTTGGACGAATCGACCCAGCGCGAGCTGCCGCGCACCTCGCGGGCCCGCCGCGCGGCTTCACCGCGCTGGGCATGGAGGAGCGCGATCAATCGCTCCGTCTTCGTCCGTTCCAGGTTGGGCCGTCCTTCCAGGGGTCACGTGGACCCGCTCCGACGGTAGGACGAGTGGCTCAACCCGGAACACCCCCCGTCACCGGTCGAGCGCTACGGACGCGCGACAGTTCGGTCCAGGACCGCTTCGAGCTGTGGGGCATGTTCACGCTTGTGGCCGTATACCAGGTAGACGACGAGGTCGTCGAGGGCGTACTCCGGCCCGTACCACGGGATCGTGCCCACCTCGCGCCAGCGGTCGTCCGGGATCCGGGCAAGGAGGGCCATCGACCGGGCGTGCGCGTCGCGCAGCTCGGTCACGATTGCCTC
>JANMCU010000159.1:0-15134 GCA_031361415.1 Chloroflexota bacterium | reverse complement strand
GCCGTGCAGCCATGCCAGAAGCAACCGTCGACGAAGACGGCAACCTTGGCTGCCGAGAAGACGAGATCAGGCGTCCGCCGGACGGCAGGGTCAGGACGAGCGGCGACTCGATATCGCAGGCCCATCGCGTGCAGTGTCCGGCGCAACGCCAGTTCCGGCTTCGTGTCTCGGCCTCGGTTCCTCAGCATGATCCGTCGACGACCGGGCGAACGCGCCCAAGAAGCCCGTGGTGCCCTTACCCCGCGAATGATTCCGACCGAACGGGTTCACGCTGATCACGCCCTCGTCCCTTGCCCAAAGGACGACGGACTTGATCGATCGCATGTAGGCGGTGATCGTATTGAGCGATAGCGTCGTCGCCGAGGTTTGCGTAGCCGCGGCGACTGTGGAACGATCACCGCGCCAGACGCCTCGGACCGCTGGTCGTGCCTTGAGAACGCCGACGAAGGCCACGAGCGTGGGGAAGCCGAGCGATGCCGTCGTCACCGGTCGACAGGTCTCGCTCAGCCAGTCGAGCAGGCGCCTGAAGTCCGAGTCGTACTTGTCCTTCGTGCTCTGCTTCCAGCCGCCCTCGAAGTTCGCGACGTACTCCGCGAACAAGCCCTCGAGCGGGATGTCCTTGGTTCGATTCTTCATTGCTGCCGGGGCTCCCAACCCCAGCCCGGCGAGTCTATCCCGGTCGGCGAGCGCCGACTCGTGGGACCCCGGGCCCGGTCCTCCGGACGGCCGATCTGGTCAAGGCAGAATGTCGCTCGCCTCGTGAATGGCGGTTCGACAGAATGTCGCTGACCCTCCGGTGCCCCGTTGGACGAGGCAGTACGGGCGAGTTGCGGGCCCTGTCAAACCCCCGGATCGAATGTTCTCCCGCGCGCCACGACATTCAGCTGTCGAGGAGGGGAGGAACGTGGAGCGGGAGACGGGGTTCGAACCCGCGACATTCAGCTTGGGAAGCTGACACTCTGCCAACTGAGTTACTCCCGCTCGGGAGAACGCCAGTCTAAGTTAAGCCGCGCTTCGACGCGGCCCGCACAGCAGAGGGCGTCCCGAGTCTCGCGAGTGGCGCGTTTGGTCCTCAGCCGCGCCGGCGCCGTGCTCTGGATGATCCGGCCGAACTGCGGGGACCTCGCGCGCCTCGATCCGCCATTCAAATCGGACGCGAACGACACCGCGCCGTCGCGGAGCACGGTGAAAAGGGCCGCGGCGAAGTTCAGGATCTCCCCCGATGGTGAGTTCTGGCTGAACGGTGACGACCGGCAATGCCACGACGCGGTCAGACGGTCGCTCTCGACCCGTAAGATGCGCCCAGAACGCAAGGAGCCAAATGGACGCGTCGACCGAAGGCCGACCGAGCGGCCACTGTCCGTGGTGTTCTGCGACGGTGGCATCTGGCGCCTGGCACTGTCCGGTCTGCGGCGCGGCGATCGCCCAGCGTGAGTCGATTGGCGACCTCGTCATTCCCGGGGTCACCGCCATCGATCCCAGCCTGGCAAGGTATGCAGCGGAACCGCTGCGGATTCCCGGGCCGAGCCCGAGTCAGAGCATGACCGGGCGAGCGATCGTCGAGGCGGCCCTCCTTGTGGCCGACTACGCGGGAGTCGGCGCTGGCGCAGGCCTCGTTCCCGCTGACCTCGACGCGATCGGTCGGCCGGGTGACGCTGCGGTCGATGAAGTTGAGCGACTCGAGCGGGAAGCGTCGAGTGAGGCCGGAGAATGACCGTCTCCGAAGCGGGCGACTCGCGCCGCCGACGTGACCGGCGCGTCGTGGGGAGATTTCCTGACCCAGCTCGACAACCGCCGTTGCGGGAGTCGGCGATCGTCCTCGCCTCTTGCTGGGGCGCACTCCGGATGCGCGAGGCCGCCGACCGCGGCGCCGCCCGCCGGGTCGGGTCAGCCGCGCTTGCCGTCGTCGGCGCGGTTCTCCTGGCGATCGACTGACCGCGATGCAGATCGACTACGACGTCATCGATCCAGATCGCCTGCGAGATCGCTTGCGCGCGCTCGAACCGGCCGCCGCCGCTGGCCCCGACGACGCGATCGAGGTCGTCCGCGCCCCCGGCCGCGTCAACCTGATCGGGGAGCACACCGACTACAACGACGGCCTTGTCATGCCGGCCGCGATCGGCCTCGAGATCCGGATGGCGATCGTGCCGACCGCCGACCGGCAGGTCACGATCGTCCTCGACGATACCGGCGAGGCCGGAACCCTCAACTTCGACGCGATCGGGCCGCCGACCCGGACGTGGATCGACTACATCGCCGGGACAGCGCTGGCGCTGGCGGAGGACGGCCGGCCGCTGCGCGGCTTTCGCGGCCTGCTCGCGAGCAACCTGCCGCGCGGCGCGGGGCTGTCATCGTCGGCCGCGATCGAGATGGCGGCGGCGCTGGCGCTGCTCGGGCAGGAGGCGGCCGGACCGCCAGAGCCGCGGGCTCTGGCCGGGCAGCGGGCGGAGAACCGCTACGTCGGGGTCCAGTCAGGAGTGATGGACCAGTTCGCATCGGCCGCCGGCGTCGCCGACCACGCGATCCTGCTCGACTGTCGCTCGCTGGCATGGCATCCCGTCCCGCTGCCGCTCGACGAGTGCGCTCTCGTCGTCTGTCACAGCGGGTCGTCGCGCAAGCTCGAGACGTCTGCCTATAACGATCGCCGCGCGGACTGTGAGCGCGCGGTCGCGGCGATCGCGGCGATCGAGCCGTCGGTCCGGTCGCTGCGCGACGTCGACGCTGCCCTCCTGCGCCGTGCTGCCGACCGGCTGGACCCGGTGGCCGCCCGCCGGGCCCAGCACGTTGTCGAAGAGAACGCCCGCGTCCTGGACGTTGAACGCGCCCTGGCCGCTCGCGACCTCGCCGCGCTCGGGCGGCTGTTCGCCGCCAGCCACGAGTCGCTCCGGGACCTGTACGAAGTCTCATCGCCCGAGCTCAACGCGCTCGTGGCGATCGCTGCGGCGACGCCCGGCGTGGTTGGCGCGCGGCTGACCGGCGCCGGCTTCGGCGGCTGCACGATCAACCTCGTCCAGCGCGACGCGATCGCTGCATTCCGGACCGCCGTCGAGCGCGACTATCCGGCTCGGACCGGCCTCACCCCGACGGTCCTCGCGGTCGACGCGGTCGCGGGAGCGAGCTTCGTCACCTGACCCTCAAACGCCCTCGAGCACGAACAGCCGCGACCAGAAATCGCCGTCGATCGCCGACTCGTGGCGGTCCGCGGCGATCAGCAGGCCGACCGCCTCGAGATCGTCGCCGCGACGAACGAGCGTGTTGGGCGCGGCGACGCCGTCGTCGATCGACGGCCAGACGCTGATTCGGTAATCCCGATCCGCGTCCAGCCCGCGCAACCGGATCCGGTCGGTCCCCGCAGCCGGCCGGTTCAGAACCCGGTAGTAGCCGACCACGGCCCGGGACTTGTCGTCGGCCACCGACATCCAAGCTGTCGTATTGCCGTCGCCCTCGAAGGGGCCACGGAGCCGCGCGAACCGCCCCCGCTGGAGCACGTCGCGGTGCTCCTTGTAGAACGCGACCTGGCCGCGGACCTCGGCTCGCTCGCTGTCGGTCAGCGCGGTCGTGTCGAGCTCGTACCCGAAGACGCCGAAAAACGCGACGGCGGCCCGCGTCGCGAGCGCCGTCAGCCGTCCGGTCTGGTGATTGGGGACGGCAGAGACGTGGGCGCCCATCGAACTCACCGGGTACGCCATGGACGAGCCCCACTGGATGGCCAGCCGTTCGATCGCGTCCGTGTCGTCGCTCGTCCACCCCTGCGGCGCGAAGGCGAGCATCCCCGCGTCGAACCGGTCCCCGCCGCTCGCGCACGACTCGAACAGGATGTCGGGAAACCGGGTCGTCAGCCGCCGGTAGAGCTCGTACACGCCGAGGATGTGGCGGTGGAAAAACTCGCCCTGGCGGTCGGCGGGGAGGTTGGCGCTCCACGGCTCGGTGATCCAGCGGTTCATGTCCCACTTCACGTACGAGATCGATCCCGAGCCGAGGACTTCGCCGAGGACCCGCTCCAGATGGTCCTGGACCTCGGGGCGCCCGAGGTCCAGGACGAACTGCTGGCGGCCCTCGGTCCGCGGCCGCCCGGGGATCCCGATCGCCCAATCCGGGTGCGCTGCGAACAGCTCGCTTCGCTGGCTGACCATCTCCGGCTCGATCCACAGGCCGAACGCGAGACCGAGGTCGGTGATCCGCTTGCCCAGCCCATCGATCCCGCCCGGCAGCTTACGCCGGTCGACGACCCAATCGCCGAGCGAGCTCGTGTCGTCGTCGCGTCTGCCGAACCAGCCGTCGTCGAGGACGAACAGCTCGATCCCGAGGTCGCGGGCGACCGTCGCGATCGCCACCAGCCGATCCTCGTCGAAGTCGAAATACGTCCCCTCCCAGTTGTTGACGAGGATCGGCCGCGGCCGATCGCGCCACGTGCCGCGAGCGAGCCGCTCACGGAACAGGCGATGGAAGGCACCACTCATCGCGCCGAGCCCGTCGGCGGTCCAGACGAGGATCGCTTCGGGCGTCGCGAACTCCGCGCCCGGCGACAGGGCCCACGCGAACGTCTCGGGATTGATCCCGATCCGGAGCCGCGCCGTTCCGTACGGTTCGACCTCGACCTCCGCGAGGAAGTTGCCGGAGTACACGAGGGCGACACCGATCGCCTCACCGTGCTCTTCCGTCGTCGATGGCCGGCGGAGGGTGACGAACGGGTTGTGGGCGGCCGACGACGAGCCGCGACCGCTCGAGATCGACTGGCGGCCGGGGACGAGCCGGCGCTCGACGACGTGGCGCTCCCGTGCCCAGGCGCCCGCGAGATGGACGAGATCCCAGCCGGCATCCGGCAGGTCGAGGACGAGGCTCATCACGGTCTCGACTCGCAGGTCCGCCGGGCCGTGGTTCTGGAGCCGGGCGCTCCGTGCGATCGCCGGGACGTCGCGGAAGATCGTGTACGACAGGGTGACGACGAGCCCGGTTTGCGCATCGGCGAGGTCGAGCTCCGCGGTCTCGGCCTCGTCGTCCGCGTCGGCGTAGGTCGAGGGGAGCCCCGCGATCGGCGGCTTGCCGGCGAGGATCCGGTGCTCCCGGTAGGCGAGCTCGAGGACGGTCGAGCCGTCCGGCTGTGCCACGACGAGCCCCGGCACGCGGTAGTCGCCGCTGCCGGGCGTCGGACACTCGAGGGCAACCGGATCGCCGAGCCGGTTCGAGAAGCCGCGGAACGGTCGTACCGCCAGATGGCGATACGACCGACCCGTGGCCAACGGCGCTCCGACGTGGAGGAGGCCGACGGCGCCGTTCTCATGGATGCCGAGGATGTAGCTGAGCCGGCCGTTGGCGAGATGGAGCTGGCGATCCGCAGCGCGCCACTCGATCATCGTCACGGCGGTCCGATGTCGCTGAGCGACCAGCGCCATTCGTACGTGCCCGATCCCACGAGATACGCCGGCAGCGTGTCCGGCCCGCAGCTCGCGGTTCCGAGGCCGCGGTGGACGACGTCGAAGTGGACGACCGTGGCGGGGACCGGCTCGAGCTCGTAGTCGTGCGTTGCGCGAGCCAGATCGGCCGCGCGGTGATGGGTCGCGGACACCTGGAGCGGGCGATCGAATGTCAGCCGGATCCGCCGCCCGCGACGATCGGCAAGCTCAAGCAGACGGACGTCGGATCGGCCGCCATTCTCCTGTGGCCGGATGTACGGCGTCGCGAGGTCCGTCACGCTCGCCTGCCAGCGCCCGATCCGGGCGCCGCGCTTTCGATCGGGGTAGCTTTCGTGCGGTCCACGGCCGTACCATGACCCGTCCTCGAAGCCCGGGATCGTCTCGAGGACGACGCCGACCCGGGCGAGGTCGGTCAGTTCGTCCGGGATCTCGACCCGCTCGTCGACGACGAACCCGCTGGCAGTTGCCCGGATTTTCCGCTCGTGGAGAACGATCCGGCCGCCGCCGGTCCGGAGCTCGGCGCGCACCGTTGCCGCCGCGCCGTCCCGCTCAAGGGAGGTCACGGCGCGCTCGAGGCGATCGAGGCCATCGGCATCCCAGCGGGTGGCGCTTCCGCCGATCCGGTCGTTGTCGGTTGGGGCCCGCCACAGGCTCAGGTCCGGGCTGGTGGCGAGGAGCGGATGGACAATCCGGCCGTCGTCGTCGATCGGCGCCGTCGCGCCCGGCGCGGCCGCCTCCTCTGTGGGGAACGGCACAGCCCACGGCGCCAGCTCGACCTGGCCCCACCCGACCTCGAGGCCCTGCGGTGCCCACGGTTCGTCGCCGGCCGTCCGGAAGATGAGGGTGAGCAGAACCTCGCGGCCGTCGGTCGGGATCGCGAACCCGCCCGGCGCCAGCGTCGCGATCCCCCGTGTCCCGGGCGCGATCGCCGGCAGAGCGAGGTCGCTGGCGCTGACGACCTGATCGCCGGCCGTCACCTCGAAGCTCGCCGCCAGCCAGCCGAGGTCGCGCCAGTCCTGGCGGTTCTCGATCGTGATCCGCCCTGCCGCGAGGTCCTGCGCGGATGCGCTGACCCGCACCGGCGCTGCGATCTGGCGGTGCTCGAACATCGCGGGCTTCGGGCGGCGGTCCGGCCAGACGAGCCCGTCGCAGACGAAGTTGGAGTCGTTCGGCACATCGCCGAAGTCGCCGCCATATGCCCAGTGGCGCCGGCCATCGGGCAGCTCCTGGACGAGACCGTGATCCCAGAACTCCCAGATGAAGCCGCCCTGGAGTCCTGGCGTCGTCTCGATCGCGTCCCAGTAGTCGGCGAGGGTTCCGTTGCTGTTGCCCATCGCGTGCGAGTACTCGCACATGATCAACGGGTGGAGTTGCCGGCCCGATCGGGCGTGGGCGACGATCGCGTCGAGGGTCGGGTACATCGGGCAGGTCAGGTCGCTGACCGTCTGTGGGCTCGTCCAGTCGAAGCGGATCGCGCCCTCGTAGTGGAGCGGCCGCGACGGATCCGCCCGTCGGACCCACGCCGCGGCGGCCTCGTGGTTCGCGCCGTGGCCCGACTCGTTGCCGAGTGACCACGCGATGATTGATGGATGGTTGCGGTCGCGCTGGACCATTCGCGACACGCGGTCGACCCATGCCGCGAGGAAACGCGAGTCGTCGCACAGGGTGCTCTGGAACGCGTGGGACTCGATGTCGGCCTCGTCGATCACGTAGAGCCCGAGCTCGTCGGCGAGGTCGAGGAGCGCGGGATCGTTCGGGTAGTGTGAGGTCCGAACGGCGTTGAACCCGAACTGCTTCATCAGAACGAGGTCGGCGCGCATTCCCTCGCGCGACACCACGCGACCCGTCAGCTGGTCGAAGTCGTGGCGGTTGACGCCGTGGATGAGGACCCGCCGACCGTTGACGAGCAGGTCCCGGTCGCGGATCTCGACCCGCCGGAACCCGATCCGCAGATTGGCCCGGTCGACGACCACGCCCTCGGGGCCACGCAGCATCACGGCCAGGTCGTGGAGGACTGGCCGCTCCGCCGACCACGGCTCGACATCGGTCAGCTCGACCTGCCATCGAACGCTGCCCTCCGCCGGGGGCTCGAGCATCCGGTCAAGTTGCTGCCATTCGACGGCGCGCTCCGCGGCGCTCAGCGGCTCGCCGAGGATGCGGCGATCGAGGAGGGCTCGGTCCGGCCCGCCCGTCGGCCAGCCCGGAGCCGCCGTGCGCGCCGGCTCGGCGGTGAGGGTCCGCGCGTCGGGCAGGACGACCTCGACCTGGCAGCCCGGCGGCAGGCGGTCCGCGCTGAACCCCATGTCCACGGTGACATCGAGGGTCCCGGTCCGGAGATCGTTCCCGAGCCCGGCCGTGGCCCGGACGTCGGCGAGCCAGATCGGGCCGGTGGCATAGATGAACACCGAGCGGGTGATCCCGCCGTGCCACCACTGGTCTTGATCTTCGATATAGGTCGCGTCCGACCACTTGATCACGCGCAGCCGGAGGGTGTTCGACCCTTCGTGGACAGACCCCGTCACGTCGAACTCGGCCGCGAGGTGCGAGTCCTTGCTGACCCCCATCTCGACGCCGTTGACCGTCACGATCAGAACGCTCTCCGCGGCGCCGACGTGGAGCACGATCCGGCGGCCGATCCAGGCCGGCGGGATGTCCACCTCGCGCTCAAAGACGCCGGTCGGGTCGTCGTCCGGGATCGCCGGCGGGAGACCCGGAAACGGCATCTGGACGTTCGTGTAGTGCGGCCAGTCGCCGAAGCCCTGCATCGTCCAGCAGCCGGGGACGTCGGCCTCGCTCCAGTCCGGGCCGGGCTCGGCGCCGGGAACGCGCAGCAGCTGGAACCGCCAGCGCCCGTCGAGCTCGATCCGGCGCGCGGGGTCGTCGTGGCGAAGGGTGTGCATCGGCCCGCGGCCGACGGCGGTGAGCTCGGGCGCCACCCACGGGCGAGGGCCCTCGCCGCCGACGACCGTCGTGCCGATGGCCGTCACGCTTCGTCCAGCCAGCTGTGGGCCGGCGCGTAGCCGAGGAGCGCGCGGGCGTGGCCGATCGAGAGGAGGGTCGTCCGACCGACGACCGGACCCCGGACCGGCACATCGGGGAAGACCTCGGCGAGGAGGTCCGCGCTGTCGCGTCGCATGACGGTGTCGGCCGCTGCGACGATCGCGACCTCGGCGCCCGTGGTGTCGCACTCGACGCCGAGTCGGCAGGCTGTCGCGACATCACGGGCGTCGATGTAACCCCAAAGGTTCCACTTCCGGATCCGCGCGTCGTTCTGCCACGAGGCGAATCGGGCGTAATCGGCCGGCTCCATGATGTTCGAGATTCTGAGGCCGACGAACGGGATCCCGCTCGTCCGATTCGTCTGGAACGCCAGGGTCTCGCCGACGAGCTTCGAGAGGGCGTACGACGATTCGGGCCGCGGCGTGATCGTCTCGTCGATCGGCGCGAAGTCGGGCGGCCGGTCGAACGGCAGCCCGAGGACGGTCTCGCTCGATGCCCACACGACTCGTCCGACGCCGGCCGAGGCCGCGGCGTGGAACACGTTCCACGTGGACACGCTGTTGAGCCGGAATGTCTCGCCGGCCGGCCGGATCTCCGGAGCCGGGATCGCCGCCAGGTGGACGACGGCGTCCGCGCTGCGCACGACGTCATGGACCTGGCCGAGCTCGGTCAGGTCGGTCAAAACGCATTGCCCGTGGTCGCTGCCGTCGTGGACGACGTCCGCGTTCAGGACGTTGTGGCCGTGCTCGCGGAGGTCGCGGACGACCCACCGTCCGGCCTTGCCCGAGCCTCCGGTGACGACGATCCGCATGCCGCGACGGCCCTACCCCTTCGTCGAGCCGAGGGTCAGCCCCGCGACGAATTGCTTCTGGAGCGCGAAGTACACGATGAGGGTCGGCAGGGCCGCGAGCAGCGCGCCCGCGGCGAGCAGGTTGTTGTCCGTGAAGAACTGGCCTGACAGGTTGTTCAGGGCCGAGGTGATCGGGAACTTCGAGCCCGTTCGGAGGAGCAGGATCCCCCAGAAGAAATCGTTGTAGATCCAGGTGAACTCGAGCGTCGCGAGGGCGGCCAGCGCAGGCCGGGCAAGCGGCAGTAGGACGCTCCGGTACGTTCTCCAGACCGAGGCGCCGTCCACCACTGCTGCCTCCGTCAGCTCCTTCGGCAGCTGCCGGAAGTAGTTCGACAGGACGAAGCTGCAGAAGCCGAGCTGGAAGGCGATGTGGATCGCGATGATCCCGAAGAACTGGTCGTACCAGATCCCGTTGTCGGACAGCGGCTTGAAGAGGGGCAGCGCCAAGTACATCCGGAACAGAGGCGTGATGACGATCTGCTGCGGCAGGAGGTTGCCCGCCGTGAACAACATCAGGAGCGCCACATTGAACCGGAAGCTGTAGCGGGCGACCGCGAAGGCGAGCATCGACGCGAGGAACAGGACGAGGATCATGGCCGGCACGACGACGATCAGCGTGTCGAACAGGTGGAGCCAGAGGTCCATGCCCTGCGCGGCCCGGAAGAAGTTGTCGAGGCTGTACGTCCCGCCGAACGACACATAGCCGAGCGCGGCCGTGTCGCGATACGGGCGGAGCGAGGTGTAGATCGTCCAGCCCAGCGGGAAGAACCACAGGATGGCGATCGCGATCAGGAACGCGTGCGTGCCGAAATGCGGACGTTTTCGCTTGCCGGTGACGACATCGCGCGAGCGGGATCCGCTCAGGACCTCCGCTGCCAGCCCGGCCGTTCCGACGTCGTCGGTCATTGTGGCTGGTTCCGCGTGGTCCGATACAGGTAGAAGATGATCGGGCCGATCGAGATCAGAAGGAGGATCACCGCGATCGCCGATCCGAACCCGACGAGGCTGGCCTCGCCGAGGAGGTTCGTGACGATCAGGACCGACAGGAGCTCGAGCCCGTTGAGTCCCTTGTTGATGACGTAGACGATGTCGAACGCCCGGAGCGATTCGATGATCGTCACGACGAGCACAACGACGTTGATCGGGGCGAGAACTGGGAAGATGACCCGGAAGAAGGTCTGGCGGCCGTTCGCGCCGTCGATCGAGGCGGCCTCGCGGAGCGTGTTGTCGACGCTCTTCAGCCCGGCCAGGTAGAGGACCATGATGTAGCCGACGTGGCGCCAGCTCGCCGCCACCAGCACGGCCACGAGGTTGAGGCCCTTCGTGCCCAGCCAGTCGATCTGCTTCGGCGTTCCCGCGATCCCGAGGGCGTTGTTGATGAATCCCTGGCCGGGCGAGTAGATCAGCTCCCAGATGAAGCCGACCACCGCCAGGGACAGGACGACCGGCATGTACAGGACACTCTGGTAGATCCGGGAGCCGCGGATGTTCTGGTCGAGGATGGCGGCCAGCAGCATGCCCAGCGGCGTGGCGATGAACAGGAAGACGGCCAGCCACAGGAGGTTGTGCTCGACGGCCGGCCAGAACGGCTGGTAGACGTTGACGAGGTTCTCGTAGTTCTTCAGCCCGATCCAGCGAATCTTGTCGAGCCCGCCGATGCCGTTCCAGCTCGTGAAGCTCAGGATCACCGAGCCGATGGCCGGGATCCAGATCAGCAAGATGTGGAGAAAGGCCGGGATCCCGACCATGAGCCCGATCGTCACCTTGTCGCGGCGGGTCAGGAGGCTGTAGCGCCGCCGACCGCGCTTGCGCGACGAAGCCACGGACGCCCCGCCGGCGCCGACCGGCGGGGCATGGGGCGGGGTGCCGTAGTCAGACACGACGCTCCCCAGAGTGGGGCGTGGATCAGCTGGCCGCCGGCAATGTGTCGTAGAAGCTCTGGATCCCGCTCAGGAACTTGTCGAGGTCCTGGGTCGGGGCGCCGAGGAAGTTCTGCAGGAAGCCCTGCATGCCGTTCGCGCCGGCGAAGTCCGGACGCGTGTCGCGGTCGAGGAACTGGGCGATCTTCTGAGCGCCGCCGATGATCTCGGCCATCTTCTTCTGGAACGGCGTGTACTTGCTCGTGTCGGCATCCTTGGCCGCCGCGACGTTGTTCGGGCTCGACGCAAGGAAGATGCCCTGGGCCGCGCCGGTCGCGAGGTACTCCATGAAGGCCTTGGCGCCGTCAGGGTTCTTCGCCTTGGCGCTGACCATGAACCCGTCGATCGGGGCGTCGATCGCCGCCTCGCTGTCGTACTGGGTACCGAGGGTCGGAAACGGGAAGAAGTCGAGGTCATCGTGGACGGCCGGGTCGGTCGCCTGCTCCCCGGCAAACGTGCCGAGGAAGTACATCCCGGCCTTCTTGCCGATCATGTCCTGGGCGGCTTCCTGCCAGGTCTTGCCGAGCGGCTGGGGATCGAAGTACGGGAGCAGCTCTGCCCACTTCTGGAAGACGGTTTTCGTCTTCGCATCCGTCCACTTCTCCTTGCCAGCCATCAGGTTGACGTGGAAGTCATAGCCATTCATCCGCATATTCAGGATGTCGAACGTGCCCATCGCGGGCCAACCGTCCTTGTCGCCGAACGCGAGCGGCGTCAGGCCGTCCTTCTTCATCTTGTCGCCGAGCGTCTTGAACTCGTCGACCGTCTTGGGGATCGTGTAGCCCTTCTCCTGCCAGAACGACTTCCGGTAGATCACGACCCACGGGTAGTTGTAAAACGGGATGAAGTACTGCTTGCCGTCGTCACCGGTCGACGCGGTCTTGAACGCGCCGGAGTAATTGGACGCGGCTTTGCTCCAGACGTCGCTGATGTCGGTGGCGAGGCCCTGCGACGCGAAGAACCGCATCCGGTAGCCCGCAAACCATGTGAAGGTGTCGTCCGGGGTGGCCTGGAGATAAGCGTTGATCGTGTCCTGGAACTTGCCGTGCTCGACGGTGTTGACCGTGACATCGATCCCCGTCTTCGACTTGAAGCCGTCGACGACGGCCTGCATCGCCTTCTTCGGGACGTCATCGGAATAGTTCGACCCGAAGCTGACGGTGCCGCCGGCCGAGGGCGGGGTGGACGCCCCGCCGCCGCCCGTCGACGGAAGCGGCGCCGTGGATGCGCCGCCCCCGCCGCCAGTCGATGGGGCCGGGGTCGCGCTGCCTCCGCAGGCGGCGATGAACGCGGAGACGCCGCCGAGGGCGGCAAGCGCGCCGCCAGCCTTCAGCACCTGGCGGCGCGTGACGGATCGGAGGCCGTCAGATTCAGCCATAGCTCGCTCCTCCTGGGGGCCTACCCGGCGGACGATGCTCACGGCAGGGCCACGCGCCGATTGTCACCAGCCTGCGGACGAATGTCAAGACAATCGCGCAGATCCAAACAACATACGTTGTGCGACTTCGTTGACTTCGACGCGCCGTGAGACGAAGATGACGCGGACTCGGAGCAATCCTGAGCGAACCCGCGGTCGCGGACCCGGGTGTCCCGAACGGAACAGCAGCCGGGAGCAGAGGCGATGCTCGCTCGCCAGCGTCAGGCACTCATCCTCGAGCGGGTTCGCGACACGGGCGCGGTCCGCGTCGCCGAGCTCGCCCGGGATCTGGCGGTGTCCGACATGACGGTCCGCCGTGATCTGGAGATCCTTCACGAGCACGGGCTGCTGGAGAAGGTTCACGGCGGTGCCACCGCGCTGTCAGGGCTCGCCTCCTTCGAGCCCGGGTTCACGGCCAAGTCCGCGCTCCAGCGCTCCGAGAAGGCGGCGATCGCTGCGGCCGCAGCCGAACGCGTCGAGCCCGGCATGGCGATCGGGATCTCGGCGGGCACGACGACGTACGCGCTCGCCGCCCACGTCGCGGACATCCCAGGCATGACGATCGTCACGAATTCGATCCGGGTCGCCGACGTCCTCCATCGATCCGGCCGGCGTGACCAGACCGTCATCCTGACCGGCGGCACGCGGACCCCGTCGGAGGCTCTCGTCGGGCCGTTCGCAGTCAGCCAGTTGCGGTCCGTCCACCTCGACCAGGTGTTCATGGGCGTCCACGGCATGGACGCCCGGGCCGGGTTCACCTGCCCGAACCTGCTGGAGGCGGAGACGGATCGCGCCCTCATCGACGCCGGGCGACGCTTGGTCGTCCTGGCCGATCACACGAAATGGGGAGTAATCGGGATCGCCTCGATCGCCACCCTCGCCCAAGCCGACATCCTGATTTCCGATCCGTGGCTCGTGCCCGACGCCCGGGCGATGCTGGAGGAGACCGTCGGCGAGCTCGTCCTCGTCGGCGGCGATCCATCGTCGTCCGAGGAGTTCGACGAACCCATGCGGCCCGCCGGGACGACGCCGGTCGGGACGAGCCCTGTTTCGGCCCGTGCCGACTGACGAGCGAGACGGGTTGGACCGGAGGTCCCTGGCGGATCTCGCGGCGGAGCCGCATCGTCGTTACAGCCCGCTCCTCGATGAGTGGGTCCTGGTCTCGGCCGGTCGAACGCGGCGGCCGTGGCTCGGCCGGCGGGAGCGACCGACCGCGACGACGTCGGTCGAGTACGACGCGGCCTGCTACCTCTGCCCGGGCAACCGCCGGGCGAACGGCGAGGTGAACCCGGATTACGCCACCACGTTCGTGTTCACGAACGACTTCGCAGCGCTCCGAGTTGACGCCGAGGCGCGATCCATCCACGACCGCCTCCTCGTCGCAGAGGTTGAGCCCGGTACGTGCCGCGTCCTGTGCTTCGCCCGGCGCCACGACCTGACCCTCGCGGCGATGGCCGACACGGATGTCCGGCGGGTCATCGACGTCTGGGCAGACGAGACCGAGGAGCTCAACCGCCGCTTCCAGTGGGTCCAGGTATTCGAGAACCGCGGTGAGGCCATGGGCGCCTCGAACCCACATCCCCACGGCCAGATCTGGGCCGGCACCGCGCTGCCAAACGCGGCCGCTCGGGAGGACCGCACCCAGCGTGCACACCTCGCCGAGCATGGCCGGCCGCTGCTCCTGGACTACGTCGACCAGGAGGCCGGCGGGCCGCGCGTGGTGATCGAGAACGACGACTGGCTCGTCGTCGTCCCCTTCTGGGCGTCGTGGCCGTTCGAGGCGCTCCTGATCGCGCGGGCCCCGACCCGTCGCCTGCCGGACCTCGACGGCCTCCGCCGGGACTCCTTGGCCGCCATGATGATCGAGCTGCTGGGTGCCTACGACGGGCTGTTCGACCTATCGTTCCCGTATTCGATGGGCTGGCACCAGGCGCCGTCGCGGGGAGCCGACGAGGCGCACTGGCAGCTCCACGCCCACTTCTTTCCGCCGCTCCTCGATGCCGAGAAGCGGAAGTTCATGGTCGGGTACGAACTTCTCGCGGAGACGCAGCGCGACCTCACCCCGGAGGATGCGGCCGAGCGGCTGCGTGCCGCGATCCGCGAGCGCGAGGTCCCACGCCCGTAGGGGCTCCGCAGGCGGTCGGCCGCGACCGCGGGGCCTGAGGGCGTTGCTCCGCCGAGCCTAGCCGACCTTGATCGGGCCGGGGTCGGGCGTCACCGACTCCTGGCCGCCAGCGACATGGACGCCGAGGTGGCCGCCTTGGCGGATCGCCTCCGCGCGGTGGAGCCGGCGGCCGCCACAGCGATGGCAGCCGTTCGCGTCGTCCGTGCTCCCGGCCGGGCCACCTGGGCGGCGACTTGATGACCCTGACAGGGACGGAGCCACCTCTCCAGGCGACCACCACGTCCAGCTCATCTCGACGGAGAGCATGTCGCCACGCTCAACGATCTCGCTCCGTCCGAGGTTGACGCCGTCGGGTGGGCCGGTCTGCGGCTCAACACAAACGGCATCCGGGAGTTCGCTGTACACGACC
>JANMCU010000083.1:0-6232 GCA_031361415.1 Chloroflexota bacterium | reverse complement strand
TCCGTGACGTACAGGCGCTTGATCGAGCCGGTCACCTGGCCGAACTCGATCGGCTCTGCCGGAACGGCCGAGGAGCTCCGCCGGATCGCATCGAGCGACGGGAGGTCGAACGTCGAGATCGTGCCGTCCGAGCTGCCGATGAACAGCTGGTTGCCGGTGGTGTCGAGCGCCAGAGCGGATGCGCCGGCGATCGGCACGCTGGCGACCAAGGCGCGCGTCACGAGGTCGTACGAGCGCAGCTCCGAGCCGGTGACGACGTCGACGCGATCGCCGTCCTTCTGGCCCGACGTCTGCGGATCGTCGAACCGCTTCTCGATGGTTGCGTCGAGGACCCCGGTGCCGAGGCTGCTGGTCGCGGTGACCCGGTCGTCGCCCCACGCGATGAGCCCGCCGGCCATCGCGTATTTGGCCAGGTGGGGATGGGTCCACTCATAGATGTCGTGGTCGATCCCGTAGCGCCAGCCCTGGAGGAACTCCGTCGCGGTTCGCGCGTGATAGACCTCGTCGAAGTGCATCTGGTAGGGCTCCGACAGGCGGAACATGCGGATCCCGAGGAGCGAGACCACGAGCACCACGAGCACCCACAGGTCGAGCTTGTCGAGCCGGCCGGGCGGCTCGTCGTGGAGGGCGCGCGAGCGGTCCGCCCGGACCGGTCGCTGGCCGAGCCGGGAGCGGAACCAGCCGATCGGGCCGAGCTCGGCGAACGACGCCGGCTCCGTCCAGGTCGGAAACGCCACGTGACGCGGGAGGGCCGCGACGGAGATGCCGGACGCGAGCGAGCCGACCTGGTACGCGCCGGCGGCGAACGACCCAGCCGCGTACGCGCCGGCCGCTGCCGAACCCGGGGCGAACCCACCGGCGCCGCCCGTCCCTCCCGCTCTGCCGCGATCCAGGCTGCTTCCCGGTCCGACGGCCGAGCCGCGTTCGAGCTGACCCGGGGCCCCGGCGCGCGAGTCCGACGCGTCGTTCCACGCATCGTCCGCGTGCTGGTGCTCGCCCGTGCTCGCCGCAAGCTCGCGCTCGAGGGTTGCCTCGGCCCCGGGCCGGAGCTGGGCGAACGCCCAGAGCGACCCCGCGAGCGCAGCCAGCGCGACGACCTCGACGCCCGTCGTTGCCCGGATCCCTGGACCGATCCCGAGCCAATCGTGGATCCCCGGGTTGTCCGGGTAGAGGGTTGTCAGGACCACGTACATGTTGAGGAACGTGGTGAGCGACAGGACCACGTACGCGACCCTCCAGCGGACCGAGACCGCGGCTAGGATCGCCCCGACGGCGATGAACGGGAAGAGGTACCGCTCGTGGACACGGGTGGGCAGGATGAAGAAGGCGATGGCCAGGATCGTGACGCCGGTCAGGATCACGAGCGGGGTGGGGCGACGCGCGACGACGAGCGACACGACGATGAATGCGAGGGCGAGCAGGGTCGCGCCGACGAACAGGGCGGGGATCGGCCCGATCGTCACCGCCTGCGGACAGAACGTGCTGCCGGCCGGGGGATCGAGGATGACCATGTCGCACGCCCAGCTGCCGTTGGCCGCGACTCCCGAGCCGCCGACCGAGGCGAGCGCCCACGGGTTGTAGGCGTTGACGCTGGCATACGGATACTCGCCGGCGGTGTTGAACATCTCGTAGATCAGGCTTGGCTTGGCGGGCGCGCCCGGGCTGCCGAGATCGATGATCGCGAGCCCGAACGGGAAGCACAGGGCGAGCACGGTCAGCAGGCCGGCCAGACCGGTCGTGAGGATCCGGATCGGGTGGCCCGTCCGCCGCTCCCAGGCCCGGAACCGGTCGAGCATCCCGGTCGGCTGGTCGGGCGCTGCCGGATCGACGGTCCAGTTGCCGCGGCGGTCCGTCTCAGGCCATAACGCCCGCCGGATCGTGACGACCGCGACGATCGGGACCAGGATCGCGAGCTGCGGCTTGATCAGCGCGGCAATGACCGTGAAGACCGCGGAGCGCTCGGGCCGGTCGCGCCAGAGCTCGCGAATGCCGAGGAGCAGGAAGACGACCCCGAACGAGTCGACCTGGCCCCACAGGACCGAGTCGAACCAGCTGACCGGGTTGGCGACGACGAGGGCCGCCCCGATCAGCGCCGCCCGCCGTCCGCCGCCGAGCTCGCGGACCATCGACCAGACCAGCCAGCCGAGCGCGATGTCGGCGAGGATCGGGGGAATCTTGATGAGGTCGCCGATGCTGCCCGTCGCGTTCCCGACGAGTCCGACGAGGTAGAGGACGTACAGATAGCCGGGCGTGTAGTCGTGGAAGAAGGGGCGATCGTAGAAGCCGTGGAGCCCCTCGCTGCCGAGGTTGCCGGCCCAGAACTGGAACGACGCGAGGTCGACTCGGAAGCCCGAGCCCGGGTTGAGCTGTGCGATGATGAAGCGGAAGACGAAGCCGAGCGCGAGGACGGCGACGATCGCGCCGATGCCGTCCCGCGTCCAGGAGGTCCGCGTCGGCGCGTCCGCGTCCCGACTCGGTCCGCCCGACACGGGGCCGGACGTCACGGGTTGGATCTCCCCGAACGAGCGTTGAGGTGGACCGCAGGGTAGCACAGGGTCGATCGCCACTGGCCTCGGATGCCCCGTCGTCGTCGTCGCTCTTCGTGCCGATCGCGGTGGGCTGCGCGCTGGTCGCGATCGCCCTGGTCGTCTACACGCTCAGCCATCCGTATCGCCTCTACAACCACTTCGAGTGGCAGGCCCTCGCGTTCCTCGAGGGTCAGGCCGCGATCCGCTATCCGGTCGAGGCGACCGCGACTTCGCCAGGCAACGCCTTCTTCCAGGACGTCCTGCCGGTCGCGACCTCGGACGGGGTCGCCCGCGGGCTGGTTCCCTTCCCGCCGCTGCCGGCCGTCCTTCTTGTCCCGTTCGTTTGGCTGTGGGGTCTCGCCGCGAACGGCCAGCTGATCTTCGCCATCCTCGGCGGGCTCGATATCGGGATCGCCTGGTGGATGCTCGGCAGGCTTCCGATCCGGACGTGGGTCCGGGTCGCGACGACGGTGTTCCTGGGCTTCGGGACCGTGTTCTGGTACGCCGCCCAGATCGGGACGACGTGGTATCAGGCCCACGTCCTCGCGGTCGGGCTGGCCCTGGCCGCGATCGGGGTCGCGCTCGGCGGCGACCGCGATGCCGCCCGGAGCGAGGACGATCTCGACGAGGAATACGAACTGGAGCGCGCCGTGTCCGGTGCGGGACCCGGCGGGGCGTTCACCGAGGGTCGGCCGCCCTCGCGATCCATCGCGGCCGCGATTCTCCCCGACGGGCGCCAGTTCCTCTCCGGCCTGCTCTTCGGTCTCGCCTGCACCTCGCGCCTGACCGTCGTGTTCGCCGCGCCGTTCTTCGTGCTGGCCGGCTCGGGTGGGTCGTGGCAACGGCGCGGCTGGTCGGCCGCCCTCGGTGCCGGGATCCCGATCGGGCTGCTCGTCGTCTACAACGTCGTGTCGACCGGTCATGTGTTCCATCCCGGCTACCAGTACCTGTACGAGCTCGAGGCCGGTTTCTACAAGCCGCTGAACTACCACCTCGACTGGCAGATCGAGGATCTCCGCTACCTGCCCCAGAATCTCGGGATCATGTTCCTCAACGGACCGGTCTGGTTCCCGACCGAGGTGCCTTCGGCGCTCGGCCTCGGTGGCCCGCTGTGCACCGAGCCAGGCACCGTTCGCGGCCTGTTCAACCCGGACTGTCCGCTGGTCCTGCCCAGGGACACCGGGATGAGCATCCTGCTGACGAGTCCGGCCTGGCTGCTCGCCCTGCCGGCGGTCGGCTGGGGCTTCGGCCGGAGTCGCCTCGTCACCGGGGCCGGTCTCGCCGTCCTGATGGTCGGCCTGGTCAACCTGCTCCATTTCAGCCAGGGCTGGGTCCAGTTCGGGTACCGGTTCAGTCTCGACTTCGCGCCGTGGGCGCTCCTGCTCGTGGCGATCGGGCTCGAGCGGATCGCGACCCGGACCGGGCGCCCACGTCGAGGCGACGAACGCGACGAGCACGCTGGTAACTCGGTCGCGGCCGGCCGGATCGGAGCCTGGGCCGTGGTCGGCGTGGCGCTCGCGCTCGTCGCGGTCTCGGTCTTCGTCAACTTCTGGGGCGTCGTCTGGGGCGACGTACTCGGATGGTGAGGCAGAACGTCGTCGGCGGGGCAGCCCGGTCCGTCGCGAATTTCGTCGCGGATCGCTCCCTTGCGCTCGCCTGGGTGGCCGCGCTCGGGGTTGGCGCGATCGCGCTCGCTCTGTCGGTCTGGCGGGTGATGCCCGGTCTCGGGTTCTGGGACACCGCGGAGTTCCAGCTGGTGCTGCCGGTGATGGGGACCGCCCATCCGACCGGCTATCCGACCTACGTCCTGATCGGCTGGTTTGCCTCGATCCTGCTCCAACCGCTCGGCGAGGCAGCGTTCCGGATGAACGTCCTGTCGGCCATCCTCGTCGGTGTCGGATCGGCGTTCACCGTCGACCTCGCCCGGCGCCTGACCGGCTCGACCCTGCTCGGCATCGCGGCCGGGCTCGGGACTGCGCTGACCCCGATCGTCTGGGCGATCGGGACGCACGCCGACCCACATGCCCTCCACTTCGCCCTGATCGCGATCATCCTGTGGCTGCTGGTCCGGTGGGAGCAGGCGCGGCGCGTCGACGATCGGTCGGACGACCCACGCCCGGCGGACGGGCGGGCCGGCTCCCAGCCCGGCTCTGCGTCCGGCTCCCCGACTGCCGCCCGGGTCGCCCCCGAACCGACGGCCGCGTCGATGACCCGGCCGGTGTCCGAACCGGCCGCGCGCCACGCAGATCGACTGTTGCTCGCCGCGGCCGTCGCCGTCGGCCTGTCGATCGGCAACCACTCGCTCACCCTGCTGCTCGGGCCGGCGATCATCCTGTACGTATTGGCGGTCGAGCCGGGGATCGTCCATCGCCGCCGGTTCATCGCCGCCAACATCGCGGTCTTCGCAATCCCGACCATCCTCGTCCGGTTCGAGATGATCCTCCGCGCCGGCTGGTTCCGGGCGCCCTTCGTGTATGCCGATCCGAGCACCTTCACCGGCTTCTGGTACGTCACCCTCGGCGCCCAGTTCCACGGCTGGCTGACCGATCCATTCAGCAACGGTCAGGAGCGCTTTGGTGCTCTGCTGGCCATGGCTGCCGGCCAGTTCGGGCCGCTCGCCGCGCTCATCGTCGTCGCCTTCGTGGTGACCGTCGCCCGCCAGCCTCGCTATGCGCTCCTGAGCGGGACGACCATGGTCCTCACCTGCTTCTTCAACTCCGTCTACCCCGACGGGGCGATCGATCGCTACTACATCGGACCGGCTCTGATCGCGTGGACGTGGCTGGCGATCCTGGCCGGCGCCGCGATCGACCTCGTGGCTCCGGCCGGCCCGACGGATCCGGCCGAGCCTTCGAACTCGGATCGGAACCGGCGACGATCGTGGGCGGTCAACCTGTCCATGCTCCTCCGGCCCTTCGGCTTCGTCGTCGTCGCGGCACTGCTCGTCGGACCCAGTCTCGTCAGCCTCCCCGTCCGGGCCCGGTCGGCCGCCATCGACCAGACGCACGACACCGCGGCCCAGACATGGACGGACGAGGTCCTGGCGGGGCTCGAGCCGAACGCCGTCGTCGTGTCGTGGTGGAGCTACTCGACACCGCTCTGGTATGCCACGATCGTCGATGCACGTCGACCGGACATCTGCGTCATCGATGATCGCGACCGACTCGACTTCAATCTCGGAGACCTCGACCAGGTGATCGACCGCTACATCGCCACTCGCCCCGTGTACCTGGTCCGCAACGGGACCAGCGAGCTTGCTGCGCTCGAGGGCCGCTACGCGCTCGCGTCGCTGGCCGAGCCCGCCACGGCCAACGTCCTGCACGTCAACGCGACCCCGCTCCACGGCGGGCCAGTCGCGCCGCCGGCAGGCTCGAGCGAGCCGTGCCGGTGACGGAGCGCCTGGCGACCCTCTCGTACTTCTTCCCGGCCCACAACGAGGAGGCCAACCTCGAGGGTCTCGTCAGCGAGGCGCTGGCCACGCTGCCCTCGCTGGCCGATACGTTCGAGATCGTGATCGTCGACGACGGCTCGCGCGATGCCACGGGTCGCATGGCCGACGATCTGGCCGCCGCCCATCCCGGCATCGTCCGGGCGGTCCACCACCCGACCAACCTCGGGTACGGCGCCGCTCTCCGATCGGGGTTCCGGGCCGCCCGCCACGACGACGTCGCCTTCACCGACGGCGACCGCCAGTTCCGGGTCGC
>JANMCU010000071.1:0-14093 GCA_031361415.1 Chloroflexota bacterium | reverse complement strand
AGACCCAGGTCATCACGCGGCGCATCGCGTGGCTGATCGCCAGCCGGGAGGCGAAACCGTCGGAGATCCTCGCCCTCACGTTCACCGACAAGGCGGCCGAGGAGATGGCCGTGCGGGTCGACCAGCTCGTGCCGTACGGCTACACGGACACTGCGATCAGCACGTTCCACGCGTTCGGCGACCGGCTCATCCGCGAGTACGCGCTGGAGCTCGGGCTGGCGCCCGACGTCCGGGTGCTCTCGCGCGCAGAAGTCGTGATCTTCCTGCGCGAGCACCTCTACGAGTTCGAGCTGGAGGAGTACCGGCCCCTCGGCGACCCGACGCGCTTCCTGGGTGCGCTCGCGACCCTGTTCAGCCGGTGCAAGGACGAGGACGTCTCGCCCGAGGCCTATGCGGGCTACGTCGAGCGCCTCGCGGCGGCCGCGCTGGCAACACCGGACGATGCGGTCCTGGCCGAGGAGGCGGGTCGCCAGCGCGAGCTCGCAACGGCCTACGCGCGCTACCAGGAGCTGCTCGAGGCGAACGGCTGCATCGACTTCGGCGATCAGGTCGCCCTCGCCCTCCGGCTCGTGCGGTCGTCGCCCGCCGCTCGGGCCGAGATCCAGGCACGGTTCCGCTACGTCCTCGTCGATGAGTTCCAGGACACGAACCGGGCCCAATCGGAGCTTGTCGCGATCGTCGCCGACCGCCACCGCAACCTGACCGTCGTCGGCGACGACGACCAGTCGATCTACCGGTTCCGCGGCGCGGCGATCAGCAACATCCTCGGGTTCCGCGATCGGTATCGGACCGCCCGGACGGTCGTGCTCCGCCGGAACTACCGATCGCGCCCGGCGATCCTCGAGGCCGCCCATCGGCTGATCAAGTTCAATGATCCGGACCGGCTCGAGGTCCGGGCCGGGATCAGCAAGCGGCTCGTCGCCGAGCGTGGGGTCGACCCGGCCGGCAGGACGGTCCGGCTCGAGACGCATCCCTCGGGCCACGACGAGGCCGATCGGATCGCGACGGAGATCGCCGGTCGGATCGCGGCCGGCACCGCTCCACGCGACATCGCCATCCTGGTGCGCGCCAACAGCCATGCCGACCCGATCCTGCGCAGCCTCGACCGCGCCGGCGTGCCATGGCGGTTCTCGGGGACGTCCGGGCTGTACGCCCGGCCCGAGGTTCGCCGCCTGCTTGCCTTCCTCCGGGCGATCGCCGACCTCGGCTCGTCGGTCGACCTCTACGGCGTCGCGACCGGAGAGCCGTACCACCTCGGCGGCGAGGACCTGACGGCGATCATGAATTCCGCGCGACGCCGCAACCGGACGTTGTGGGAGGTCCTCGAGGAGCTCGATCGGCAGCCCGGCATCCTGCGGGTCTCGCCATCGTCGCGAACGGCCGCGAGCCGGCTCGTGTCGGACCTGCGCGAGCTCTCGACGATCGCCCACGAGCGGCCGGCGGGCGAGGTTCTCTACGGGTTCCTGCGCACGACGGGGACGCTGAGCCGCCTGGCCGCCGAGGCGACGGTCGGGGCGGAGGAGCAGCTCCGCAACGTCGCCCGGTTCTTCGACATCGTCCGATCGCAGTCGTCGCTGCTGGCAGACGATCGGGCGACGTTCGTTGCAGGCCACCTCCAGACCCTGATCGACGCAGGCGACGACCCGGCGACGGCCGATCTCGATCCGGACTCGGATGCGGTTGCCGTGCTCACGGTGCACAAGGCGAAAGGCCTCGAATTCCCGATCGTGTACCTGCCCGGGCTCGTCGCGGGTCGCTTCCCGATCCCCGGTCGGCGCGACGCCCTGGCCCTGCCCGCGGTCCTCGTGGACGCGGTCGACGACGCCGACGACGAGGTCCAGCTGCGCGAGGAGCGCCGCTTGTTCTATGTCGCGATGACTCGGGCTCGCGACGAGCTCGTCCTCTCGCATGCGGTCGACTATGGCGGGGTCGGCGTCCGCCGCCTGTCGCCGTTCGTGCTCGAGGCGCTGGACCTGCCGCCCACGGCGGTCGACCCGACGGTCCGGCCTGCCGGCGCGGTCGATCGGATCGAGTCCGCGGCCGCGGCGCCAGCACCGATCCGGCCGACGACCGAGCGCGGTCCGAGCGACGAGCCGCTCACGCTGTCATTCTCCGGGATCGACGCCTACCTCAGCTGTCCACTCAAGTACAAGTTCTCGAACGTCGTCCGGGTGCCGGTCCCGCCCCACCACGCCATGATCTACGGCTCGGCACTCCACCGGGCGGTCCAGGAGTTCCACCGGCGCCACGCGCGCGGCGAGATCATGACCGACGACGAGCTTGGGGCGGCATTCGAGGCGGCCTGGACGAACGAGGGCTTCCTGTCGCGCGACCACGAGGACGCCCGGCTGGCCGCCGGGCGCGCGACACTCCGGCGCTTCCGGGCGGCCCAGCTCGAGCCGGGCGCGGTCATCCCGGCGTATGTCGAACGTGAGTTCAGCTTCGGGCTTCGCGGCGATCGGATCCGCGGCCGATGGGATCGCGTCGACATCGAGCCCGCGGACCTCGACGATCCGTTGACCGCTGCGCCAGGCGCCGATGCGCTGCCGTCGGCCGACACGATCGCTCCGACCCTGGAGCTGACCGGACGCGAGCGGGTGACGATCACCGACTACAAGACGAGCGACGTCCGTGACCCGGTCAAGGCGCGCCAGCGGGCACGCGAGTCCCTCCAGCTCCAGATCTACGCCATGGGCTACGAGGCGATCAGTGGGCGTCTGCCGGACGCGGTCCAGCTGCACTTCCTCGACACGGGCGTCACCGGTCGCGTGACTGTGGATCCGAAGCGGCTGGCCAGGGGCCGCGAGAAGATCGCGACAGCCGCGGCCGGCATCCGCGCCCGCGACTTCACGCCCAAGCCGGACCGCGCGACCTGCGGGTACTGCCCGTTCAACGCAATCTGCCCGTCGAGCGTGGCCTGATGACTCGGCGATTGGCAGGAATCGGTGCGATCACGTTCGACTTCGGCAACACCCTCGTGCCGGTCGGGCGAACGGCGCTGACAAGGGTCGTCCAGCGCACCGCCGACGAGATCTGCGCCCGGTGGCCGGACCTCGATCGCACGGCGTTTCTCGCCGCATGGGTCGAGGAGCGGGATCGCCAGTTCCGCGAGGAAGTGCCCCGGTTCCGAGAGGTCGACCTCGCGGAGCGCCTCGTCCGCGTCCTCGCCCGGCTGCGCGGCATGCAGGCGCCGGCCGCGAACGAGGGCTGGGATCAGGCCCGCGCCGCCGAGCGATCGGATCGCGCGGACGTTGCCTGGGGAGTGGAGCGGTACAGCCGGGCATTCGTCGATGAGCTGCCCGAAACTCCGGGCGTGACGGCGCTGCTCCGACGTCTCGCCAAGGATCGCGACCTCGCGATCCTGTCGAACTGGCCCCTCGCCACGACGATCGATCGGTATGCCGAGGCCCATGGCTGGCTGCCCCACTTGCGAGCGATCGTCGTCAGCCAGCGCGTCGGCACCATCAAGCCGCAACCCGCGATCTTCGAGGCCGCGCGATCCGCGCTTGGCGATCCGGAGCCGGGCTCGATCCTCCACGTCGGTGATGACTGGGCGGCGGACATCGCGGGTGCCGGCGCGCTGGGCTGGCGAACCGCCTGGCTGACGGTCCGGCCGGACGGATCGCCGCTCCCGGCCAGCGAGCGGGGCGGGACCCTCGAGCCGGACCTCGAGCTCGCGTCCCTGGCTGAGCTCGAGGACCATCTCGGCGCCGCCGCCCTTCGACCGTCCGCCGAGCCACTCGGAGTTCGGGCGGCGACCCGGTAGCAGGCGACCGGGTGGCAGGCAGCCGATCCGGCGATAGGGCATTCGCCCGATTGGCGCTCGTGGGCCGCGGTGCGAGCATGCACCGCCCGTCAGGTCGGCGGGATCAGCGAGATCCTCTCGGGCACGGAGGACGAGATCGCCGATGACTGGCGGCTTGGGGCGCGAGGCCCCGGACGCGGAGGCGCCGCCCGATCCGTCGGGCGGTCTGGTCGTGCTCGTCGTTGATGACGATCCCGTGATCAGGGCGTACGTCGCACGTGCCCTGACTCTTGCCGGATTCGAGGTCGCCGTGGCCTCCGACGGTCGTGACGCGCTCCGCCTCGTCGTCGATGGGCGAGTCAGGCCGGCGGTCGTCGTCACAGACATCGACATGCCGGGAATGTCGGGCGTCGAGCTCGTCGCCCGACTGCTCGCCCTGCGTCCGGCGCTTCGGGTCGTGATGATGACCGGCGACGAGGAGCGTGCCCAGGCGGCCCGCGGCCATCCGTCGATCGTCGACGAGGTCCTCCTGAAGCCGATGCGCATCGAGGAGCTCGTCCGAGCCGTCCGGCCGACGCCGGATGCGACGCCGGTCGGATGACCGACGAGGCATCGCTCGGCGTCGCGTTCGACGAGGCAAACCGGGACGTCGGCGCCCGGCACCCGGACGGCGACCCGACGGGCGGGCTCGACGCCCTAGAATCACTCGTGATGGAAGCACGCGACCGTCTGACCAACCTCGGGTTCTTCGCAGGTGCCGGCGTCGTCTGGATCCTCGTCGCGCTCGTCGTGACGACCCGCGATCCAAGACTCGATCCGACCGCCGGGTTCATCGGTGCCCTGCTGATGGGCCTCGCGGTCGGACTGACCGCGGTGCCTCTGTTCTGGCTCGGAATCTTCGCCCGGCACCGGCGGATCGCCTATCGTGGCGACTGGACGCGCGCGATCCGGCGGGGCGGGTGGGTCGCGGTCGTCACCGCGGTCTTTGTCATCCTCCGGCTCCAGGGCGCGTTCGTCCCCGCCCTCGCCCTGTTCGTCCTCGCTCTCGTCATCCTCGCCGAGGCCGTCCTGACCGTGGAACGCTGAGCGCGCACGGCGGCCGAGGCTTCTCCTGGAGGTCGCGTGAACTCGTCGTCAACCGAAACAGCCGGCGGATCGAACCTCGCGGCGCCCGAGAGCGAGCTTGCGCCCGAGAGCGAGCTTGCGCCCGTGCCCGGCCTCGCATCTGCCCGGACGTCTCCAACGGGGCCGCTCGGGGCCATCCAGCCGGCCGGCCCGTTCGAAGGAGCGAAGGTCAGGCTCGCGGCGGCGGTCGATGCCGCAGGCGACGAGATCGTCGAGCTGTCCCATCGGATCCATGCCCATCCGGAGCCAGCATTCGAGGAGACCCAGGCCGCGGCCTGGATCGCGACGATCCTGCGGGATCATGGGTTCGCGGTGGAGCACCCGGCGGGCTCGCTCGCATCCGCGATCCGCGCGACCCGGCGTGGTGGTCAGGCTGCCGCCGGTCCACGGATCGGGATCCTCGCCGAGTACGACGCGCTGCCGGGCCTCGGCCACGGATGCGGCCACAACACGATGGCTGCCTCCGGGGTCGGCGCCGCGATCGCGCTCGCTGCCCTGATCGATGAGCTGCCGGGCGAGGTCGTCTTCCTCGGCACGCCCGCCGAGGAGCGGGGGAGCGGCAAGAAGACGATGATCGAGGAAGGCCTCTTCGACGGCATCGACGCGGCCCTGCTCTTCCACCCGTGCGACCGGAACCACGTGGAATCGCAGCCGCTCGCTTCGGAGGACGTCGACGTCGTGTTCCACGGCCTCCAGGCCCACGCGGCGGCCGATCCGTGGCGGGGCAGGAACGCGCTCGACGCGATGATCCTGCTGTTCAGCTCGGTCGGACTCTGGCGTCAGCAGCTCCGGACCGACACGCGCGTCCACGGGATCATCCAGGAGGGCGGGACGGCGGCCAACATCATCCCCGACCGGACCCGGGCGTGGTTCATGCTGCGGAGCCCCGATCAGGCCTACTACGAGGAGATGAAGACCCGCTTCGGCGCGCTCGTCGACGCGGCCGCACTGGCGACCGGCACGACCGCCGACGTGATGTACAGCGGCGGCGCGATGACGATGAAGCAGAACATGACCCTCGAGGCGCGTTGGGTGGCCAACGCGGCCGCGTACGGGATCGTCGACCAGGGCCCGGATCCGAACTCCGGCTCGACCGACATGGGCAACGTCAGCTGGGTATGCCCGACGATCCATCCCGAGCTGGCCATCGCGCCCGAGGGCACGGCCGGTCACTCGATCCTGTTCCGCGACGCCGCGGCGACACCCGCCGCGGATGCCACGACTCTCCTGGCGGCGACGCTCGTGGCTCAGACCGCGTACGAGCTGTTCGCCGATCCGGAGCTGGTCGCCGCCGCCTGGCGCGATTTCCGCGCCGACTGAGGGCCGGCCTACAAGGCGATCGCGGAGATCCGGCAGATCGAACCCCCGAGATCGCATGCGTAGAGCTCGCCGACCTCGTCCTGGCCGAAGGAGCTGATGAGCAGCGAGGGCGATCCGCCCGGTCCGTGGACGAGCCTGTCGGTCGCCGGCGTCGGGGCGCTGGCACTGACCACCCACATCCGCCCGGAGCAGCAGTCGCCGTACAGGTAGCCGCCGACGAGCACCGGGTTCGCCTTGCCGCGGTACACGTCGCCGCCGGTGATCGCGCAGTTCGAGGCGCCGCTCGCGGCGTGACCGTAGACGAGCAGCGGCGGCTACGCGAACGGTTCGACCGCCCCGGAGTGGGTGCTAGGATGGCCGCGGCGCGCCCCGCTGGACGTTCGTAGCGAACCGGCGGCGCCCCCAGCGAGACGTCCACCTGGGTGCCGCCCGCCGCGGCGCAACCGATCGTCTCCGGAGGAGCCCGTGGCCGAGCGCCCCCACGATTCGACCGACCCCGTCGACTTCGCCCATCTCAACGGCTGGGATCGCGACTGGGAGACGTTCAGCGACTTCGACCTGCCGACCTACGTCGGCCCGACGACGTTCATGAACCTGCCATGGATCACCGATCCGGCGGAGCTTCGCGCCCGGAATGTCGACGTCGCGATCATCGGCGCGCCGTTCGACGACGCGGTGAGCCATCGGCCGGGGGCGCGCTTCGGGCCGCGCGCGATCCGCGAGGCCCAGTACACCTCGGGCTCTGTCCATTCCCTCCAGCTCGGGGTCGAGCCATTCGAGCTCCTCACCGTCGTCGACGCGGGTGATGCCAACATCGTGCCGGCCTGGATCGAGCGAGCCCACGCCCTGATCCACCGCAAGGTCCGCGAGGTGGCCGCGACCGGCGCGATCCCGATCGTCCTCGGCGGCGACCACTCGATCACCTGGCCGAGTGCCACGGCCGTCGCCGAGATCCGCCGCCCCGGCAGCATCGGGATCGTCCATTTCGATGCTCACGCGGACACGGCCAACGACGACTGGGGCGTCCTCGCTGGCCACGGAACGCCGATGCGGCGGCTGATCGAATCGGGCGCGGTCGACGGCCGCAACTTCATCCAGGTCGGCCTGCGCGGCTACTGGCCGCCGGTCGAGACGTTCGAGTGGATGAAGGCGCACGGCCTCCGTTATCACTTCATGACCGAGGTCGAGGAGCGCGGTTCCGATGCCGTGATCGACGACGCGATCGCGGAGGCGCTCGACGGGCCAGATTCGATCTATCTCAGCCTCGACATCGACGTCGTCGACCCGGGCCTCGCGCCCGGGACCGGCACGCCCGAGCCCGGCGGGTTCATGACTCGCGAGCTGCTCCGGGCGATCCGCCGGATCGTCGGCCAGGTCGAGCTCGCCGGGATGGACATCGTCGAGGTGTCGCCGCCATACGACCACGCCGAGACGACCGCGATGATCGCCAATCGGGCCGCCCTCGAGGCGATCAGCGCCCTCGCGATCAAGCGCCGCGACGGCCGGCCGGTCCGGTTCGATGGGCCCGCCACGAGGCCGGCACGGGGCAGGCCGGCGCACACGGCCGCTGGCGGGCCGGCGGACACCGCCGCTGGCGGGCCGGCGGACGGCGGCACGGGACGCGGGTGAGCTCGCCAACGGCCGGCCGGGCCGGCCCGGGGCCGTCGGCAACGAGCCGCGCCCTCGCCCGGCTGTACGACCTCGACCTCGTCGAGGACCCGGGCGACCTCGACCTCTATCTCGCGCTTGCGCAGCGGACCGGCGGCCCGATCCTCGAGCTCGCCGCCGGAACCGGCCGGATCGCCGTCCCGCTCACGGTCGCCGGCCACGATGTCAGCGCGGTCGATCTCGACCCGGCAATGCTCGAACGGGCCCTCGCCCGCGCCCGGGTCGGCGCCCGGTCAGGTGCCGGTCGGCTCGAGCTGATCGAGGCGGACCTCATCGGGCTCGAGCTGCCCGACGCGGGCATGCACAGGCTGGCGATCATCGCCCTGAACTCGCTCTTCCTGCTCGCGACGCGGGACGCCCAGCGCCAGGCGCTCAGGACGATGGCCCGTCACCTTGCCCCGGGCGGTCTCGCGGTCGTCGACGTCTGGCTGCCGGAGCCCGACGACCTCGCCCGATTCGACGGCCGGATGATGTTCGAGTACGAGCGCCGCGAGCCCGAGACCGGTCACGAGGTCACGAAGGTCGGCAGCGCCCGGTTCGACCCGACCACGGCTGTCGTCGACCTCACCGCGATCTACGAGGAGGGTCCGGCCGGAGGCACGACGATCCGCTGGATCCGGCGCGATGCGCTGCGCCTCGTCGGAGCGGATGAGCTGCGGGCGATGGCCGAGGACGCCGGGCTGGTCGTCGACGAGGTCGCCGGCAGCTACGACCTCGACCCGATCGGGCCGGGCAGCGAGCGGGCGGTCCTGATCGCGCGCAAGCCCGAGGCCGGCCGATCCTGAGGCGGGGGCGCTCGGTCGTGCCGTCGTCCGGCCGGGCCGACGGGTTCCTTCCGGGTGGGACTTCCGGGCCCGATGCCATGACCAGCGGGCTTGGTACACTCGGCCACGATGGCATCCAATGACCAGACGCGCCTCCTCATCGTCGAGGACGTCCCCCAGGTGGCGCAGTACATCCGCGGCCTCCTGAACTCCCAGAGCTCGGTCAAGCTTCTCGACGTCCTGAGCGACGGGAGCAAGGTCCTCGCGCAGGTCCAGCAGCTCCGACCCGATGTCGTCCTCATCGACGCGCTGCTCCAGGGCCGGGTCAAGGGCCTCGCCCTCGCCGAGCAGCTTTTCGCCTCCGGCCTCGGGGTCCCCGTCATCATGCTGACCGTCCCCCAGACCCCGGTCGAGCCGGATCCGCTCAAGGGCATCCACGGCGTCCTCGCGATGCCATTCTCCGGCTTCGACCTGATGAACCGGATCGCCGCGGTCCGCAAGGAATTCGCCGAGCATTCGACGACCGGTACGTCCCGGATCTACTCGGTCTTCGCCCCGAAGGGTGGCGTCGGCAAGACCACGATCGCGTTCAACCTGGCGGTCGCCCTGGGCCAGGCCGATCAGCGGACCGTTTTGATCGACGGCTCGCTCCAGTTCGGCGACCTGCGCTCGCTGCTCAAGGTGCCGGTCGACGCGCCGTCGATCCTCGACCTGCCGACCGACCGCGTCGCAGAATCCGACCTCCAGGACGTCCTCTGGCGTGATCCGTCGGGGATCGACATCCTGCTCGCCCCGCCGCGGGTCGAGATGGCCGAGATGGTCACCGCCCGCGACATCGACAAGATCCTGTCGCTGCTGCGGCGGGTCTACGGCTCGATCGTGATCGACATGTCATCCGCTCTCAATGACATCAACCTTTCCTTCCTCGACCTGTCCGACACGATCGTCGAGATCGTGACGTACGACTCGACGACGATCCACAACACGATCGCGGTCGCCGACGCGTTCCGGATGATCGGCTACCCCGCGTCCAAGGTGCGCTACCTGGTGAACCGGTCCGATTCGACGGGCGGCATCGATCCGGGCGACCTCGAGCGGGCGCTCGGGCGGGTGCCCGAGCACCGGGTCATCAGCGACGGCCTGCTCGTCGTCGAGTCGAACAACGAGGGCGTGCCGTTCGTGCTTGCCAACCCGTCCGCGGCGATCAGCCAGGACCTCCACCGCGTCGCGGCCGAGCTGCTCGCGGCCAACGGGATCGTCCGGGCGACGGCGGCAGGCAGGCGCTAGGCGGCCCGATGTCCGATCCTCGCCCGATCGGTGTCTTCGACTCGGGGGTCGGCGGGCTGACAGTCCTCCGCGAGATCCTCCGTCGCTCGCCGCGCGAATCGACGATCTATCTGGGCGACAACCTGCGGGCTCCCTACGGCATCCGAAGCGATGACGAGGTTCTCGCCTTCTCGATCGAGGCGCTCGACGCGCTCGCGGCCCGGAATGTCAAAGCGATCGTCGTCGCCTGCAACACGTCGACCGCGGTCGCGCTGCCCGAGTTCCGGCGGCGTTACCCCCTGCCGATCCTGGGCGTCGTCCGGCCCGGCGCGGTCACGGCGTCGCTCACGACCCGGAATCGGCGCGTCGGTGTGATCGCCACGCCGGCAACGGTCCGGTCACACGCCTATTTCAACGCGATCAAGGACGAGAACCCCGCGGTCGAGGTGTACGAGCACGCGACACCTGCATTCGTGCCCCTCGTCGAGGCCGGCCGGCTGACCGGTCCGGAGGTCGAAGCGATCGTGGCCGCGTCTCTTGCCCCGCTCCTCGGCGAGCGTGACGAGGCCGGCGAGTTCGTGTTCCCGCTTCCGGCCTCCGCGCGGATCGACACGCTCCTGCTCGGCTGTACCCATTACCCGCTGTTGCGGGCGGTGATCGCGGCGATCGCCGGTGAGCGCGTCGCGATCGTCGATTCGGCGACCGCCACCGCCTCGGCCCTGGTCGAGCTGCTCGCGATCAACGGCCTCGAGGCGCCAGGCACGACCCGCGGCATGGCCCCCGATGCGGGCACGACCGATCACGAACGCCCCGCCGAGATCGCGGCCACGCCCGTCCACATCCAGCTGACGACCGGCGATGTCGACGCATTCCGGGTCGTCGCGGAGCGGATCTTCGGTGAGGCATTCCCGGACGTCGGGTCGGTCGAGGTCTCGGCGGTCCCGACATGAGCCTCGAGGCGATCCGTTGAGCGCACCGCGAAACCCCGGCTCGCACCGGCGGGACGATCGCGTCTGGCAGGCGGGGTTCCTCGTCGGTTCGGCGCTCGGCGCCGCGGCGACCGTCCTGGGCCGGCGGGCCGAGCGGGTCGCCCGTCAAGGCCTGGTGGACTGGCCTGCCGCAGAGCGCTACGCCGTGCAGCGGCTCCGCTCGGCGCCGGGAAGCCTGACGCCAGCCGAGCTGCGGGCGACCGAGGCGTCCTACGCGACGGCGATGGAGCGGATCGTGCCGCGCCTGTCGATGGCCCTCGGAACTGAGCTGCCGGGCGTGGTTGAACGCTCGGCCGTCGTCGATCGAGCCGGGTGGGTTCACGCCAACGTGGCCACGTTTGCTCAGCTCATCGGCCAGCTCGAGACCGACCTCCTCGATCAGGTGATGCCGACCGGCGGCGGGCTCGCCAAGGCGACGATGGCCCTCGCCAACCGCTGGGTGACGACCCGCCAGCTCGGGTTCCTGCTCGGCTTCATGGGCTCGAAAGTCCTCGGCCAGTACGACCTTGCACTGCTGACCGCCGAAGCCACGCCCGGCAAGCTCCTGTTCGTCGAGGAGAACATCCGCGCCGCGGCGGTCGCCCTCGACGTACCGCTCGAGCCGTTCCGGACCTGGATCGCCCTGCACGAGACGACCCACGCCTTCGAGTTCGAGGCGCATCCGTGGCTGCGGCCCTACCTCGCCGACCGGCTCGAGCGCCAGCTCAAGCTCTTCGGGCGGGAGGCCAGCGGTCTCGGGCGTGAGGCGCTCCGTGGCCTGGGTCGGGCGATCCGGGGCGACGGCAACGCTGACGAGCACTGGATGGAGCGGCTGATGACGGCCGAGCAGCGGACCCTGTTCCGCGAGACGCAGGCGGTGATGAGCCTGCTCGAGGGGTTCAGCGACTATGTCATGGACGAGGTCGGCAAGGACCTGGTCCCCGATGTCGCGCGGATCAGCGCCCGGTTCCACGAGCGGCGTCATGCCCGCCGCTCGCCGTTCGAGCGAGCCGTCATGCGCTTGACGGGGATGGACGTGAAGCTCGAGCAGTACGCCAAGGGCGAGGCGTTCGTGGCGGCGATCGCAGCGACCGGCGGAGCAGCCGCGCTCAACCGCCTGTGGACCGGGCCCGAGATGCTTCCGCGCCCGGGCGAGATCGATGATCCCGCGGTGTGGATCGCCCGGACCGCTGGCGTCGGGGACGCGGCGGCGACATGATCGACGACGCTCCCGACGGCGGCTTCCGCCGGACTGCGGGACCCGGATCCGGACCGGGCGGAACCCCGACGGCGATCGCGCTGTCGCCGATCCTGTCGGCCCGCTATCGATCGCGCGACCTCGACCTCATCCGGGCGGCGGCGCCGGGTGCGCGGATCGTCACGCTGTCGCGGGAGGGCCTGACCGACGAGCCGGTGGAGGACGTCGAGGTCCTGCTTCGTGGCTGGCTGTCGTCCGATGCGTTCGATCGCCTGCTGGCCCGTGCGCCACGGCTCAACTACGTCCACTCGGCCTCGGCCGGGGTCGAGAGGGCACTGACTCCCGCGGCTCGCGAACGTGGCCTCGTGATCACGAATGCGCGCGGTGTGTTCTCGCGGCCGATCGCCGAGTACGTCCTGATGATGATCCTGGCGGTCAGCCGTCGGCTGCCCGGGCTGCTCGAGCTCCAGCGAGAGCGGACGTGGCAGCCGCTCGAGGGCGTCGAGCTGCGCGACGTGACGGTCGGCATCGTCGGGCTCGGATCGATCGGGCGGGCGGTCGGCGCCCTGGCCACCGCCTTCGGCTGTCGCGTCGTCGCGGTCCGGCGGCGGGGCGACGGGGGCACCTCGGGCGTCGATGTCGAAGTCGACGGGCGATCGATCGGCGAAGTCATGCTCGATCGCGTCGGCGGGCCCGGGTCGATGCCGCAGCTCCTTGCCGAGTCGGACTTCGTCGTGCTCGCTGCCCCACTGACGCCCGAGACCGAGAACATGATCGACGAGGGCGCGCTGGCGATGATGAAGTCGTCGGCATGGCTGATCAACGTCGCGCGCGGTCGGCTCGTGGACGAGCGGGCGCTGCTCGATGCACTCCGGGCCGGGCGGATCGGCGGCGCGGTCCTCGATACGTTCCGCGAGGAGCCGCTGCCGCCGACCTCGGCGTTCTACGACCTGGGCAACGTGATCGTCACGCCGCACACATCATGGTCGAGCGGTCGCGTGCTCGACCGGAGCGTCGAGCTGTTCTGCGACAACCTCCGGCGCTACGCCGCCGGCGAACCGCTCCTCAACGTCGTGGATCCGACCGCCGGCTACTGACACCTTGACCGCACTCGCTTCGGACGGTACTGTGGCGAACATGGCCATTACCACACCGAAGAACACTGCGAGCCGTGCGCGCATTACCAGCCAGGGCCAGATCTCGGTTCCCAAGGCCATTCGCGACCATCTGGCGGTCGGGCCCGGCGATACCCTCGAATTCGAGCCCGGGCCGGGTGGGTCGGCCATCGTTCGGCGACGAGTCAGCCACTCCATCCTGGATCTGGCCGGGGTCGCGGGTGCTGACGCTGGCCGGATTCCGAACGACGTGAAAGAGCTCAAGCGGGTGATCGGGATCGGGATTGCCGAGGCAGTTGCGGCGAAGCAGGACAAGATCGCTCGCCAGCGGGCACGGTGATGGCGCAGCGCGCCTGGCTCGATGCAAATGCGGCGATCGCGTTGATGGAGGGTCCGGCGAACGCGCTGCACGATCAGGCGGTCGATGTCTTCCGGCGGGTGGCGGAGGGCGACCTCGAAGTGATCCTCACGGCGCCGGTCATGGTCGAGCTTGCCTGGTACCTCGAGCGTCGACTGCGTTGGTCGCGGGCCCGTTCTGCCCGCAGACTCGCGCAGCTGCTCGCCTCTGATGGGGTCACCAGTCTTGATCGCGCGCTGGAGGACAGCGTCGTGGTGTACGGGCGGAACCCTCGCCTCGACTACGTCGATGCCTACCTTGGCGCCTGTGCCCTGGCGATCGGGCCGGCGGCGGTCGTGTCGTTCGATCGCGATCTGGACCGCGTCGAAGGCGTGGCTCGCATCGGTTCGTGACCCGGCTGGCGCATCGACGATACTTCGGACCATGCAGATCGCCATCGTCGGTCTTGCCGGATCGGGCAAGACGACCGTCTTCAACACGCTCACCCGGGGCCACGCCGACACCGGCGGGTTCGGCGGCATGGAGCTCCACGTCGGCGTGGTCAAGGTGCCGGATGAGCGCCTCGA
>JANMCU010000062.1:0-4856 GCA_031361415.1 Chloroflexota bacterium | reverse complement strand
CGACGGAGCGGACTGGCATCGCGTGAAATTCACTCGCAGCCGCTGACGATTCCGTGACTCTTGTCGGCATTCACGCCCCGCAAGCAGTACGCACTGTGACCGAGGAGTGAGAGGGTGAAGCCGTTCGCGTAGTTCCCGGCTGCGTCCGGCGTCTGAATCAAAACCGCATCGGGGGTCCCGGGCGGGATGAAGCCCCAGAACGGCGGCAGGTTTGTCGCTGGGACACCGACGTTGACCAGACTCGGCAGCCAGACCCAGTTGCCCTCGACCACGAGGGTCGTGCAGGTCCAACCGCATGGAGCCGGGGCGCGGCTGACGTTGGCGCAGCTCGACGCGAGGGCATTGCCGGCAATGCTCAACGCCATGACCACACCGAGGACTGACCCGATAACGCGCCTGGACATGTCCACCTCCACGGGATTGCGATTCCCCGGCGCCGTGATGGGGTTGTTGTACTACTCGGCATGCTCGCTTCGCGATGTGCGGCGCAACGAGACGGTGCGTCGTGGCACCGGTGGATTGCAAGGGACAGTCGAGCGACAAACGAACCAACGCCGTCCGAAGCGGCCGGGGCTGTCGGCGAGGGCCGCGATCGAGGTGGCGAGGACGGTGCTCTTCTTCATCCCGGCCTTATCCTCGTCCCGTGAAGGGATCGGGGGTGCTGCGGGTCGCGATCGTCGGCTGCCTTCTGGTGGCCGGCTGCGGCTGGATGAACCCGAGTGGTCCGCGGTCGGCGACCGCGTCGGCCGGATCGGCCGGCTCGCCTGGATCTCTGGCGGCGCCAGACAAGACCCCGGACTCGTGCGCCTTCGCGGTCGTCCATCTTGGCGTTCTTTCGGCTCGACTGGCCGAGGATCTCGCGGCGCTTCGCCAAGTCGTCCTGGCAAAGCCGTTCTCGTCCCAGGCGGCGGCCACCGCCAACCTGCGCGTGTCGGCAACGTTGATTGCGATCGACGGCGACGCTCTCGTGGCCGGACTCGGCCAGTGCGCGTCGACGCAGGACCTTGCTGCCCGCATGGCGGCTGTTCTGGAGCAGGCCGGCGTCGCCGTGAAGGCCGCCAAGACGTTCAGCTCGAGCGATGCCCAGACGCAGCAGGCCGCCGCGGCCACGCTGTTCGGCCTGTTGCCGGAAGTGCTCGCGATCTCGAAAGCCAATGCCGTCATCGCAGTCGATCTCGGGCTGCGCGACCAGGTTGCGGTCGCCCCGAGCAATCTCGATCCGCGACCCCTCGGCTCGCTGCCACCTCTTCCGAAGCCGACTCCAGCGGCGACTGCCCCGCCGCGCTCGACGCCGCCGCCCATTCCGAACGAAGGCGCTCCGACGGTCGTCGAGTCGACCTATTACTCGGGCTACGGCGCTCAACACTTCACCGATGACGTGACCTCCGTGTCCGGCAGTTGGACTCAGCCGACCGGCACGTGCAACGGAACGAAGGAGACAGGGTTTGCGCCGTGGGTCGGCATCGAGAACGACGTCAACCTCCAGCAGATCGGAACCGGGGTCCTCTGTCTCCGGGGCTCTGCCGTGCCGAGGTACTACGTCTGGTACGAGATGTTTCCCAAGGCCACGGTTGACATCTCGATGCGAGCCCGACCTGGCGACAAGTTCACGGCGTCCGTTGCTCGGAGCGGCAATCAATGGACCCTGACGATCAAGAACCGCACGACCGGGCAGAACTTCTCGACGGTCCAGGCCCGTGCCACATCGGGCTACGTGGCGTTGTGGATCGACGAGGCTCCATCGACGCAGGTGACCCAGCTCGGTGATCACGTCCTTCCTCAGACCAAGGTCACGCCGGTGACGATGACCGGCTGCAGCGCGACCATCGGGGGAGTCCGTGGGGCAATCGCCGCGTGGGCCCACGTTCGGTTCGACATGGTCACATCAACTGGCGAAGCCAAGGCGACCACCTCCGACCTGGCGTCCGGGGGCGCGTCGTTCAAGAGCACGTGGCGCCGGTATTAGGCGTCGGAGGGCCGAGACCGATGACCAGGTTCGTCGTCGACGCGAGCGCCGTCCTCCACCTCGCCGCCGAAGGGATCGAGGTTGCGCCCGAGCACCAACTCCTCGCGCCGACGCTCCTGCGGTCACAGACGCTGTCGGCGCTCCACGAATCCGTCCAGCGAGGCGAGATTCCCGCCGATGTCGCACGCGACCGCCTCGCTCGGATCGGGCGAATGCCGATCAGGCTTCTCGGGGACGGCGTGCTCCGGCGGCGAGCCTGGGAGATTGCGGATCGGCTGGGGTGGGCCTCGACCTACGACGCGGAGTACGTCGCGCTCACGCAGCTCCAGGCCGACGCGTTCGTCACTCTCGACGTGGAATTGGCGCGCCGTGTCGAAGGGATCGTCCCGACCGCCTCGATCGAGGCGCTGCGCCAGAGCCCGTAACGCTCGCGCGATTGATCGGCGGATCAACGGACGAGGCCTCCGGATCGCTCGGGAGGCCTCGTTGATTCGCGCGCGATCTCGGCGGGTCATCGATCCGCGGTGACCTGCCTCGTCGTGACGAGTCTCGCGAGCGCGTGATGGCCGGCGGAAATGGCGGCCTCCCGGCCGGCCAGGCCCGAGGTCACGACGCGAAGCTCGTCGGTCGGCATGTCGAGGTCGTGACTCACGGCTCGACGGTCGAGGCTCGAGGGAACGGTGCGGTCGAAGTCGTCGATGACGTTCATGCCGTCCATCGTCGTCGAGCCGCGGCCCGTCGACGATGACCCATTCGTCACCAGACGGCACCGGACCCGCCCGGACCGACACGAGGGGAAGATCGCCGTCCGCGCTTCGCCCGAGCCGGCTCCGCCCTGATCCTGCTACCCTTCAGGCATCCTTGAAGGCCGGTCCTGTGAGACCGGCGGACCGGTCCCGTGAGGCCGGAAGGGAGGCCACCCGATCGTCTGTCCGCGCGTCCACCGAGCCCGCTGGGCCGGTGGCGTTTTCATGTCGAGGGGCCGGTGATCTCGAACCCGCCCGCGACACCACGTCTCGTTCCTCCCCAGCCGCGGTCGACCTCGATCGTCGATCCACGCGTCGGCGACCTCGGTCCGGCGCTTCTCGCCCTGGAGGACGGGACGATCTTCCCGGGAATCGCGTTCGGTGCGGCCGATGCCGCCGGCGGCGACCTCGTCGTCAACACGTCCCAGACCGGCTACCAGGAGGTCTGCACCGACCCGTCGTACGCCGGCCAGATCGTGGTCATGACCTACCCGCTGATCGGCAACTACGGCCGTCTGATCGAGGACGACCAGTCGCTCCGCCCGTGGCTCCGGGCCCTCGTCGTCGCGAACGCAACGGCCGCCGTGCTCGGCGACGCTCGCCAACTCGCGTCCCTCCTCCGGACCAGTGGAATCCCGGCGATCGCCGGCGTCGACACGCGTGCGCTGGCCCGCCACCTGCGAGCGAACGGGAGCCTGCGCGGGATCGTGACCGAGCCCGGCTACGTGGACCGCGATGGCGCGGTCGAGCGTGCAAGGGCCGTGCCGCGCTGGGAGGACCAGGACTTCGTCGGCCAGGTCTCGCCCGGTTCGATCATGGACGTCGGGCGCGAGGAGGAAGGCGGCCCGCTGATCGGGATCGTCGACTTCGGGCTGAAGTCGAACATCGTCCTCGGGATGCGCCGGCGCGGTGCGCGCGTCCGGATCCTGCCCCACACGATCTCGACCGCGGTCGCGCTCGCCCGCGACATCGACGGTCTGATCCTCTCGCCAGGCCCGGGCGATCCCGCCCGGCTCGGCGGTCCCGTGGCCCTCGCCCGGGCGATCATCGATGACGGCCGGCCGTTGCTCGGGATCTGCCTCGGCCACCAGATCGTCGCCCGAGCCGCCGGCGCGGACACGACCCGGCTCCGGTTCGGGCATCACGGGGCGAACCACCCGGTCCGGGACGTGGAGCTGGGGCTGGTCCAGGTCACCGCCCAGAACCACGAAGTCCAGGTGGTGGGGGAGTCGGTGTCGGCCGCGTCCGGCTTCCGGGTGAGCCAGGTGAACCTGAACGACGGCTCGGTCGAGGGCCTGCGTCACGCCACGCTCCCGATCGAGACCGTCCAGTACCACCCCGAGGGGGCGCCGGGCCCGCTCGACGCGCTCGCGGTGTTCGACCGGTTCGTGGCGCGCGCGGGGCAGCGGGCGAAGCGGGCGCGGTGATGCTCGAGTCGCGATTCCTGTCACGACAGTCGCCGGTGGACTTGTATGGCGCCAATGCGGCCGGTCAGTTGCACCCGGCCGGCCCGATTTGCCGTCGGCGGCTAACTGGGTCGTCGCTAGCAGACCTGCGGCCTCGACAAGCCGCCACACCAGTCCCCGGGTGACTCAGCGGTGAAGATGTCGCCATCGAGCGGGCGCGAGCGCCGCAAGCCCGCCTCGGTCCTGATCCTCGGCTCCGGGCCGGTCGTCATCGGCCAGGCGGCCGAGTTCGACTACGCCGGCACCCAGGCCTGCCGCGCCCTCCGCGCCGAGGGCGTCCGGACGATCCTCATCAACAGCAACCCGGCGACGATCATGACCGACCCGACCGTCGCCGACGCCATCTACCTGGAGCCGCTGACGGTCGAGGCCGTCGAGGCGGTCATCGCGAGGGAGAAGCCGGAGGGCCTCCTCGCGGGGCTCGGCGGCCAGACCGCGCTCAACCTCACCGCCGCGCTCGCTGAGGCCGGCGTCTTCGATCGCCACCCGATCCGCCTCCTCGGCACGCCCCTCGAGGCGATCCGGATGGCCGAGGACCGCGAGGCCTTCCGCGATCTGCTCGACCGGATCGGCCAGCCGTATGCCCCGAGCTTCATCGTCGAGGGCGCGACGGCGGAGGCAAGGACGGCAAGCGCCGACGAGGCCCTCGCCACGATCGGTCTGCCGGCGATCGTCCGG
>JANMCU010000038.1:0-42222 GCA_031361415.1 Chloroflexota bacterium | reverse complement strand
GCGACGCAACGAGCACGGGCTGCTCGCTCGCCGCCCGCCGGACCGGGGACGACCGGCGGCCACGCCCGGCCAGCCCGCGTAGAATGTCCGCTCAGCCCAATTCGTTCGTGCGCGCCCGACCATCGGCAGGAGCGGCCCGTGAGCGTCGACCAGCGTCCCGAGATCGAGAACCTGCTGCTCGAGGAGCGGGTGTTCCCGCCTGACCCGGCTTTTACGGCCCAGGCCAACGCTCAGGCCGCCCTGTACGAGGAAGCGGCCCACGATCCGGAGGCATTCTGGGCGAAGATCGCCCGCGAAACCGTGACCTGGAACGAGCCGTTCACGACGACGCTCGAATGGGACCTGCCGTTCGCGAAGTGGTTCGTCGGCGGCAAGCTGAACATGAGCGAGAACTGCGTCGACCGGCACGTCGCGAACGGCCTCGGCAACAAGGTCGCCTACCACTGGATCGGCGAGCCCGGCGAGACGCGCACGATCACCTACGCCGACCTGCTCCTCGAGGTGTCGAAGGCGGCCAACGCCCTGCGCGAGCTCGGCGTCGGGGTGGGCGACCGGGTCGCGATCTACATGCCGATGATCCCGGAGCTGCCGATCGCGATGCTCGCCTGCGCCCGGATCGGTGCGCCGCATACGGTCGTCTTCGCCGGCTTCTCGGCCGAGGCGCTGTCGGGCCGGATCAACGACGCGGAGGCGAAGATCATCATCACCGCCGACGGCAGCTATCGCCGCGGCAAGGCGATGCCGCTCAAGGCCGCGGTCGACGAGGCCGTCGCGTCGAGCCCCACCGTCGAGCACGTCCTGGTCGTTCGCCGCCTCGGCGATGCCGCGCCCGACACGATGTTGGTCGAGGGCCGCGACGTCTGGTGGCACGACATCGTCGAGCGCCAGGACGCGGAGTGCCCGCCGGTCCCGCTCGACAGCGAGCACATGCTCTACCTGCTCTACACCTCGGGCTCCACCGCCAAGCCGAAGGGGATCACCCACACGACGGCCGGCTACCTCGTCGGCACGTCCTACAGCCACAGGCAGATCTTCGACATCAAGCCCGACGACGTGTACTGGTGCGCGGCGGACATCGGCTGGGTGACCGGCCATAGCTACATCGTCTATGGGCCGCTCGCCAACGCGACGACCGGGATCCTGTAAGAGGGTTCGCCCGACACGCCGGGCTGGGATCGCTGGTGGTCGATCATCGAGGAGTACAAGGTCACGATCCTGTACTGCGCCCCGACCGCGATCCGGGCGTTCATGAAGCAGGGCGCCCAGCATCCGGCCGGCCACGACCTGTCGTCGCTGCGCGTCCTCGGCTCCGTCGGCGAGCCGATCAACCCCGAAGCCTGGCTCTGGTACCGCGAGCACATCGGTGGCGGCACGACGCCGGTCGTCGACACGTGGTGGCAGACGGAGACCGGCCAGATCCTGATCACGCCGCTGCCCGGGGTGACGACCACCAAGCCTGGCAGCGCCACGTTCCCTTTTCCGGGGATCGAGGCCGACATCGTCGACGGCGACGGGAAATCGGTCCCGAACGGAGGCGGCGGCTATCTCGTCCTGAAGCGCCCGTGGCCGGCGATGCTGCGCGGGATCTACGGCGACCCCGAGCGCTACCGGCAGACGTACTGGAGCCGGTTCCCGGGCATGTACTTCGCCGGCGACGGAGCGAAGCGCGACGACGACGGCTACTACTGGCTGCTCGGCCGGGTCGACGACGTGATGAACGTGTCGGGCCACCGCCTGTCGACCACCGAGATCGAGAGCGCGCTCGTGTCGCATCCGGCGGTGGCCGAGGCCGCCGTCGTGGGCGGCCCCGATCCGGTGACCGGCGAGGCGATCAACGCCTTCGTCATCCTCCGGCTGGGGTTCGAGCCGACCCCGGAGCTCGGTGACGAGCTGCGCCGCCATGTCGCGACCAAGATCAGCCCGATCGCCAAGCCGAAGGCCCTGATGTTCACCCCGGACCTGCCGAAGACGCGGAGCGGCAAGATCATGCGCCGCCTCCTCCGCGACATTGCCCAGGGCCGGTCGCTCGGCGACACCACGACCCTGGCCGACGCGGCGGTCGTCGAGACCATTCGCGAGAACAGCTTCAAGTCCGAGGACTGACCGGACGTGCCCCTGAACTTCCTCCGTCGAAAGAAGGCCGCGGCCGGCACCGCGCCGGTCGAGGCGCCGAGCAGCGGGCTCCGTGCCGTCCGGACCGGCGTCGCATTCGACGGGGTGACCGAGGAGTGGCGACTCGTCGGCCGGATGGATGTCATCGGCCGCCTGTCGGACGCATTGAACAAGCGCGAGTCAGTCGCGATCCACGACGTCCAATGGGCCCCGATCGACGGTTCTGCTCCGCTCGTCGACGCACCCGGGCTCAAGAGCGTCGATCCATACGACCTGATCCTGGTCCTCGCGGGCGAGGGCTCGCTGCCGGAGCTGACCGACACCGAACGAGCCGCCCATCGCGTCCACAAGGTCGCCTACGACGTTGCCCTCGAGGCTCCGCCGTTCCGGATCGTCGGTACGGTCTACCTCCATCCGGGATCGGAGCCGGATCGCCTGCTCGATCGGTCGACCGAGATGTTCGTCCCGGTCGTCGAGGCGGTGGCAACGTTCGGCGAGGTGCGGGTGGGCGATCCCGACGTCGACACGGTCCTCGTGAACCGCTTCTACCTGCGGGGTGTCGAGCAGGTCGACAAGCGGACCGGGCTCAAGGCGCAGAAGCTGCCCGGGGCACCGCTGGGCGGAATTACGTGGCAAGACAGGTCATAGCCGACATGCCGGGCAAGCTCGGCTCACGAAGTTGGCCCGGACTCGCCGGGTGAGCTGAGTCAGATCACGAGGATCGATGGATCCCGATGGTGAGTCACGACACGACTCGAACGACCGGTCGGCACGCCGGCGACATGCGCACCGGGCCAGGACATAGGGGTGGAAGCCCGGCCGCGAGTCGTCAGGCGACTCCCAATCGCCAACAGCACGAGGCGGTCGGTCGCAATTCCGGCGACACCGCGCTCACTGCCGGCCAACTTGAGTCGCGTGGCGACTCAACCCCGGAGGAGGAGCTCGAGCCACCTCCTGGACCTGCCGGCCGAGCGGGTCGAGCTCGACAGCTTCGGCGTTGGACGACATGCCGCCCGAGCGTTGGTTCCCCCTGACCGCGAGGCGATGGCACGGTTCGACGCGCTCGTCATTTCCGGTGGCCGGGAGGGACTGACACCTGGCCCGTGGGAATCAAGTTGGTCGACGGGGCGCGCGGCGAGCCGCGCCGGCGCGTCAGGCCCGGGCGGGTTCCTTCGAGCGACCGAACGGAAGGCGGAAACCGCCCGTCTTCGGCGGGGCGACCGGTGCCGGCTTGACCACTGTCTGGAACGTCCGGACGAGCCGTTCGGCGAGGGCATCGAAGTCCTCGGTGATCCGTTCGTTCGGATACATCTCGATAACGGTCCGGCCCTCGTTCGCGGCCCGGACGAAGAGCAGGCCGCCGGACCGGATCAAGGCGAGGGCCGGCATCCCGACCGTCTTCTCCATGTCCGCGACCGAGACACCGCTGTTCGCCCGGTTGACGACCAGGGCCAGCCGATCCTGGACGTTGAGCTCGATCGCGACCTCGCGAAGCTGGACCGCGGCGCGCAGGGCGGGGACGTCGGGCGTGACCGGGACAAGGATCTTGTCGGCCTTCTGGAAGATGGCCCGGTTGAGGGCGCTGTACGACGGATGGAGGTCGACGACGATGAAGTCATAGGTCGGGCGCGAGCTGGTGATCGCGTCGGCGATCCGGACCGGATCGAGGATCTCGGTGTTCAGCGGCGTTGACGTGAGCGACACGACCGACAACCCCGACGGATGGGGCGCGGCGAGCGCAGTCAGCGACTCGGTGATCCCGTCGTCCATCTGCTCGCGCCAGCTGTCGGCGACGGTCCGGACCTGCTCGAGCCCGAGCGATGTCGTGACGTGGCCGGTGACCGTGTCGGCGTCGATCAGGAGCACCTTCTGGCCCTGGTGAAGCTGGAAGGCAGAGGCGAGGTTGGTCGCGATCGTCGTCTTTCCGACGCCGCCCTTCGGGTTGAAGATCGCGATCACGGTCGCCCGACGCGACCAGTCGCCCATCTCCATCGAGCCGCCCTGGATGATCGGCCCGGAGCCGTCGTCGACCGTGACCGAGCGGATGCACATCGCCTCGACCCGCCAGCGGATCGAGTCGGCGGTATACGGCCGGCTGAAGAACTCGTCAGCCGACGACGGGTTGAACATCTTGTCGATCGCCTGCGGCGACATGACCATCAAGGCGGGGATGGTCCGGCCGCCTTCGTGGAGCAGCCCGTAATACTCGAGCGACGTGTCGAAGTCGGTCTCGCCGTCGAGGATCGCGATCGCGATGTCGTGGCGCGAGGTCAGGAGGGCGTCGAGCTCATCGGGCGTCCCGATGGCAATCGCCTCGAAGCCGGCTCCCCGGAGCTCGTCGATGACAAGCCCGCGTTCGGCCGGCGGAAGCGCGATGACGATCGCTGGTCGGGCCACGATCTTGGTTCCCCGGGTCTCGGCGTTGGTGAGGTGGACGCGTGTGGGCCAGGCCGGCCGGTTACGCGTCCGCCTCTGGATCGTGCGCGGTCACATGGACCACGCCGTCGGACGAGCCGGTGACGCGGGCCTGGAAGCTCGGCAGGGACGGGATCGCGTCGCGCAGAACGACATCCCCGCCGTGGTTGACCGCGAAGATGAACTCACCGTCAGGACCGGACGAGACGCCGACCGACTGAACGCCGGTCACGCGGCCAAGATGGCGCTTGAAGCTTGCGATGCTGGCGACGCTCACGAGCCCCACCACGACCACCTGGGTCGTGGTCGTGTCGGCCGGGTTGCCCTTGTTCTTGCCGGGGACGAGACCCGCCAGGCGGGCGGCGAGCGCGTCGTCGCCGATCTCGGGGATCTCATCGTCCGACGAGTCGGCCGCGGCCAGCGCCTCGGCCTCTGCGGCGTCGTAATCGGGCGACAGGCCGAGGGCCGCGAAGCGCGGATCAGCCTCGCCCTCGTCCTCGTGGTTACCCATGATCTCGATCGCGACGTCGGCGACGGCCTCGGCGCGGGCGGCGGCGTCGGCCGCGACCTCGGCGCTCGCGGCGGCCTCGGCGGCGGCCTGGATCGCGGCGAATGCGGCCTCGCGGTCGAGCTCGCCGTCGCCACCCTCGCTACCGTCGGTCGATCCGACGGACGACGCGCTGTGCGCGTCGCTTGCGCTGCCGGTCATGGCCTCGAGCTCGCCGGTCGGCGACTCGGGGTCGGTGGTCTCGGTGGTCTCGCCGGTCTCGGCCGCGGCTTCGGCTTCGGTCTCGGTCTCGGTCGTGTCGTCGGTCGCGTCGTCGGCGACGGTCTCGAGAACCGCGTCCGCGGCAGCGGCGGTGCTGGTCTCCGCGTCGGCCTCGTCGTTCGTCGGGTCGACAGCCGGGCTGGCCAGGATGCCCTCGAACGCGGGAGCCTCGGGCAGGTTCTCGGCCATGGTGGCGAAGCGGCTCGGGTCCTCTTCGCCGAGCAGGCGCTCGAAGAACGCGGCCATCTCATCCTCGAACGCGGCGACCGTCTTCTGGACGGCGTCGATCTCGCGCTCGATCAGGGCGGCGTGCTCGTCGATCTCGCTCTCGAGGCGGGCCTTGCGGTCGGTGATCCTCGACTCGGTCTCTTCGCGGATCCGGGCGATCTCGGCCTTCGACCACTCGCGGACGGCGGCGACATCGTCGTCGGCGGCTCGGCGCAGGCCGGCTGCCTCGGTTGACGAACGACCGTGGATCGTTTCGACGTGGGTCTTCGCGTCGGCCTGGAGCTGGCCGATCGCCCGCGATCGGGCGTCCTCGGCCGCGGCCTGCATCGCCTTGGTGAGGTCGGCCATGAACCTGGTCGGCTTGCGACCGGCCGGCGGGGGGGTCGGAGCGCTCGGCGCGGGGGCCGGCTCCGGGTCGACCATCGGGCTCGTCAACGGATCAACGGTGGTGGCTGCGTCGGGGGCAACCGCGGCGGTTCCGTTGAACTGCGCGCTGTCCTCGCTCGGCCAGCCGCCAGTGGCGGCAGCCTGCGAGTCGGTCGCCGAATCACCCTCGAGCGTCTCGCTCGACTGGCGGTCGGAGCTCCAGGGGAGCCGGAAACCGGCTTTGGCGTCGGTCTGGGCCATGCGTCGTTGCCTCTCCAGGTGCGCGCTGTCAGGGGATCCAGGGCGTGTCCGCAGTGTGGTCGACGGGGATGGGTGTGATGGAGTCCGCTAGAGGTACCAGAGGGGCAAGCCGGTGGTACCGGCGGGGGAGCGGACCATGGTCGCCGCGGCTCGACCGTTGACCGGCGGCAACCGGTTTTTGGCGACAGCCGCGCACCGGCTCAGGATTCCTCGCGCGGGCGTTCGGGCGGGCCGCGGTAGGATCACGCCGATGGACACGATCCCGGCCTCCGACCTTGCGGCTCCGTTGGGCAGCGCGCTGGCCGATCTCCTCGGCCGGCCGCTCCACGACCTGCGGATCTCGGTCACCGATCGCTGCAACTTCCGGTGCACGTATTGCATGCCGAAGGAGATCTTCGGAGCCGACTACGCGTTCCTGCCGCGCTCCGAGGTCCTGACATTCGAGGAGATCGAGCGGGTTGCCCGCGTGTTCGTCTCCCTCGGGGTCGAGAAGCTCCGGCTGACCGGCGGCGAGCCGCTCGTCCGGCGCGACCTGCCGGTCCTGGTCGCGATGCTGGCGGCCCTCCGACGGACCGATGGAAGCCCGCTCGACCTCACCCTGACGACGAACGGCTCGGCCCTGCGCAAGCTTGCCGGTCCGCTCGCCGACGCCGGCCTCGGCCGGGTCACGATCAGCCTCGACTCGCTCGACGACGCGGTGTTCAGCGCCATGAACGGGGTCGACTTCCCGGTCGCCAAGGTCCTCGACGGGATCAGCGCGGCCCAGGAGGCGGGCCTCGGGCCGATCAAGGTCAACATGGTCGTCCGGCGTGGGATCAACGAGGCGAGCGTCCTGCCGATGGCCCGCTGGGCGCGTGACGCCGGTGTGACCCTTCGGTTCATCGAGTTCATGGATGTCGGGCACACGAACGGCTGGCGGATGGACGAGGTCGTCGGAGCGGACGAGCTGGTCGGGCTGGTCGACGCCGAGATGCCGCTGGTCGCCGAGCCGCCGCGCTACCGGGGCGAGGTCGCGACCCGCTGGCGCTATCGCGACGGCGTCGGCGAGGTGGGCGTGATCGCGTCGGTGACGAAGCCGTTCTGCGGCGACTGCACCCGTGCCCGGCTGTCCGCCGAGGGACGCTTCTACACGTGTCTGTTCACCGGCGAGGGCCACGACCTCCGGGCGATCCTCCGGGATCCGGAGCTTGTCGCGGTCGTCGCAGGCGAAGCCGCACTGCGCGACGCCGTGGCCGCTGTCTGGCGGGTTCGCGATGACCGCTATTCCGAGGAGCGGACCGAGGCCACGTCGTCGAGCCTGCCGCGGCTCGAGATGTTCGCGATGGGCGGCTGACGCAGAACGACGAACGGATGGGTCTCGGTCTGACGGAATCGAACGCGCGCGTCGTCATGATCGATGCACGGTTGCTGTCGATGATCGATGGCCCGCTGGCCACGAGGTGATCGACATGGATTCCCAGGTCCCGATCCCGCCACACAGCCCCGCTCCTGCCGAAGGCTTCAACTTCGGGGAATTCATCTCGTTCCGCTACCTGATCACTCCGACGATCATCACCATCGTGTATGTCATCGGCGCGGTGTTGATCACCATCGCCGCGCTCGGCGCCATGGCGGCGGGCGGAGGTGGGGCGGCCATCTACGGGCTGTTGCTCCTGTTCTTCGGCAACCTCTACTGGCGAGTGATCCTCGAGTTCGTCGTGGTCCTCTTCCGAATGAACGACTCGCTCCGGTCGATCGACCGCCGCGGCAAGGGAATGTAGACCGGGTTGTCCACGCGCTTTCCACATTCGTGCAGAACTCGTGGATACGCGCCGGCGTGCGACGCCGAAGTTGGTGGACAAGTCCGTTGACCCTGGCGCCGGCCCGGCCGTATCTTCCGTCTTGCCCGAAGGGGCCGTCAGGAACCGGAGACACCGAGATCACATCAAGGACCTCTGATCCACGCCGGTCGCTTCGGGCGCTTCGTTGTCCGGGCCTGACGGCTTCGGCCGTTTCCGCCCTGGCGATGACCGCCCGACGGACTGCGACCGGCATCCCGGTGTCGGTACGTCCGTCGGGCACACGACGAAGCGGGCCTCGGTCGTCTTCCCCCTGGACGTGAACCGGAGGCCCGCGCGCCCGTGACTGCCCCTGACCTTCGCGCCTCGGTTGACGGCGCGCAGCCGATCGCCCCCGCAGACCAGCCCGCCCGGATCGATGCGCTCGAGGCCGCGGTCCGCGCTCGCTCGGATCTCTTGCCGAAGGTCGGGATCGTCCTCGGCTCGGGGCTCGGTGGCCTCGCCGACGATCTCGAGGATGCCGTCGCGATCCCGTTCGCGGAGCTTCCCGGCTGGCCGGCCGCGACCGCGCCCGGACATGTCGGTCGGCTGTGGCTCGGTCGGCTCGGTGGGACGCCGGTCGTGATGCTCCAGGGCCGCTTCCACGTCTACGAGGGCAACGATCCGGGCCTCGTCGTCCAGCCCGTGCTCCTGTTCCACCGGCTCGGCGCGGGGATCGTCATGCTGACGAACGCCGCCGGTGGGGTCGACCCGTCGTTCGGGCCGGGAACGCTGATGGTGATCTCCGACCATCTCAACCTGACCGGCCGAACGCCGCTCCACGGACCGAACGCCGACGCGATCGGCCCGCGGTTCCAGGATCTGACCGATGCCTGGAGCCCGCGCTTGCGCGCCGCGCTGAGGGCCGCGGGCGAGGCCGAGGGCGTGCCGCTCGAGGAAGGGATCTACGCCGGCCTCCTCGGGCCCCAGTACGAGACCCCGGCCGAGGTCCGGATGCTGCGCGGTCTCGGCGCCGATGCCGTCGGAATGTCGACCGTCCTCGAGTGCATCGCCGCGCGCTGGGCCGGGCTGGAGGTGTGCGGCGTGTCGCTCGTCACGAACGCCGGCGCGGGTTACTCGGGCGTGCCGCTCAGCCACGAGGAGGTCCTCGCCGCCGGCGCCGAGGCAGGCCCACGCCTGGCGCGGGTGATCCGGAGGTTCGTCGCCGACCTGTCAGGAGCAGGCTAGCGAGCGGCGCGCCTGACTGGAACGACTCGGGGATATTCACGTTCGGCCGCGCAGCGGAACGAGCATCAAGCGTCGCGAATCAGCGTGATCCATGCACGTTCATGCCGGATGCGCGCCTGCCAGGAGCGGAGGTGCGAGGAAGCAGGACCCGGCGGGCGTCGGCCCGCGGCTATTTGACGGTCAACTCCCGACCAGCGGCCTTGGCCGCCTTCGACTTCTCGGCCCACGCGCCGAGGACATTGTCCTTGTGGGGCCGGATCGGGCAGTGCTCGTCGCGGTTGCCCATCTCGTCGCAGTAGCCGAGGGCGACGCACTTGGGGGCGAGGAAGCTGCCAAGGAATGGCGACACCTGGAAGATCTCGTGGCGGATCAGTTGGAACAGCCGGCGGATCTCCCATTGAGCCATCGTGCACAGGCGCAGCCCGGACATGTGGATCAGGGCTCGCAGGTTCGTCGTCATCACGAGGTTCGTGCGGGTGGCGTTCGGAAAGACGAACCGCGCGTCCTCGCCCGGGATCCCCGCGCCGACGAGCTGCCCGTAGAGGTCCATCGAGCCGGCGATCTGCTCGTCGTAGGCCTCACGCAATTCAGGATCGGCGTCCTGGATCGTCGCCGGCAGCATCGTCGAGGCGCCCTTGAACGTGACGTAGCGCTGGCTCTGCTGGTCGAACGCGACACCGGCGCGATGGCGGACCAGCTGATGCGACAGCGTCCGCGACACGCCGCTGATCCCGAAGGTGAAGACGACGTGCTCGATCGTCGAGCCGTGGCCGGATTCGATCACGCCGGAGATCAGCTTCTGCATCTTCGCCTGCTCGATCTTGCCGGTCGCGGCGCGGTCGAAGATGTCCTCCGGGGTCAGCTCCGAGTAGCACGTCCGGCAGGCGGTATAGATCAGCGGGACGTAGTACTGCTCGACGATCTCCTTGTTCGGGAACAGCAGGGTCGCCTTCATTCCGAGCTCGCGCCGGCCGGGATTCTTCGGGATCGCGGTCTTGTCGCGGGCGGGCGCGCCGGTCACGGCGGCGCCTGGCGGCGGGTTCGCGGAGCCCTCGCTGGCAGGCGGCTGGGGCGCCTCGGCGGTCATCGTCGAAGTCTACGACCTCGGGCCTGCCCGGGCCGGATCCTGTGAGCCGGGCACACGTCAGGCGGATCCTGAGCTCAGTAGTAGTCCGAGCAGGACAGGAAGTAGCCGCAGCGACAGATCAGCTTGCATTTCCGCTCGTCCATCGCGGCGCCGCAGTTCGCACAGGTCAAGACGACGGTGCCCGGGTCGATCTCATCATCGAGGAGCCGGATCGGCGGCGATTCTCGCCCCGTGAGCACATCCGCCGAGATCGACGTTGGTGACCGGTCATCAGGACCGAATCCGACCCGAATCGGCCGATTTGGTTCGCCGGGCGCGAAATTCATGCAACCACCTCGCCGAACACGTCGGATGTGCTCATCGGGCGCAAACGGGCGCCGACGCCAGCCATCATCGGGTGGCGCCCGCGTGATCGTGCGGCGCCAACGAGTCGATATCCGTCTCGAGCGCGTAGGCGACGCTTTCGTCAAGGGTCATGGCCCGACCTTCGACGGCGTATTTCTCCAACTCGGCCGGGTCGATCGCGATGCGGGCATTCGGGCGGCCGTGGAACTCGAACTGGGTGTCGACGAAATCGGCCAGCCCGACGCCACCTGCCGCCGACAGGGCGCGGGCCGCGCCCCATAGACGCGCCGCGCGTGGCAGGTCGCCGGTGGCGATCGCAAGCGACGCGAAGTCGTCGAGGCTCAGCGTGATCCCCGCGACGTCGCCGAAGCGGTGGAAGAGCCGGAGCGCCGCCTCCACGTTGCGTCGTGACTCGTCCATCGGCCCGAGGCGGATCTGGGCGGTCCCGAGCATGTGGTGCGACCAGGCCTCCATCGTCCGATCGCCGAGGCCCCGGAACACGCCGAGCGCCTCAGCGAAATGGGCGATGCCGTGGTCCTCCGCGGCGTGGAACCACTGCCAGTTGCCGATCCCCCAGAACGCATTCGCCCGGCCACGCTCGTCGCCGACCTCGGTCGCAAGATCCCGGGCCCGAACCATCTGGTTGAAGCCGATCCGATCGGGATCTCGATCGCCGGCCGTCTCGCTCACGGCAAACCGGAACGAGTCGTTGTACAGGGCATTGGCGATCTCGCGCTTGTCGCCGATCGCCTGCCAGAGCTCGAGCGCCTCTCCATAGGCGACGCCCATCGCCGGGATGTCGGCCTGCCACCAGCACACGCCCCCGAGAGCCTCCATCAGCCGGGCCCGGAGCCGCGGATCGGCGCGCGACCATGACGCGTCGGCCATCGCCTGGAGCCGGCGGCGGGCCTCGGCGAGGTGGCCGCGCTTCTGCCAGTAGCGCCACATCGCGAAGCCGAGCCGGATCGCGGTCTCGGCCTCGCCGGCCGCCTCGGCCCGATCGAGGACGGCCCGGATGTTGTCGTGGTCGCGCTCCAGGCGACCGAGCCAGCGGCGCTGGTCGTCGCCCGACAGGAGCGGCGTGAGCGACTCGGCCAGGACGACGAACGTGTCGCTGTGGCGGCGGTGGATGTCGTCGCGCTGGCCGGACGCCGTGAGCTGCTCGGCCGCGAACTCGCGGATCGTGTCGAGCATCCGGAAGCGCGTCTCGCCGTCGATCTCCTCGGCCCGGACGAGGCTCTGGTCGGCGAGGGCCAGCAGGCCGTCGAGGACGTCGAGCCCGGCCAGCTCGGAGGCGGGACCGCAGATGGCCTCCGCGCTGTCGAGCTCGCAGCCGCCGACGAAGACCGACAATCGGGCGAGCAGCCGGCGCTGACCGTCATCGAGCAGGTCGTGGCTCCAGGCGATCGCCCCGCGCAGGGTCTGCTGGCGCTCGGGCAGGTCGCGCGAACCTGACGCGAGCATGCCGAGCTGGTGCTCGAGACGTTCGAGGATGGCGTCGGGCGGGAGGAGCTTGACTCGCGCCGCTGCCAGCTCGATCGCGAGCGGCATCCCGTGGAGACGGGCGGCGATGCCCGCGACCGCGGGTGCGTTCTCGTTCGTCACCTTGAAGTCCGGCCGGACCCCGATGGCGCGGGCGATGAACAGGCGAACAGCCTCGAACTGGGTCGCGGCCGCCGCATCCAGCCGCCTGTCCTGCGCCGGCAGGTTCATCTTCTCGAGATCGGACAGGGCGAGGACGTCGCGCGGAGCCGGCAGGCCGGGCACCGGGTACTCCTGCTCCCCGCTGACCCGGAGCGGCGCCCGGCTCGTGACGATGACCGACACGCGGGGCGCGTTCCGGAGGAGGTCGGCCACGACCGGGGCGCCTTCGATGACCTGCTCGAAGTTGTCGAGGACGAGCAGGATCTGTCGATTGGCCAGCCAGTCGACCAGAACGTCGCGGGCCGAGCGCCCGCCCGCCTCGACGAGACCGAGGGTCGTCAGGATCGTGCCAGCGACGAGTCCCGGATCGCGGACCGGTTCGAGGGCAATGAACCAGATCCCGTCCGGGAACCGCTCGGCGACGTTGGCCGCGAGCTGGAGCGACAGTCGGGTTTTGCCGGTGCCGCCGGGCCCCGTCAGGGTCAGCAGCCGCGTCGTCTGGAGCAGGGCCTCGGCCTCGGCCAGGGGCTTCTCGCGGCCGACGAAGCTCGTGAGCTGGGTCGGCAGGTTGTTCGGCCGGCGATCGAGCGAGCGGATCGGTGGGAAGTCGACCCGCTCGCCCTCGATCACGAGCTGGCAGATCCGCTCGGGCCGGAGATCCTTGAGGCGATGCTCGCCGAGGCCGCGCAGCCCGACGCCGGCCGGCAACTCGTCGGCGACGAGGCCCGAGGTCGTCTCTGACAGGAGCACCTGCCCGCCGTGACCCGCCGCGGACACCCGGGCCGCGCGATGGACGTCCGCCCCAATGTAGCTGCCGTCCGCGTCGAGCCGGCCGTCGCCGGTGTGGATGCCCATCCGGACGCGGACGACGGCGTCCGCCGGCCAGGGCTCGCCGGACAGGGCCCGCTGGGCATCGACGGTGGCCGCGATCGCGTCGGCGGTCCGGGCGAAGACGAGGAAGAAGCCGTCGCCCTCGGTCGAGACCTCGACTCCGCCATGGGCCGCCACGGCCGCCCGGACGAGCTCGCGGTGCCGGGCGAGCGTCGCCGACCAGCGGTCCTCGGGCAGCGTCTGAGCGAGGTGGGTCGAGCCCTCGATGTCGGTGAAGACGAAGGCGACGGTTCCAGTCGGAAGGCTGCTCATCGGGTCGGGTCGGTTCCGCGGCCGTCCCGGATCAGTGGAGCGGGGGATCGGTCTTCGCCCGCAGTCGGGCGGACAGACCGCGCAGGATCGCGAGCCCGATCGTCGGGTGCTCAAGGACGAGACGCTCGAACTCCCAGCTGGCCAGGGCGAGGCAGCGGGTCGGCGCGGTCGTCACGACCTGGGCGACGCGCGGCAGCCCATCGATCACCGACATCTCGCCGAAGAAGTCGCCGGCGCCGAGGCGGGCGAGCTCCGTGCCGTCGCGGATGACGCGGACCGCCCCGTCGATCACGACGAACAGCCCGGTCCCGATCTCGCCCTGGCGGGCAATCACGTGGTCGGCCGGAAAGTCGACCTCGATCGCCTGTTCGCCGATCGCGCCGAGGTCGTTCCGGTCGACCCCGGCGAAGAGCGGGCAGCCGCCGAGCAGCTCGGTCCGACGGTCCTGGGTGAGCGTCACGGATCCTCCTCTGGAATGGAGTTGATGCTGCGCGTTCGATCAGGCTCGCGTCAACCGCGGCGCGGGACACCGACAGCGACCGTCGGTCGCGGGGTAGAGGTGGCAGAATGCGCCGGAGGGGATCGGAAGAGAGGACACACGCCCGATGGCCACCCGCGACGAGATCGTCGACCAGATCGCCGGCTTCGCGCTGTTCGCCGACCTGACCACGCCACAGCTCGAGCGGCTCGCCCACATGTTCGAGGAGGAGGTCTTCCCCGACGGCGCCCGGGTCCTTCGCCAGGGGCTGTCCGGATCGGCGTTCTCCATCATCCTCGACGGCGAGGCCGAGGTCGTCATCGACGGGATGCAGCGGGCGACCCTCGCCCGGGGCGACTTCTTCGGCGAGGTCTCGATCCTCCTCGGCGAGTCGCCCGGTGCGGACATCGTCGCCTCGCGACCGCTTCGGACGCTCGTCCTGGCAGGCCCGGCGGTCAAGGGCGTCCTGCTCGACAACCCGCCCCTGATGTTCCGGATGCTCCAGGCGCAGGCGCGCCGTCTGCGGAACGCGAACCGGTGGCGGAGCTGAGCCAGCCCGTCGGCAACGACGCGGCCGATCCTCGGCCGTTCCCGCCCGGCGAGTACCCGGTCGTCGTCGTCGGCAGCGGCGCAGGCGCAATCCAGGTCTCGTACTCACTGGGTCGACGCGGCGTGCCGCACGCGCTCATCTCGGCCGACCCGGCGCCCGGTGGCATGTTCCGGCGCTGGCCGTTCTTTCAGCGATTGCTGTCGTGGACCAAGCCGTTTGCCCCGGTCGAACGCGACTCGCCGGCCTACGAGCGCTACGACTGGAACTCGCTGCTCGGCGATGGCCCGGACGAGCGCGCGATCATGCCGGACCTGATGGACGGCTCGTCGTACTTCCCATCGCGGCCGGAGATGGAGCTGAACCTCGCGACGTTCGTCGCGCGGACGGGCACGCGGATCCGGCACGACTGCCGCTGGACGGCGACGCGTCACGAGGACGGTCCCGACGGCGGGCGCTTCGTCCTCGAGACGACCGATGGCGAGTACCACGCGAAGGCGCTTGTGTTCGCCGTCGGTGTCGCCGAGCCGTATGCGCCATCGACGCCCGGGATCGAGCTCGCGGCCCACTACGCAGACACGCGGCCGGCCGAGACGTACGCCGGTCGACGGGTGTTCATCATGGGCAAGCAGAACTCCGGCTTCGAGCTCGCGACCGGCCTCCTGCCGTGGGCTCGTCGGATCGTCCTCTGCTCACCGTCGCCCGCCAAGCTGTCGGTCAACACGAAGTCGCTCGTCGGCGTTCGGGCGCGCTACGTCCAGCCGTTCGAGGATCACGTCCTGGGCGGCGGCGTGGCCGTCCTCGATGCCTCGATCGGGGGGATCGTGCGCGGCGCCGAGAGCGGCTCCGAGGCGCCATTCGTCGTGACCGTCCGGCCGTCGGATGGCGGCGAGGAGATGGCGATCGACGTCGACGAGGTGATCTCCGCGACCGGGTTCGTCACGCCGCTGCTGGATTTGCCGGCGCTCGGCGTGTCGACGTTCGGGCAGGCAAAGCTCCCGGCCCAGACCCCGTACTGGGAGAGCGCGACCGTTCCCGGGATCTTCTTCGCGGGCACGATCGGGCAGGGCTCGGCCGGGTTGAAGAAGCACGGCCTGCCGGCCAACTCCGGCGCGGTTCACGGGGCGCGCTACAACGCCCGGGTCCTCGCCGGCCATATCGCCCGGACCCACGGCGACCAGGACGGGGCCCCTGAGCGTCGAACGCTGCCGGCCGCCGGCCTGGCCGAGGCGATCCTGAACGAGCTCGCGACGGCACCCGAGCTGTGGCATCAGCGCGCCTACCTGGCCAAGGTCATCTCGATCGATCCGGCGATCGGGCCGCGCGAGGAAGGGGTGGTCCCGCTGGCCGCGTTCGTCGACGGGGTCGGCGACGATGGCAACACGGATGCGCTCGCGATCACGCTCGAGGCGGACGGCAGCGGTGCGATCTATCCCGTCCTCTATCTCCGCCGGGGCGGCAAGGTCGAGGAGCGGCCGATCGAACCGGACGCCCTGTTGCGTTTCGACATGCCGACCACCCGGGCGCGGATCGCCGAGATCCTGGCCGAAACAGATCTAGGCTAGCCGTCGACGGCTAATTGGTTGAGTATTAGCCATTGACGGCTAATTCGTGGTCGGATAGCCTTTGGCGGTGCCCGCCCTGGTGCTGTTCGGCGATGTCATCCGGTCCCGTCGCGAACCGATCGCGGCCACGGCATGGTTGCGGGCGCTGACGGCGGACCTGACCGAGGCGTTCCCGGATGACGAGCGGCTGGCCCTGTTCGAGTTCACCCAGGGCGACGAGCTCCAGGGCCTGCTCCGGCTGAAGGCGGATCCGATGCGGGCGATCCTGCGCGCCAGCCTCCACTCCGACGCGGTGCCGATGCGCTGGGTCATCGTGGCCGGTGAGGTCGACCCGGGCCACGGCCCGGCGACGCAACGGAGCGGGCCGGCATTCATCACCGCCCGCGAGCGGCTGGCGATCGCGGCGACCCGGCGCGAGCGGCTGGCGGTCGTCAGTGGCGACCCACCGACCGACGATCTCCTCGACCCTCTCGGGCCGCTGCTCGGCGACCTGCTCGCCGACCTGACCGACCGGCAGCGCGAGATCGCGTGGCCGATCCTGGTCGAAGGGTTGCGCCGATCCGAGGCCGCCGAGCGGCTTGGGGTGACTCGGGCGACGATCTCGGTCGCGGCCGACCGGGCCCATCTCCGCTCGATCGGGGAGCTCGCCGGCGTCATCCGGATTTTGCTCGCGCGGGCCACGGTTCGTCCCTGATGGCCGACCCCGTTCTCGTCATCGCGTGGCTCGTCCTCGCCCATGTGGCCGCCGACTTCATCCTCCAGACCGGCGGGGTGGCGCTCGCGAAGGCAGGACGCGGCCGCCGGGCCATGGGAGGGCTCGTCGCCCACGGGCTGATCGTCGCGGTCTGCACGGCGCCGATCGGGCTGGCGTACGGCAGTTTCGGCTGGACGTTCGTCGCGATCGTGGCGATCGGGCACGTGGTGATCGACAGGGTCAAGGTCGTCCTGACCCGGCGGTCGGTCGGGGCCGCCCTCGCCGCGGCCCATTCCCGGCACGAGAGCCCGCCGCCGCCCGAGCATCTGGGCCGCGCCTGGACACCGCGACCGGCCGCGCTGTTTCTCGCCGACCAGGCCGCCCACCTCGCGCTGATCGGGATCGCCTGGGCGACGATCCCGCCGGCGGCCAGCCTCCAGCAGGGCTGGGTCGATGTCGTGAACTGGGCGCTCGGCACGCACGATCGAGCTGCGGTCCACCAGATCGCGAGCGTCTTCGTCGTCGGGCTAATCCTGCTGATCGTCAATGTCCGGGCCGCGTCGCTGTTCGTCGGCATCCTCGTCCGTCCGGTGGAGGGTTCCGCCGACGGTGACCAGCGCTGGGGTAGCCGGGCCGCGCCGGCAGTCGCGGCGGGCGAGGGGTTTGCCGCGGCCGGCCCGGTCGCGCCTCCGTCCCTGTCGCCCGCAAGCGGGCCGCGGCGCTGGTCGATCCGGCTCGGCCCGATCGACGCGCGGATCACGGCCGAGCCCGAGGCCGCTCCGGTCGAGGTGCGGTCGAGCGCGCCGCCGCCGGCACCCCTCGGCCCCAATGCCCGGGTGGGCTCGACGATCGGCATCCTCGAGCGGGTCCTGATCGTCGTCTTCGTCCTGACCGGCACGGACATCGCGATCGGGTTCGTCGTCGCTGCCAAGACGCTCGCCCGGTTCCGGCTCCTCGACGATCGCGATTTCGCCGAGTACTACCTGCTCGGTACGCTGGCCAGCGTGTCGGTCGCGATCGTGACGGCCCTCATCGGCCGGGCGGCCCTTGGCGTCCTCCTCGCCTGAGGCCCGCTGCACCCGCAGGGTCAGGCGCGCGTCGCCTGCGCCAGCGCCGCCAGCCGGTCGGCGGCTGCGCGGAGGGTCTCCAGCCGCTTCGGGAACGCGAACCGGAGCTTCGTCCGGCCGAGCTCTGGACGTGAGAAGAACGAGGATCCGGGGACGGCCGCCACCCCGAGGTCGGCGATGAGCCGGCGCGCGAAGGTGACGTCGTCCTCGTCGGTCAGGTCGCGGATGTCGGTCATGACGTAGTAGGCGCCCGCCGGAGGGCTCGCCCGGAAGCCGGCGGCCGCGAGGGCGGGCAGGAGCAGGTCGCGGCGCTCGCGATAACCGGCCAGGAGCGCGTCGTAGTAGGCGTCGGCCATCGTCAGCCCGGCGACCGCCGCCTGCTGGAGGGGGGCCGCCGCGCCGACGGTCAGGAAGTCATGGACGCGCCGGACGCCGACGGTCAACGCGGGCGACGCGATCACCCAGCCGACCCGCCAGCCCGTGACCGAGTACGTCTTCGACATCGAGTCGATCGAGACGGTCCGCTCGGCCATCCCGGGCAGGGTCGCGAGCGGGATGTGTTCGCCTTCGTACACCAGGTGCTGGTAGATGTCGTCGGTGAAGGCGATCAGGTCGTGTTCGCGGCACAGATCGGCGATCAGGTCCAGCTCGGCGCGGGTGAACACCTTGCCCGTCGGATTGTGGGGCGAGTTCACGACGATCGCCCGGGTCCGAGACGTGACTGCGGCCCGGAGCTCGTCCGGATCGATTCGCCAGTCGGGCTCGTGGAGGGTGACGTAGCGCGGAATCGCTCCGGTCAGGATCGCGTCGGGGCCGTAGTTTTCGTAGAACGGCTCGAATACGACGACCTCGTCGCCGGGGTCGAGCAGGCCGAGCATCGCCGCGATCATCCCTTCGGTCGCGCCGTTGACGACGGTGATCTGGGTATCCGGATCGACGACCCAATCGGGCTGGAAGCGGACGGTCTTGGCGGCGATGGCGTCGCGCAGCGGCTTCGCGCCGAAGGTGATCGCGTACTGGTTATGGTCGGCGTTGACGGCCTCGGTGACGGCGGCCTTGAGCTCGGGCGGGCAGGCGAAGTCGGGAAAGCCCTGGGCGAGGCTGACCGCGCCGGCCGCGACCGCGAGGCGGTTCATCTCGCGGATCACGGACTCGGTGAAGGATTCGGCTTTGCGACTGATCCTGAGCATCGCGCGAATAGTAGGCTCTCGGCCGTGAAGCTCGACCTCTGGTTGCTCGTGCCCGGTCCGTCCGATGCGACGATCCTGGATCGCCGGTAGGCCCGGGCCTAGACGAGGCGGCGGGGGATGGTCTCGTCCCAGTCGCGCTCGAAGAACAGGGCGCCGTCGAGGCTGACCCGAAGACCAACCTCCATCTGGAAGTCCGTGGCGGTGGTCCGGGTCGTGCCGCTGGCCTCGACCAGGATCTCGGAGTCGCCATCGCGCAGCCGGTAGACGACGTCGTTGTGCATCCGGGCGTGGGCCGGGTCGGCGTCGCGGGCGGTCATCTCGAGACGCTCGCCGGTGTACAGGGTCGTCCGGCCGTCGGGCAGCGTCGACTCGCCGAACTCGCTCGTCAGCACGGTCACCGAGCCGTCGATCACGTCCTCGATCACCTGCCAGATCGGCGCGTCGCCGACGTACGAGCCGACCTCACGCAGGCCCGCGGACGTCGTCTTGAACGGCGGGACCGTCGCGCCGAGGTGGTCGATTGGCATGATCGGGATCAGCAGGCGGGAGCCCGTGGTCGGGTCGCCGCCCAGGTGGAGCCCGTACTCGGCCGGGAACGGCGATGGCCAGACGACCGGCCACATCGACGAAGCGACCGACAGCCGGATCCGGTGGCCCGCCCCGAATCGGTGGGCCGTCGCGCGAAGGTTGATCCGGACCTCCGTGACGACGCCGAGCTCGAGCGGCTCGGGGGCCGTGTGGGACGAGCGGTGGGTCAGGTTCAGGATCCCGGCGCTGACCTGGCACGGCGTCCCGTCCGGGGCGACGTCCTGGAGCCGGACGACGGCGGTCGCGACCGGAACCGGCGATTCCCAGCGGAGGACCACGGACGTGACCCCGACCACGTCGAGGTCGGCGTCGAGCGGCTCGGAGGTGAATGTCGGGCAGAGCGCGTCGTCGGGACGAAGATCGCGCGCGACGCCGTTCGGCTGGCCGCCCGCGCCCCATGACAGGCCCGCCCGCGTGCCGATCGTCGCGCGGTGGCGGAACCGCTCGACGGCCGGGTCAGCCGATGGCTCTGCGGCCAGACGGCCGGCCAGCGGATCCTCGCCCGCCGCGAGGTGGAGGACTCGCCTACCGAGGTCTGCCGGCGGCCACCGCTCTTCGGCGATCCACTCACCCGGCCACGCCGCGGGGAACGGCTCGGGCTCGGCCCACTCGTGGCGGAAGGCGATGAACGCGGGCTCGTCCATGACGCCGTTGTCGACGTCCTTCAGCCAGTGGTCGAAGAATCGGACCATCTCGTGGTACCAGTCGACATTCGGGCCCGGGTACGCGTCGTCCGGCAGGTCGTGGACCCAGTTCCCGATCAGGGCCCGACGCGGCGCATTCGTGCAGCGCTCGAGCATCCGCATCGCGGCATCGACGTATTCGTCCATCCAGCCGCCGATCAGGAACATCGGCGTCGTCAACCGATCCCAGTGCGGCGCGAGCGAGCCCTGCCGCCAATAGGGTCCATCCTGCTGCTGACGGAGCCACTCGTAGAGCCAGATCGGCGTCCGTTCGAGGCGGTCGCGCCACTCGTCCCGCCACGCCGCGCCGCGATATTCGGGCCGTGGGGGCAGCGCATTCATCCCGACCATGCTCACCGCGTACTGCGAGAGCTCGGACACCGTTGCACAACCGCCGAGGTAATGGACGTCGTCGGTGTAACGGTCGTCGGTGGCCATCATCGGCACGATCGCGGCAAGGTGCGGCGGGTGGAGGAGCGCGACCTGGATCGCGCTGAATCCGCCGTACGAGATGCCCCACATCCCGACCTTGCCGTTGGACCACGGTTGCGCGGCCAGCCACTCGACGGCGTCGTATCCATCCTCGGTCTCGCGGGCGGTGTACTCGTCGAGGGCGATCCCGGGCGACGAGCCCGTGCCCCGGATGTCGAGCCGGCACAGGGCGAAGCCGCGCGCCGCGAGCCACTCGCCGCGGCTCTCGTCACTCGCCGCGCGCCAATCGTCCTTGCGGTACGGGATCATCTCGAGGATCGCGGGGAAGACGCTCGGCCCGGATCCATCCGCGGGTGGCTCCGGCAGCCACAGGTTGGCCGACAGCTCGAGGCCGTCCGAGACCCGGATCCGGACATCGTGGAGCGTCGTGACGCGGTGGATCGGCTGGCTCGTCGGGCGAAGGCGCTCGGCGTCCGTCGCGTCGATCGTGGCGATCGGGTCGGTCACCGGCCGAGCATAGGGGCGCCGCCGTCGGCCGCGACCGGGCCGCCCGGGCCGTGCGACGATGCCGCCATGACGGATTCCGATTTCGAGCTGGCCGAGCGCGTCGGGCCGTGGACCCGCCGCTCTCGGCGCGTCGCGTACGACAATCCGTGGGTCACTGTCTGGCACGACGACGTCGCCCGGCCCGACGGCAGCACCGGCATCTACGGGGTCGTCCATTTCGCGAACCTTGCTGTCGGCGCCGTGGTCCTCGACGACGACGACCGCGTGCTCCTCGTCGGCCAGCACCGCTACACCCTCGATGCGTACTCCTGGGAGATCCCCGAGGGCGGCGTCCCGGACGAGGAACCCGCCCTCGACGGCGCGCGGCGCGAGGTCCGCGAGGAAACCGGGGTCGAGGCCGACGGCTGGCGGGAGATCATCCGGTTCCACCTGTCGAACTCGATCAGCGATGAGGCCGGCGTCATTTTCGCGGCCCACGCGACCAGCCTCGGCGTCGCGTCTCCAGAGCCGAGCGAGGAGCTCGCCATCCGCTGGGTGCCGTTCGACGAAGCGCTCGCGATGACCACCGACGGCCGGATCACCGACGCGATGACAATCATGGGCCTCCAGCGGATCGCGCTCGACCGCGCGACCGGCGGCCCCCCGACCGAGAGGGACCTCTCATGACCGAGCTCCACGTCCTGCGCGTCTTCACCGGACCGGATGGCCGCGGCGGCAATCCGCTCGGGGTCTTCCTCGACGGTCCGGCGATCCCGGAGGACCGGCGCCAGGCGGTGACGATCGACCTCGGGTTTTCCGAGACGGTCTTCGTCGACGACGCCTCCGAGGGCGCGATCCGGATCTTCACGCCCGGTCGCGAGCTGCCGTTCGCCGGTCATCCCACGGTCGGGACGGCTTGGCTGCTTCACGAATCGGGCGCGCCCGCCACGATCCTCCGTCCGCCGGCCGGCGAGGTGCCGTTCCGCCACGACTCGGAACGAACGTGGATCCAGGCTCGGCCCGACTGGGTCCACAGGATCAACGTGGACAAGCTCGAGAGTCCGAAGGCCGTCGAAGACGCCCCGGTCCAGCAAGTGGGCGAGCCCGGCCGCTACGTTTGGGCGTGGATCGACGAAGCCGCTGGCGTCCTTCGCTCGCGCTACTTCGCGATCGACCTGGGCGTCGTCGAGGATGAAGCGACCGGGGCGGCCGCGGTCGTCATGGGTGGCCTCCTCGACCGGCCGCTCACGATCCGCCAGGGCGTCGGGTCCGAGATCCTCGTCCGGCCGCAGCCCGACGGCACGATCGAGATCGGCGGCCGGGTCGAGCTCGTCGAGACCCGCGAGTACGTGCTGGCTCAGTAGGTCTCGACCGGAACTGGAGTCAGCGAGAAGTCGCGGACGTTTCGCGTCAGAACACTCGCGCCCATCGAATCGGCCGCCGCGGCGATCAGCGAGTCGGCGAGGCTGAGCGTTCGGCCTCGGGCATGGAGCTCGGCCCGCCATCGCCCCGCCCGCATTGCCGTGGCGGGATCGGGTTGGACAAATTCCATCGGTTCAAGCAGTGCCACCAGGTGGCGTTCCGCCTCGGGCAGGAGACCGGCTCGGACCTCGCAGACGATGACCTCCGTCACGATCGGGTCGTGCCCGTTCTCGAAGATCCGCGCTAGCATCTCGACCGCCTCGCGTTCGCCGCGCAGATGGTCGATCAGGAAGGTCGAGTCAAGCACGAGCCGCATGTCAGGCCTCCGGTCCCGGATCGGTCGTTTCGGCGCGTCGAGCGCGAACCCACTCGACGACCTTTTCCGAGGTCGACCACTCGGGGTAGTCCTCGGCTTGGAGCACTCCCGCCGTTCGCTCCATCGCCTCCTTCAGGCGGTCGCGCTTGAGGCGCGCCCGGAGCGCCTCCGCGACGTAGCGGCTCCGGCCGCGCTCACCCGCGAAATGGTCGACCTCGTCGACGAGCTCCCTGGGCAGCAGCAGGTTCGTGCGCACGTTCATGCGCACAGGTTGGCGCACAGCGATGCGCACGTCAAGATTCAGGTCGCGCGAACACCCCCGCCGGATGACCGGCGGCCACCATCTCGCGCGACGGGTGGGCGGGCGGCGAACGCGCCCGGCTACGATCGCAGGCGTGCGCAACGACTGGGACGCGATCGTGGTCGGGCTCGGAGCGATCGGCTCCGGGGCGGCATTCTGGCTGAGCCGCCGGCTCGGGGATCGGGTCCTCGGGCTCGAGCAGTTCGAGCTCGGCCACGGCAACGGCGCGGGCCAGGATCACAGCCGGATCATCCGGCTGTCGTACCACCGGCCCGACTACATCCGCCTCGCCCGGCGGGCCTACGAGAGCTGGGCCGAGGTCGAGGCCGAAAGCGGGACCAGGATCGTCACGACGACCGGCGGCCTCGACATCGGGCCGCGCGAGGCGGCGATCCCGCTCCACGACTACATGCACGCGATGGCCACCGAGAGCGTCCCGTTCGAGCACCTCGCCGGACCAGAGATCAGCCGGCGCTGGCCGCAGTGGCGTCTCGGCGACGAACACCACGGGCTGTACCAGGCCGACGCGGGGATCGCCGACCCGAACCTGGGCAACGCCGCCCATCAGCGCCTCGCCAGGGCTCACGGCGCGACCCTGCTCGAGCACGCGCCCGTCGCCGCGCTCCGCGAGCTCGCCGGCGGGGGCATCGAGGTCGAGCTCGCCGATGGCTCCCGTCACCGCGCCCCGCACGTCGTTCTCGCTGCCGACGCCTGGACGAACGAGCTCCTTGCGTCGTTCGACCGGCGGCTGCCGCTGACGATCATCCAGGCTCAGGTCACGTACTTCGCGGTCGCCGACCCCGCGCGGTTCGCCCCCGAACGGTTCCCGATCTGGATCTGGATGGACGACCCGTCGTTCTACGGTTTCCCGACCTACGGCGAAGAAGGACCCAAGGCGGCCGAGGACGTCGGCGGCGACGAGGTGACGCCGGCCACCCGGACGTTCGAGCGCAACGAGGTCGGCTTCCGGCGGCTGACCGACTTCCTCGAACGCCATCTGCCCGAGCACGTCGGGCCGGAGATCCTGACGAAGACGTGCCTGTACACGCTGACGCCGGATCGCGACTTCGTCGTCGATCGCCTGCCGGACGTGCCCGGGGTCCTGGTCGCCCTCGGCGCGGCCCACGCGTTCAAGTTCGCGTCGGTGCTGGGCCGGATCCTGGCCGAGCTCGTCGTCGACGGCTCGACGCCGTCGGCCGGCGAGCTGGAGCGGTTCACGATCGACCGCCCGATCCTGCTCGAAGCGAACCCTGCGACCAGCTTCCTCGTATGACAAGTCGATGAGCCCCGTCGCCGACGACCGCACGGCGGTCCCGCGCAAGCCGCGCCGCCTGCACGAGGGCGACACGGTCGGTGTCGTCGCCCCCGCCAGCAGCTGGGAGAACCGGAGCGAGCTCCTGCGCGGCGTGGCCGGCCTCGAGGCGTGGGGCCTCCGGGTGAAGCTCGGCGCCCACGTCGATGATCGCCACGGGTACATGGCCGGTCGCGACGAGGATCGGGCGGCCGACCTGCACGCCGCGCTGGCCGATCCCGAGGTCCGTGCGATCGTCTGCCTCCAGGGTGGCTACGGGATGCCCCGCCTCATCCCGCTCCTCGACGAGGCCGCGTTCGCCGCCAACCCGAAGGCGATCTGCGGCTACAGCGACCTGACCACGCTCCATCTCGCCCAGCAGCGGTGGGCCAACGTGGTCAGCTTCTACTCGAACGGAGTCACCGGCATCGGCGCGCCCGAGGTCACCGAGTTCTCCAGGGCGAGCCTCCGACGCGCCCTGTTCAGCTCCGAGCCCTACGGCCAGATCGGCCCGAACCCGGACGATCCGTACGTCCGGACGATCGTCGGCGGTCGGGCGACCGGCCGCCTGACCGGCGGTTGTGCGGGGCTGCTGAGCAGCGCGATCGGAACCCGTCTCCAGCCCGATTTCCGAGGCCGGATCGTCGTTCTCGAGGAGATCGACAACGAGGGCTACATCCTCGACGGGATCCTCACCCAGCTCCGGAACGCCGGCCTGTTCGATGGCGCGGTCGGGATCGTCGTCGGCGACATCAAGACGAAATGGTCCGGCGGGATCGCAGAGCTGTCCGCCGAGGACATCGTCGAGGAGGTTCTCGCCCCGCTCGGGCTGCCGCTGGTCTTCGGCCTTCCGATCGGCCACAACAAGCACCATGCGACCGTCCCGCTCGGCGCCCTCGCCACGCTCGACGCGGACACCGGCACGCTCATCGTGGAGGAGGTCGTGACCGCCGATTGACGAAACTGCCGAGGCTGTCGGCGCGCGGTGCGATCCGCACTTGCCGCGCGACCGACCGCCGTGACAGACTCCCGGCACCTTCGCGGGGAGGAGGTCGTGGCACGCGGACTTGCGCCACAGGGTGCGGGCCGCGCACGAGGAGGAGGAGTCGTATGCGTTCGCCTCTGCGAGACCGCGCCGCCCGGGCCCTGGCCGCGTTCGCCCTCGCGCTGTCGGCGATCCTGCCGGCGGCCAGCGCGACGAGGGCCGCCGACCCCGTCGTCCTCCATGTCGGCACGACCCAGGATCTCGATTCCATCAACCCGTACAACACCGCGCTCGTGGTCGGCTACGAAGCCTTCGCCCTGACCTACAACCTCCTCGTCGACTTCGGCGAGAACGCCGAGCCGGTCCCCGGTTTCGCCGACACGTGGGCGCGGTCCTCAGACGGGCACTCGGTCAAGTTCCACATCCGGACAGGGATGAAGTGGTCCGACGGCCAGCCCGCGAACGCCCAGGACGCCTGCTTCTCGTGGCAGTTGAACATCGACGCGGTCAAGGCCGGCAAGAGCATCGGCCTCGGCTACATCGACCCGAACGTCAAGGACGCCGGCGTCACCAAGGCCGAGTGCCCCGACGACCAGACGTTGATCCTGACGACCGACGACCAGTCGGACCGGGTCTATCAGGCCTACGTCCCGATCCTGCCCAAGCACATCTGGGGCACGAAGACGTACAAGACGATGGGCGACGCCACGTTCACCGCCCCCCTCGTCGGCACCGGCCCGTACACCCTCGCCGAGTGGAAGACCGGCCAGTTCGTCCGGTTCGTCCGGAACCCGAACTACTGGGGCACCCAGGGGTTCGAGGACCAGGTCGTCATTCAGTTCTTCAAGACCCCCGACACGATGGTCCAGGCCCTGAAGGCCGGTGAGATCGATTACGCCCGAGATCCGAACGCGGACCAGCTCAAGGCCCTGCAGACGGAGCCGAACGTCAAGACCGTCGTCGGGTCGGCAAACGGCTGGACCCAGCTCGCCTTCAACACCTACGGAACCGGGACGGGCAAGACGATCCCGAACGGCGGCGCCTCGACGAAGGCTCTCCAGGACCCGGCGTTCCGTGACGCGCTCGGCTACGCGGTCGACAAGAAGACCCTCGTCGACCGGATCCTCGGCGGTTTCGGCGACGTCGGCGACACGAACGTGCCGCCGGTCCTGAACCAATTCCACGTCACCCCCGACAAGCCTCGGACCTTCGACATCGAGAAGGCCAAGTCGCTGCTCCTCGTGGCCGGCTACCCCCTCGACGCGAGCGGCAACCGACTCGACAAGGAAGGCAAGCCAATCAGCCTTCGGATGTACATGCCGAACTCGGATGCCAACTATCCGAAGGCGGCGGCGTTCATCAAGGACTGGTATGGCCAGCTCGGCATCAAGGTCAGCACGACGGTCATGGACAGCGACGCGCTGACCTCGCTGCTCCTGCCACCGGAGGCCGGCAAGGGCAACACCGCCAAATACGACATCGAGCTGTGGGGCTGGTCCGGGAGCCCGGACCCGAACGCCCTGCTCCAGATCTTCCGCTGCGATGCGATCGGCGGGACGTCCGACAGCCTCTATTGCAACAAGGCCTACGACGATCTGTACGACCAGCAGCTGAAGCTCTCGGGTGACGCCCGCAAGGCCGTCCTCGCCCAGATGCAGAACCTCATCTACAACGAGGCGCCGTACGACATCCTGTACTACGACGCGAACCTCGTCGCCTACCGCACCGACCGGTTCACCGGCTGGGTGAACATGCCGTCGAACGGCACCCCGCTCTTCAGCTACGGGACGATCAACTACACCCTCCTGAAGGACGCGACCGCGATCCCGTCAGCAGCGCCGTCCGCCAGCAGCGACACGGCCTCGCCCGCCGCCCCCGGGGCATCGACCCCGGCGGCATCGGCGGCCCCGGTCGACAGCGGCAACGCGAGCTCGAGCGGGCCGAGCGTCGGCCTGATCCTCCTCGTGGTCGTCGTCATCGTGATCGTTGCGGGCGTGATCGTGGCCGGTCGCCGGCGAGGCACGGCCGCCGAGGACGAATAACCGTCGACCCGGGCACGACTCGCTCCTCGGGGCGGGCCGTGCCCGGGGATCGGTCGCTGGTCGCGAACTCATCCGGTCGGCTGAGGAGGCATCACGTTGGGCTCGCGCTATCTGATCCGCCAGGTCGTGCGCGCCCTCGTCACGATCGTCGCAATCGTGATCCTCAACTTCATGCTGTTCCGGATGATGCCGGGGTCGCCCGAGCGCCTCCTCCACAACCCCCACATGAGCCTCGAGCAGCTCGATGCCCTCCGAAGCCGCTGGGGCCTCGACAGGCCGCTCATCCCGGACCAGCTCGTCGCCTACCTCCAGTCGACCGCGAGCGGCGATCTCGGCTACTCGATCAAGTTCCAGAACCGGCCGGTCGTCGACGTGATCAGCGACTTCCTGTGGCCGACGGTCCTGCTGATCGGGCTCGGGGAGATCGTCGCGATCATCATCGGGCTCGCGATCGGCGCATATGCCGGCTGGAAACGCGGCGGCCTGGTCGACCGAGTCGGGAGCGGCGCCAGCCTGATCCTCTACTCCATGCCGTATTTCGTGATCGGGATGCCCCTGATCATCATCTTCGCGGCCGGCCTCCACTGGTTCCCGACGTCGGGGATGAGCTCGGTGAGCGTGTCGAGCAAGGACTTCGTCGGACAGGTCGTCGACATCGGCCGGCATCTCGTCCTGCCGCTCGCGACGGTGTCGCTGGGCCTGATCGGGAGCTATTCGATCATCATGCGCTCGGCGATCCTCGAGACCCGCTCCGAGGATTACATGACGACGGCCCGAGCGAAGGGGATCAGCGACTTCCGCCAGCTCCGGTCGCATGCCTTCCCGAACGCCCTGCTGCCGATGGTCACGATCATCGCGATCAACCTCGGCTACGTGGTCGCGGGGGCGATCACGGCCGAGATCGTCTTCAACTGGCCGGGTCTCGGGACGCTGACGATCAATGCCCTCGACGAGCGTGACTACCCGGTCCTGCAGGGGATCTTCCTGCTCCTGTCGATTGCGGTCGTGATCGCGAACCTGGCGGCCGACCTCCTCTACGGTCTGCTCGATCCGCGGGTCCACGCGTGAGCGCCGCGCTGATCGTCCAGCCGAACGCCAGGCGCGAGGCATGGCGGCTCCGGGCCCGCAGCGCACGCCAGTTCGTCCGCCAGTTCGGCCGGCGGCGGGATGGCATCATCGGGCTGATCGTCCTCACCGCGTTCGGCCTGCTCGCGGTGGCACCGCAGCTGATCGTCGGTCCGCTCGAGACCGCGACGACCGCGACTGGCAGCTCGCTCCAGCCGCCGGGCGCGGGCCACCCCTTCGGGACCGACGAGCTCGGCCGGGACATGCTCAACCTGACCGTCCACGGCGCACGGATCTCGATGACGATCGGTTTCCTCGCGACCGTGATCACGATCCTCGTCGGGGCGACGATCGGCATCGTCGCGGGCTACATCGGCGGGCGGACCGACGCGATCCTGATGCGGCTGACCGACTTCTTCCTGGTCCTGCCGACGTTCGTGCTCGCGATCATCCTCGCTCCGATCATCCTCGACGGGATCGGGCCGGACGCCGAGTTCTTCGGCATCCGGGCGACGCTCCTCGTCATCGTGATCGTGATCGGTCTGACGTCGTGGGCAACGACTGCCCGGATCATCCGCAGCCAGGTCCTGTCGGTGAAGGAGCGGATGTTCGTCGACCGCGCCCGGGTGATCGGCAGCGGCCCGGGCCGGATCATGCGCCGCCACATCTTCCCGAATGTCGTCAACCTGATCGTCGCCCAGACGGTCCTGACATTCGCGACCGCCGTCTTCACCGAGACGACCCTGTCGTTCATCGGCCTCGGCGATCCGTTCCAGCCGTCCTGGGGCGAGATCCTCAACTCGGCTCAGGCAACGGGCGCGCCAGGGCTCGGGGCGTGGTGGTACATCGCACCGCCGGCGGCCTGCGTCGTCCTCGTGGTGCTCGGGTTCACCCTCGTCGGAAACGCCCTCGACGACGTCCTGAATCCGAAGATCGGGTCGCGAAGGTGACGTTGCCAGCGAACGAGTCGGTCGCGGCTGACAACGCGGTCGGCCAGCCCGTCGAGACAGACGACCCTGTCGCGGCGAACGGTGTCGCTGTGACGGATCGGTTCCGCGAGAGGCGCCGGGCGGCGATCGAACACGCCATGGCGATCCGCGGCCGGCGGAAATGGCCGCTCCCGAAGCAGGCCGACGCCAAGGCACCACTCCTCGAGGTCCGCGACCTCAAGACGTACTTCTCGCTCGCGAGCGGGACCGTTCGGGCGGTCGACGGCGTCAGCTTCCAGCTCGACTACGGCGAGGCCCTCGGGATCGTCGGCGAGTCCGGGTGCGGCAAGACGACGACGGCGCTCTCGCTCGTCCAGATCCTGCCGTCGAACGGGCGGATCGCGGGGGGCGAGATCCGGCTGATGGGGATCGACCTCGTCAAGAAGAGTGAGAATCAGCTTCGGCGTTATCGCTGGCGCGAGGTTTCGATCGTGTTCCAGGGCGCGATGAACGCGCTCAATCCCGTCCGCCGCGTGATCGATCAGATCGCCGAGCCGATCGAGCACCGGCTCGGCGAGTCGAAGCCCGCGAGCCGCGCCCGCGCCCACGAGCTCCTGGAGCTCGTGGGCATTCCGGGCAAGCGCGGGAACAGCTACCCCCACGAGCTGTCAGGCGGCATGCGCCAGCGGGCGATGATCGCGATGGCGCTCGCCTGCGACCCCGCCCTGGTCATCGGTGACGAACCGACGACGGCGCTCGATGTCATGGTCCAGGCCCAGATCCTCGAGCTCCTCGAGGACCTTCGGACGAAGCTCGGGCTGTCGCTCATCCTGATCACGCACGACCTGTCGGTGGTCGCCGAGACCTGCGATCGGGTCCTGGTGATGTATGCCGGCCGGGTGGCCGAAGAAGGCTCGGTCGACGAGGTCTTCCGCCGGCCGCGCCACCCGTATACCCAGAAGCTCGTCTCGTCGTTCCCGAACATCCGCGCCGACCGGCGAACGCTCGATGTCATCCCGGGCGCCCCGCCCGACCTGCGGACGCCGCCGCCCGGCTGCCGCTTCGCGCCGCGTTGCACGTCGGCGATGGCCATCTGCAGCGAGGTCGTTCCGCCCGAGGTCACGTTCGGCGGCGTTCGCGTCGCCTGCCACTTGTACCCGCCGGGCAGCGATGGACGGCCAGTCACGACGCCGCCGCCGAACGCGATCGGAGCGACGATGCCGCTCGTTCCGCCGCCGTCGGAGGCGGAGCCGATCGTGCCGGGGCCGTCATGACCGCGTCGGGCGACGACCTGTTCCGGATCGACGGGCTGAGCGTCCATTTCCCGATCCGCGGCAGCCTCGGGGATACGCTGCTCCGTCGGTCGCGCGGAGTCATCCGGGCCGTCGACGGGATCGACCTGACGCTGCGCCGCGGCGAGGTGCTGGCCCTCGTCGGCGAGTCCGGCAGCGGCAAGACCACGACCGGGCGGGTGATCGTCAAGCTCACCCGGCAGACCGGCGGACGGATGACCTTCGACGGGACCGATGTGTCCGACCTGTGGGGTGTCGGGCGGCTGCGGGAGTACCGGCGGCGCGTCCAGCTGATCTTCCAGGACCCGTACGAGACGCTCAACCCGAAGCAGACGATCAACGACTTCGTGATGGAGCCACTCGTCGTCAACAACCTCGGCATGGACGCGGCCGACCGCCAGCGCCGGGCGTTCGGCGCTCTCGAGGCGGCCGGGCTCCGGCCGGCCGCCGATTTCGCGTTCCGCTACCCGCACGAGCTGTCCGGTGGTCAGCGCCAGCGCGTGGTGATCGCGGGAGCCCTCGTCATGGGCCCCGACCTGATCGTTGCAGACGAGCCCGTCTCGATGCTCGACGTCTCGATCCGGACCGAGCTGCTCCGGCTGATGCTCGACCTGCGCGCAGAGCGCGGCCTGACGTACCTGTTCATCACCCACGACCTGTCGCTGGCGTGGGTCATCGCCGACCGCATCGCCGTGATGTATCTCGGCAAGATCCTCGAGATCGGACCGGCCGAACAGGTGATCCGCTTGCCGCACAACCCCTACACCCAGGCGCTCGTGTCGGTCTCGCCGTCGCCCGACCCGCCGACCGAGGGCAAGCGCGCGAAGCGGACGATCCTGGTCGGCGAGACGCCGGATGCCGCCCACGTCCCGACCGGATGTCGCTTCCATCCGCGCTGCCCGTACGCGTTCGACCGCTGCCGCGTCGAGGAGCCGCCGCTGTTCGACGTCGGAGCCGGGCATCAGGCCGCCTGCTGGCTGGCGGAGGGCGGCCGATCGTTGCCGGTCCTGCCGCCCCACCATCTCGGCGAGGTGGTAAAGCCCGGGATCGCGGCCCCGGTGTCCGCCGCCGTGAGCATCGGCCCTGCCGCGACGAGCGCCGGCTCCGTTGCGTCGGCGGCGCTCGACGCCTGATGCCGTTCGACCCGGCGGACGTCAACCCGACGGACGGCCTGGAACCGCTCGCGCCGATCCAGATCGCCGACCTCCTGCGGGCTGCCCGCGACCACATCGAGACCGAGCTGCTGGCCCTCGGCGACCAGTGGGCTCGCTGGCGCCCTGCGTCCGGTGAGTGGTCCGCCAATGAATGCCTCGGCCACATCATCGAGGCCGATCTGCGCGGGTTCGCGGGCCGGATCAGGCGGATCCTCGTCGAGGACGGCATCTCCGAGCGGGGCTGGGACCAGGTCGTGGTCGCCGCGGCGCGTCGTGACAACGAGCGGTCGGTCGCTGCCATTCTCGACGAGTTCCGGTCAGCCCGCGACGAGGGCATCGCGCTCGTTTCCGGACTCGCCCACGAGGATCTCGATCGGTTCGCGGTCCATGACCGGGTCGGCCGGATCACGGTCCGGAACCTGCTCCACGAGTGGGTGTTCCACGACCGCAACCACCTCCGGCAGCTGCTCGCGAACGCGCAGGCCCGGGCGTGGCCGGCGATGGGCAATGCCCGCCGGTTCAGCCACCCCGATCGCTGACCGGGGCCACTGGCCGCTGATCACGACGAGCTCGCGCTCGTCGATTCGCCGGTGGTCGTCGTCGTCCTTGTCAGGCAGGCCGACCCGTGCCGAACACTCGCGCGCGAGTCGCTCCGTCTCGAGCGCCTCCGCGGCGGCGCGGCTTCGGCAGTGGGCACACTCCCGACAGGTCGCCGGCTGGAGCCCGGACCGCATCTCGTGGCGGGTGATGACCATGGCGCCGGCGAGGGCCGCGAGGCCCGGGATCTCAAGCATCGAGCCGTCGATCGCGGAAGGATCGACGTTGGGTTGTGCCGGATGCGGCGGCGCGAGCATTCTGATTGTGCCGGCATGACGGATGGGGCCCGTCAACCGGAGCGGACCGGCCGGCCGGACTCGTGGGTCGTCGATCAGCGCGTTGACCCATCCTCGAGCGCCCGATAGACGGCCCATCCGAGCACCGCACCGACCAGCGGACCGGCGATCCAGACGATGATCGTCTGGTCGAGCGTGCCGCCGACGAGCGCAGGCGCGAGGGACCGCGCGGGGTTGACCGAGGCGCCGCTGAACGGGATTCCGGCGAAATGGATCACGGTCAGGGTCAGCGGGATCGCGAACGCGGCATGGTTCGGGGCGCGCTTCGTGACGGTCAGGATGACGAGCAGGAAGATCGCGGTCAGGAGCACCTCGACTGCGAACGCATTCAGCAGCTTGCCGGCGGGCGCGCCGCTGGCCGTCGACTGCACCGCCGCCTGGTTGGCCACGAGCAGCACGGTGGCCGACGCCGCGATCGCGCCGATCACCTGGGCGACCCAGTAGCCGACCGCATTCATGAGGTCGATCCGGCGGTCGAGCAGCGCGCCGAGCGTGACAGCCGGGTTGAAGTGTCCGCCCGAAACGTAACCCGCTGACTGGATCGCCGCGAGGAGCCCGAGGCCGAAGCCGAACGGGACGACGACCTGGATCGGGCTGCCCATCGCGCCGGCGGCGACGATCGTCATCGACCCGACGACGACCAGAATGAACGTTCCGACCAGCTCCGCGAGGTACTTCCGAGCGTCCATCCCATCCTCCAGTGCACGAGGCTTCACGCGCTCGCCGCAGTATGGCGGGGTGGAAGCGTGCGCCGACGGGCACGGGCGCAGGGCGGGACCGCGAGCGCGGCTGCGTCAGGCGGCGATGGCGATCGGCTCCGGGTCGCTGGCGATGTCGACGGTGATGCGGCAATCCGGGCAGTCGACGGTATGGACGTCGAGGCTGTCGAGGACGAGCGACGCGTCACACCAGGTGCATTCGATGGTGATCATGGCGCCAGACTGCGCGCGGTTCGTGACAGCTAGCGTGTCACGACTGAGCAGGACCTGACGAGCGCACGGGAGCGCCATACCGGAAGCAGCTCGGCAGGTGATCGTCGACGAGTCCGACGCTCTGCATGAGCGCGTACACGATGGTCGATCCGACGAACCGGAACCCGCGTCGCCGGAGATCGGCTGACAGTGCGTCCGAGGTCGCGGTTCGGGCCGGGATGTCGCCCGCTCGAGCCTCGGCGCCGAGCCGGGCCGGCGGTCCGGGCACCATCGTCGCGAGGTACACGTCGACCGATCCGAACTCCGACCCGGTTGCCAGCCAGGCCGCGGCGTTGCCGATGGTCGAATCGATCTTCGCCCGGTTCCGGACGATCCCCGCATCGGCCACCAGCCTGTTCCGGTCCGCGTCATCGAACCGGGCGACGACCGCCGGATCGAAGCCGCCGAACGCGAGCCGGAACGCATCGCGCTTGTGGAGGATCGTCGACCAACTGAGGCCGGCCTGGAACGCTTCGAGCGTGAGCCGTTCGAACAGCTCCGTGTCGTCGTGACACGGCGCTCCCCATTCCTCGTCGTGGTAGCGGACCATCGCCGGATCGGGCCGCGCGCTCGTCGCGCTCGACCACGAGCAGCGGGGCAGGGTCGGATCGAACCCGGGATCGGTCACGCTCCGACGATACGCCGTCAGGGGATGGGGGCGATGTCGAAGAGCGTGCCACGGAGGACGGGGTCGGCCGCCGGCTTGGCCGCGTTGAAGACGGCTCGGAACACGTCGCCGGAGACCGTCTTCGTGCCCAGCTGGCCGACGAGCGTGACGCTGATCAGCCGGCCGGACACGCCGCGATTCGACAGGTCGAGCTGGGCCAGGATCCCGACCGCCGTGCGCGGGTCGGTCGCGAGGATCGCGCTCAGGGCCGCCGCGGTGTAGGTCGCCGTGTGCCACGTCGCGTATGGCGAGGCCTTGTCGTACGAGGTCCCGTCCGGGGCGCGGTCGCTCGACCCCCGCAGGTACGAGACCGCGCCCGCCACCATCGATCCCGTCGAGCTGACGAAGACGTTCTCGTTGTTCTCGGTCCAGCCGCCGTCCGCCGAGTGGAACAGGGCGTTGACGAGAGACGTGCCACTGAGCAGCACGAAGCCGCTCGTCGCGGTCACCGCCTCATTGCCGGCCGTCGTCTCTGCCCGCCGCCCGCGATAGACCTGCGAGCGGGTGTCGTCGTAGAGGTCGAACAGGTAGGTCGCCGAGCGGATTCGGCGCAGGGCGTAGGAGCGTGAGGCGATCGCCTGCGCCTTGAGCGCCTCGACCGGCCAGCTCGACGGCATCTCGAGCGGCACGACGCCGCGCAGATAGCGTTCGATCGTGACGTGGTTGACGACGGCCGCCGTCTTCGTCAGGTGGATCCGCAGGAAGCCGCGATACAGGTTGGTCGTCGTCGCCTTCGAGAGGAGCTGGAGATAGCTCGAACCGGTGGCCGGTCGGACGTAGACGTCGCCGCTGACCGTCGCGGTCTTGAGCGGCGCGCCGGTCGCCGAGACGACCTTGAGCGACCAGCTCGTCGCCCCGGCAGCCGTCGGGACGAGGGTCAGGGTCGCGTCGATCGGGAAGATCGTCGCGATCCCGTCGATCGTGAATGGCCCGACCCGTCCGGCGACCCTCAGCGGCTTGGCGGACGTCGCCGCGAATCCGGTCAGAAGCAGGACCCGGACGACCGCCGCGGTGCTCCGCGTCCCGAGGGTCGTCTTCGCGTAGTAGTGGCCGAGGATCTCCGGCGCCAGCTGGCCGGCGAGGGCGCGGCCGCGTGCTCCGTACTGCGACATCCCGACGCCATGACCGTACCCACGTCCGTAGAACGTGAGGTCCGGCAGGCCGGGCACGCCGTCGGCCGACACGGTCGCGATCCGGGCGGCAGGACCGAGCGCCGACAGGGCGAGCGAGAGCGTCGTGGCGAGGACGAGCCCGAACCCGCGGCGGCGGGCACGCCGCGACGGAGGTCGCGGTGGCGGGGAGCCGGTGGGGCGAGGACGCTCGACGGAGCGACCGGGCGATGGACTGAGCAGCATCGGTTCCTCTGTGGTCCGATCACCATGAACGGTGCGGTCGCGCACCGGCCATGGCCCGACCGGGCCAGCGATCCCATCCGATCGGGTCAGGCGGGGCCGAACTCACGCGAGCACGGTGCGTGCTGGAGCGACCGCTGTCCCGGGCGGCCGCCGACTACCCTTTCGTGATGGCGATCCGATTCTACGTCGGCCACGGTGCGAGCGGCTCCGCGGCGAGCATGGCCGCCCACGTCCGCGGTCTGGTCGCTCGTGGCGTCGACGCGCGGGCGATCGACCTGCCGCTCAAGAAGGCTGAATCCGCGGTCCCTGCATTCCGGGCGATCGTGCCCGACGGTCCCTCGGCCAACGGGGCCGACGGCCACCCGATTGCGGTCGGTGGCCAGTCGTATGGCGGTCGGGTCGCAAGCCTTGCCGCCGCCGAGCCGGAAACCGACTACGCGGCACTCGTCCTGTTCAGCTTCCCGCTCCATCCGCCGGGCGCGCCCGGCAAGGCGGAAGAACGAACGGCGCATTTCCCGGCGATCCGCTGTCCGGTCCTGTTCCTCTCCGGCGAGGCGGATCCATTCGCCCAGCTCGACCTCCTCCGTCGCCAGGTCGGCCTGCTGGCCGACGCCGAGCTCGTGACCTATCCGCGGCTCGGTCACACCCTGAAGCCCGTGCTCGACGACGCGCTCGACCGCACCGCCGCGTTCCTCCTCGCTCGCGCCTGAGGTCCTTCGGCTGAGGTGAGGGCCGGCTGCAATGCCGGGTATGGACATGGCACGTATGCTGGGCCACACCCCCAAGCGGTCGTGGTCGGAAGACCGACGGCCGAACCGAAGACGTTGCCGCCGGAGAGCTCACCCCCGCGGCGCCCGCGCCGAAACACTCGCGCGCCTGCGTCCCTCTTCCGCCCGGCTCTCGTCCGTCCATCGCTCGGCACGCTCACCGCGCCGACCCGGTAGGAAGGAGCACCATTGCCAGACGTGGCTGGCCGCCGTCGCGCGGTCCCCGTGGCCCTGTTGGTCGCGGCACTCTTCGTCTCGATCGTTCCGGCGGTCGTGAACTCCGCGACGCCGCCGCCCGGGCTGGAGCGCTTCCTGTACGCGCTCGGCCAGGTGGAGTCGGGCGGGAGCTACACGGCAAGGAACGCCACCAGCGGCGCCTACGGCAAGTACCAGATCATGCCGGCCAGCTGGGCGGGCTGGGCGAGGCTCTATCTCGGCAGCTCGACGGCGCCCCAGACGCCGACGAACCAGGAGACGGTCGCGCACCGGAAGGCCACCGCGCTGCGTGTGTGGCTCGACACGTGGCCGACGGTCGCCCACTGGTGGCTGACCGGCTCATCCGAACGGAGTGCGAGCCTGTGGTCGTCGTTCTCGCGCTCGTACGTTCAGCGGGTCATGACGATCATGGGATCCACGGGCGACATCGCGGGCAACCTCACGGTCAGATCGACATCGTCGTCGTGGATGAGCGCGAACGACACGCGCCTCGCTGAGACGTCCGCCGCGATCCAGTACCGCCTGGCATGGACGACGGCTCGCTACTCGGCCTATTCCGGCCACCAGGTGAAGTACGCGACGCGGGCCGGGGCCTCGGCCACGGTCGCGTTCACCGGAACCGGGGTTGCCTGGATCGGTCCGGTCGGACCGACCCGCGGAAGCGCCCGCATCTACATCGACGGGAAGGCGGTCGCGACGGTCGACCTGCGCCGATCGGTCTTCGCTGCCCGCAAGGTCCTGTTCTCGCGGGCGCTTGCCGCCGGCGATCACACCTTCAGGATCGTGGTCACGAGCAGCGGCCGGCCGGTCGCGATCGACGACCTCGTCATCGGCACGTAAGCCACCGCGGACCTCCCCCAGGCCCGGCGCTCGACGCCCGTTCCGGTCTGCCGGAGCGGGCGTCGGCGTGCCCGGGTCAGCGAGCGGCGATCACGTCAATCTCGATCCTCGCGCCGAGGGCGAGCCGGCTGACCTCGGACGTCACGCGCGCCGGCGGGTCGGTCGGGAAGTACTCGCGATAGATCGCGTTCATCGCCGGAAACTCGTCGAAGTCGACGAGGTAGACAGTGCACTTGACGACGTCCGCGTAGCCGAGTCCGACGATCGCGAGCAGGCGGCTGACGTTTTCGATGGTCGCGCGCGTCTCGGCCTCGATGCCGCCCGGGACCGGCCCGTTCGAGCCCGGCGCGTCGCCGATCTGGCCGGCCAGGAAGACGAACCCATTCGCCTCGACGACCTTGGAGAACGGCAGCGACCCCTGCTCGAGCCCGGGCAGGTGGGGGACGGTCTTCGGCATGGACGAGGCTCCTCTGGTCCGAACGGACGACGAGCGTGGCGACAGGTCGTTTCTCGATGAGGATGCCGGATCGAGCGTGGCTCCGCTAGGCTTCATCGCGATGGATGCCCTGACGACGACCGGCCTAACGAAGCGCTACGGCCACCGCGAGCTGCCGATCCACCGGCCCGGTGCTGCCCGGGGCGGGGGTGAGGTCCGCGCGCTCGAGGACCTCACGATCTCCGTCGCAGAGGGCGAGATCTTCGGCTTCCTCGGGCCGAACGGGGCCGGCAAGTCGACGACGATCCGGCTCCTGCTCGGCTATCTCCACCCGACCGCCGGCTCGGCCTCTGTCCTGGGGCTCGACATCGTCCGCGACAGCGTCGCGATCCGCAGCCGGGTCGGCTACCTGCCGGGCGGGATCGCGCTGTACGACTCGCTCAGCGGGGAGCGGCTCCTCGACTACCTCGGAGAGCTGACGGGCCGGCCGCCGGTTCGCCGGGCGGAGCTGCTCGATCGATTGGAGTTGTCGCCACGGACCCTCCGTCGGCCGGTCCGCGACTACTCGCGCGGGATGCGCCAGAAGATCGGGATCATCCAGGCCCTCCAGCACGACCCCGAGCTCGCAATCCTGGACGAGCCGACCGAAGGCCTCGACCCGCTGATGCAGCGAGCGTTCTATGCGATCCTCGACGACCTCAAGGCGGCCGGCCGGACGATCTTCTTCTCGTCGCACGTCCTGTCCGAGGTCGAGCGGGTGTGTGACCGCGTCGCGATCGTCCGGCGTGGCCGGCTCGTCGCGCTCCAGGACGTCGCCAGCCTGCTCGAGCATCGCAAGCGGAACGTCGAGCTGCGGGCGGCCGACGGTGACCTGCCTGTCCTCGATGGCGTCGCCGGCGTCAGCGGGATCGGCCGGACCGCCGATGGCCGGCTGACCTGCCAGCTCGAGGGCGACGTCGGGCCCTTCCTGGCCGCGATCGCGGGTCACCGGGTCCTGGACCTCACCATCGAGCCGGCCCACCTCGAGGAGGCCTTCCTGGAGCTGTACGAGGATGCCGAGCCCGACGACGAGGGTGGCCGGGCGCTCGCCCCGGTCGGCGGCTCCGGCGTGACCCGATGAACCGCACGCTCTTCGCCCACCTGTGGCGGTCGCAGCGGACGAAGCTCCTGATCGTCTGTCTCGCCATGGCGGCATGGAATGCGTTCCTGCCGGTGATCTACCACTCGTTCGGGATCCAGATGAAGTCCCTCGTCGACTCCGGGATCATCCCGAAGCAGCTGACGAACTTCGGCGGTGGCGACGTGTTCAGCCTCGCGGGTGCAATTGCGCTCGGCTACGTCCACCCGATCTCGATCATCCTCGTCTCGATCTTCGCGATCGGATTCTCGACCTCGGCGGTGGCGGGGGAGCGCCAGCGCGGCACCCTCGAGGTGCTCCTCGCCCGGCCGCTGTCGCGGATCGGCCTGTACGTCACGCTCCTGGCGGCGGTCCTGCTGTTCATCGCCCTCGTGCTGATCGCGGCGTCGCTCGGGACGATCGCGGGGTCGACGATCGTCGGCGTCCTGCCCGACCTGCCGATCGCCCGCCTCCCGGCCCTTTGGCTCAACGGGATGCTCCTGTGGGGCGGGTTCGCGGCGATCGGCCTGGCTGCATCGGTCTCGTTCGACCGTCTGTCACCGGCGCTCGGGGTGACGGTCGCGATCGTGGTCGTCTCCTACTTCCTCGACATCCTCGGCTCGCTCTGGCCCGACGCCGCGGGTCTCCAGAAGTTCTCGCTGTTCCACTACCTCACTTCGCGCGACGTGCTGACCGGCACCCTCGACGTCGGGGGGTTCGCGCTCCTGGCGGTCGCGGGCGCGGTGGCGATCGGCGTCGCCCTCGTCGTGTTCCCGCGCCGTGACCTCGCCGCGCCGAGTTGAGCCGGCCGCTCCGCGCCGGCGTGAGGGGCCGATTCCGCGGCTGCTCACGCCTCGCGTCCTGTTGCGCGAGTGGCTCGATGCCGATCTCGAGCCGTTCGCCGAGCTGAATGCGGACCCTCGGGTCGCGGAGTTCCTCGGGGCGCCGCTCGACCGCGCCGCGAGCGACGCCCTCATCGACCGGATCGTGGCTCGATGGGCGAGCGATGGTCACGGCCTGTGGGCGGTCGAGCGCAGGGACGACGGCGCGTTCCTCGGCTTCGTCGGGCTGGCCGCGCCATCGTTCGAGGCGGCGTTCACGCCGTGTGTCGAGGTCGGCTGGCGACTGGCCCCGGCCGCATGGGGCCACGGCTACGCGACGGAGGCGGCTCGCGCCGCCCTCCGGTTCGGGTTCACGGACCTCGGGCTCGCCGAGATCGTCTCGTTCACGACCGTTGCCAATGTGCGTTCACGGGCGGTCATGGAGCGGCTCGGGATGACCCGCGACCCGGCCGATGACTTCGACCACCCGAGGCTGGGGGAGGACGACCCGCTTCGTCCGCACGTCCTGTATCGGCTCAGACGAACGGATTGGGCGCGTCTGGCCCCGGCCTGATCGTCTCTGGTCCGCATCATGGACCAAGCGACGCTCGACATGCCGGCTCGTCCCTCGGAGAGCGCCGATGTGGCAGTTTCACGGTCCAGCGGTCCATCTGGAGGACCGAACGACGGTTGGGCAGCCAAACGCGTGCCCGGGCGGTCGACCCGGCTGTCGCTTGGTCCGTGGGTCGGACCAGCGTCGGCCGACCACCAGGATCGGCCTGATCAGATAATCGCCAGCAAATCGCCGTGGGTCATGATCGAAAGGTGAGCACGAGGGAGCGGCCGGCGGATCGCGGGCGACGCCGAGCCAGCGAGGCCTTCCAGCACCTCGGCCGCGATCTGCGTTCCGCCCGCATCGGAGCCGGCTTGAGCCTGCGAGTCGTCGCGCGGGCGACGGGCACCTCCCATCAGCAGCTTCTTCGGTTCGAGCGCGGCAGGACCGATCACCTGCCCGATTCAGGATCTCGGTGCTTGGTGTGCAACGGTCGGGCTCGATCTCGTCCTGCGCGCCTTTCCAGCCGGCGATCCCATCCGGGACGCCGGCCAGCAGCGCCTCCTGGCTCGCTTTCGGACGAGCGTCCATGTGAGTCTCGGATGCCGAACCGAGGTCCTGCTGCCGATCCGAGGGGACCTGCGAGCGTGGGACCTGCTCATCGAGGGTCGAGGGTGGCGGATCGCCGTCGAAGCCGAGACCGTTCTCGACGACCTCCAGGCCCTCGAGCGCCGGCTCAACCGCAAGCAGCGGGATGGCGGGATTGACGTGCTCATCCTGCTCGTCGCCGACACCCGTCGGAACCGCCGAGCACTCGAGGCGGCGCCGGCATCGTTCGCCGGCTTCAGCCGCGATTCACGCGGGACGTTTCGCGCCCTCCGCGCGGGTACCCAGCCCGCTCGCAGCGCGATCGTGTTCCTGTAGGCCTCAGAACAGCCGGTCGGCGGCCTCGACGGCACGTTCGCACCACCACGCGAGATCGTCGGCCGCGCTGACGCCCGATGCGTGCGTGATTCCGGCATCGGCGTCCATGCCCTTGCGCCATCCACGCAGGAGCAGCCCGACGAGGATCGCGGCGTGGATGCCGTCACCCTCGAACGTGTTGCCTTCGACCCAACCATCGTCGGGGTCGAGGTAGCCCCTGGCAAGATGGGTTCGATACTTGCCGATCACGTCGTCGGGGGCGGCCGGCAACGAGGCAACGTTGGAAACGAGGAACCAACCGATCTCGATGGCAATCGGAGCGATGCTCACCATCTGCCAATCGACCGTTTCGATCCCACCATCCCTTGCAATCCCGACGTTGGCGAGCTTGAGGTCTCCGTGAATGAGGGTTCGGGGCTGCATCTCAAGAACGTCCACGAGCGGCTGCGGATCCTGATCGAGCATCGCGATCAGATCACGGGCAGACGGGGACGCGAGCCGGTCGAAGGCATTCCAGCCCGGGAGGAGCCGTTCCGCGACGGCGTCTCGCGCTGGACCGGGACGTTCGAGGGACGATCGACAGATCAGGGTGATTCGTTCACGAATTGGGCACCAGCGCTCGTTGACGTCGACCTGAGGTTCCCCAGCGGTGTCGAACCAGGTGTGTAGATCACTGTGTTCTCCGTATAAATAAAAAAATAATTATATAAATCAAAACACGTCATAGAGCAAGATAAGTCGTTTCAAGTCGAAAAGGATT
>JANMCU010000275.1:0-10398 GCA_031361415.1 Chloroflexota bacterium | reverse complement strand
GACGCGGGCTCCGTCCGTGCCCGCGACATCGCGGTCATGTACCGGATGAACGCCCAGTCCCGGGCGATCGAAGAATCGTTCCTGCGCTACGGGATCCGCTACCAGCTCGTCGGCGGGACGCGGTTCTACAGCCGGCGTGAGGTCAAGGACGCGCTCGCCTATCTGCGGGTCCTCCGCTCGGACACCGACATCGTGAGCTTCGAGCGGATCATCAACATCCCGGCCCGGGCGATCGGCGACAAGACGATCGAGGTCCTCCGGGCTGCGTCCGTCCAGGGCGGCATCTCGACCTGGGAGGCGCTCGAGCGGGCCGCGCGCGGCGAGGTCGAGGGTCTCGGTTCGCGCGCCCGGACCTCGATCGCCGACTTCGCGGCGTTGATCCGGCGGCTGCGCTCGAAGGTCGGCGTGCTCGACCTGCCGGAGCTGCTCGACGAGACCCTCGAGGCATCCGGCTACCGGGCGATGCTGGCCGACGGCTCGGAGGACGGTGAGGATCGCTGGGCGAACCTGCTCGAGCTGCGCTCGGTCACCACCCGCTACGACGATCTCGAGCCGGAGGACGCGCTCGACCGGCTGCTCGAGGAGACCGCCCTCGTCGCCGACCAGGACTCGTACGAGGGCGACGCCGACGCGGTCACGATGATCACCCTCCACGCGGCGAAGGGCCTCGAGTTCCCGGTCGTGTTCATCGCCGGGCTGGAGGAGGGCGTGTTCCCCCACAGCCGGGCGCTGGACGACGAGAAGGAGCTCGAGGAGGAGCGCCGCCTCGCCTACGTCGGGATGACCCGGGCGATGCGCCGCCTGTTCCTGTCCCACGCCTGGCGGCGGGCGACCTGGGGGATGGGCCAGCCGTCGGTGCCCTCGCGGTTCCTGCTGGAGATCCCGGCCGAGCTGATGGTCGGTCCGGACCTCGCGTCGGGCAGCGCGGGCCTCGATGTCGACATGGACCTCGCATTCGGCGCGCGCGGGACCACGCGGTTCGGCCGGCCTCTCCGGGGCGGTGCCGGTGCGAGCGGCGCCGCCTACCGCCAGGGGAGCGGCACGCCGGGCGGCCCGCAGCCGGGCCAATCCTTCCGCCCGACCCGCGATCTCAATGCCAGGCGTGAGGCTTACGAGGAAGGCGCGCCGTCGGGCTCGCTCGGGCGTCCCGCGTCCTCGCAGCCTGCCCCGGCGCGGCCGCCTCGCCCGATCATCCCGGGCGAGCGCCAGTATCGCGATGGCGACCGGGTTCGCCATGGCCGGTGGGGCGACGGGATCGTCGTGACCTCGAAGCTCACCCGGAGCGACGAGGAGATCACGGTCGCGTTCAAGGACCCGGGCGTCGGGCGCAAGACGATGCTCGCCAGCCTCGCCAACCTCGATCTCGTCGGGTAGATGCCGGGATGCCCGCAATCCAGCCGTCGATCGATCTGGCGCGAATCGTGAGCCTGGCCGGGTTCGAGCCCGCGGCTCGGGAACGGCTCGATCCCGCGGTCTTCGACTACGTGGCCGGCGGCACGTGGGACGAGCAGTCGCTCGGTGAGGCGGAGGCGGCCTGGTGCCGACGGCGCCTTCGACCTCGGGTTCTCGTCGACGTCAGTCAACTCGATCCATCGACGACGATGGCCGGTGAGATCACGACCCTGCCGGTCGGCATCGCCCCGATGGCCGCCCACGGACTCGTCCATCCGGAGGCCGAGCTCGCGACCGCCCGGGCGGCCGCAGCCGCCGGCATTCCGTTCACGCTCGCGACCCTGTCGTCCGCGTCGATCGAGGCGGTCGCGGCGGCCGCGCCGGACGGCGTCCACTGGTTCCAGCTGTACGCCCAGGCCGATCCAGGTCGGAGCCGGAGCCTCGTCGAGCGAGCCGCGGCCGCGGGCTACGGTGCGATCGTGCTGACCGTCGACCTGCCGGTCCTCGGCTACCGCGAACGCGACCTCCGGTCCGGCTTCAACCTCGCCGTCCCCCACGGCAACTTCGGGGATGACGGAGGCCCGGACCACGCCTCGCACCGCGGGGACCCGGACGGCGGCTACGACGTCATCTCGACCGAGCTGGAGCGCGGCCTGACCTGGGCGGACATCGCCGAGATCCGGAGCTGGTCCTCGCTGCCGTTGTTCCTCAAGGGCATCTTGACCGCGGAGGACGCCAAGCTGGCGGTGGAGCATGGCGCGGCCGGGATCGTCGTCTCGAACCATGGCGCCCGCCAGCTCGATCGCGCCGTGGCGACCGCCGACGCGCTCGAGGAGGTCGTCCACGCGGCCGACGGACAAGCGGAGGTGTGGGTCGATGGCGGAATCCGGCGCGGGCTCGACATCGTCACGGCCGTCGCCCTCGGCGCGCGCGGCGTCCTCGTCGGGCGGCCGATCCTGTGGGCCCTCGCTGCGGGCGGCCAGGCGGGCGTCGAGCGGGCGCTCGCGATCCTGCGGACCGAGACGGTGATCGCGCTGACCCTCCTGGGAGCGCCGACCCCGGCCGATCTCGCCCGGGCCCACGTCGTCGAGTAGGGGTCTACGAGTCCGACGGCGGTGTTTCGAGCGGACTCGGGGCTCTCCGAGGTCCGAGGGCGAGCTCCGCGAGCCCATCGGCCCGAGGAGGACGTGTCAGCTGTCGAGGTGCTCGTCGTAGTGCTCGTCGGTGTTGCCCCGGAACCAGTTCGCCAGCGGCTCGCCGGCAGTCCACGCGAAGTGGCGGCCGTCGAACAGCTCCTCGTCCGAGGCCCCGTCAATCGTGGCAAGCACTGAACGATAGGCCTCGTCCTCGCCGGCCCGCACGTCGTCGAGCGGCCGGTCACGGCTGGCCTTGAAGAACCGATCGTTGAGCTCGTCGGTCCCGATCGAGCGGTCCGGCATGGCGCCCCGGCGGAGGACCTCGAGGTTGGCGACGACACGACGCTCCCAGGCCTCGAGATGGGCGACGACATCCTTGCCCGTCCATGCCCCATCGACCGGGTCGAGCATCGCGTCGTCGGAGAGCCTCGCGAGGCGTTCAACCAGGCGCACACGGCCTGCCGTGATCGCCGCCATCAGGGTCGATCGGTCCATGGCGCCATCGTGCGCGCCGGTGACGTCAGACCCTGTCACCTTTTCGCGCCGGGACCCCGGTCGGTCGTCCGCTCGAACGCAAGGCGCATGACCAGCGTGAGCGCCGAACCGGGAGGCAGCAGGGCGAGCCCGCCCGGCTCGCCGCCGAGGAGCCGGCGGATCCCGTCGGGGGCATGGGTCTGCGGCTCGACCGCGACCGCATCGGATCCCGGGTGGTTGGCGGCGACGACGAACCGGGTCGGCGCCTCGATGGTCATCGTCGCGCGGATGCCGGCGTCGGGCCAGTCGAGGATGACCGGCGGATCGGTGAGGTCGGACCAGGTCGAGTCGAGACCCTCGGGCAGCGGCTCCAGCCGGCGGCGATCGTAGGGACCGGTCACCGGCACGCTAACCGCGTCGGACCCGACGTTGGACGGGTGGACGGCGCTGGCCGCGATCGCCACGAGGATCGGCTTGCGGAACCACGGGTGGAAGCCGATCCCGCCGGGCATCGACTCGTCCGAACGGTTCGTCAGATCCAGCCGGAGCTCGAGCCCCCGGTCATCGAGCCGGATGTGCTGGTCGACGGTATAGGGCCACGGCCAGCCGTCACCGCCGCCCTCGATCCGGAACCGTCCGTCTCCCGCGTCCTGCCACGCCCGGCGGGAGACCTGGCCGTGAATCGCGGTCCCGTCCGCAAAGCTCTCCGGCAGGTCCACGGTCCGGCCGGCGACGGACACCGGTCCCGCGGCGACCCGGTTGCACCACGGCGCCATCGGGTAACTGCCGTAGAAGTACGGATGCTCCTTGTACGGCCGGAGATCGTCGGGCGTCCGGAGGAGATCGTGGCCGAAGACGCGCAGCCGGTGCAGCCGGGCGCCGATCGCCGGCAGCACCTCGACCTCGATCGACCCGGCCGCGAACCGCACGATGTCGTCCACCGGCTTCGTCACCCGCCGCCGGCCCTGGTCATCGCCCGATCCGGTCGGAGGAGGAACGGCGGCAGGTAGGCCGGCAGGTTCGAGAACGGCAGGACGTCAGGATGGAGCCGGATCCCGAGCACCTCCGCCATGAACCGACGGCGGGCCTCGATCCGGGCCCAGGCCTCGGGATACGAACTGGCGATGGCCGCTCGGAGCGGTTCGTCGGCGAGCGCGATCCCATCCTCGATGTTCGTCGTGAAATATGGGCCTCCGGTGGCCGGAATGATGTCGACCTGGAAAGCCATCCCGGATCGGAGCGGGATCGTCGAGCCGGCTGAGATCGGCGAGTTGACCCACTCGTCGAGGTGGATCTGATGGCCTGGGTTCAGGAAGATCCCGAAGAACGGGTCGCCGAGATGGCGGTCCACGATCGCCTGCAGCGCGCTGCCCGGAAGCCCGATCCGGATCGTCTCGTACCACTCGGCGACGGCGGCGAAGTACGGCCCGACCAGCCGATCGACATAGTCCGCGATCCCGGGCGGCAGGCCGGACGCGTCCTCGGCGACGAACCCGGCCCGGCACGTGAGCGCGCCCCAGATCCCGAACGCGACGGTGAATCGGTCGCCGTGGTCGATGACTCGATCGCCCGGACTGAGCAACCCGAGGCTGGCCCGGGGCCCGCTCGAGAGCATCAGGTGACACGACAGCGGCGCCCCGTTCCAGTCGAGGAGGCGGACCGCCTCGCGCTCGGTCATCCCGGGCCGAAGTCCACCGAGGAGACGCCGGATGCCGCCGGATGTCTGGGTCGACGCCCATTCGAAGGCGGCCAGCTGATCCGCGTCGTTGATGACCCGCAGGCCATCGGCGGGGTCGATCAGCAGATCGCTTGCGCTCTCGACCCGGCCCGCCGGCCCGGTCAGCCCGCGGAGCTCGTTGACGAGGAAGGCGGGTGCCTCGATCGTGGCCCGATCGGCGTAGGTCTTCCAGCCGACGACCCCGACCCGCGCGCCGCCGACGATCCCCTCGTCGCCGAGGATCTCCGCGAGCGGGCGGGATCGATCGCGGGGCTGGCTCGGCAGGCTGAGGTCCTGGAACAGGATCCGGCGCATCGGCAGCGGCGCCGCGCCGGCTGTGCCCCAGCACTCGTTGCCCACCAGGATCGCCGGCTCCGCGTCCGGCCCGACGATCAGGATGGCCTCCTCGAACCGCGGGTCGAAGCCGGTCAGGAACGACAGTCCGGAGCTGTGCTCACGGTCCGCCCAGACGACGAGCCGGTCCAGGCCACGGGCCGCCATTCGGGCGCGGAGCTGCTCGATCCGGGTCGGATAGCAGTCAGGCGGCAGCTCGGGCCGGCGAGCGGACTCGCCGAAGTCGGGCGGCAGGCCGATGTCGGCCAGGCGGGGCGTCGTCACTGTCGGCTGGTGCCTCCTCATGGGCTGGCGGGTGGCCACGGGCTGCCGGGAGTCCACGGCCGGAGCTGGGCAGCGTCGCGCTCGATCTCGAAGAACCGGTCGGCGTCGGCATGGAGCCACGGCCCGACGACGCCGTCCGGCCATTGGACGCGGACATCGGCGGCGGTTGCCAGGCCGATTCCGACGTGGATCCAGCCGAGCTGGCCGCCGACATGTCCGCCGCCGACGGTCAGCTCGCGGCGCATGATCGTGTCAGCGGTCCGGACCTCCAGCCAGGCCCCGATCGCATCGCCGTTCGATCCGGGCTGGTTGGGCCGGAGGGCCAGCCAGTGGCCGAGCGGTTTCGGCCCGGCCGCATCACCCGCCCCGACGGACCGCCAAACCCGGACCGGCGTTCCGAGGTTGACCTCGACGAGGTCGAGCAGTCCGTCGAGGTTGAAATCGGCCAGGGCCGCCCCGCGACCGAGGTCGTACTCGACGATCCCGGCAGCGTCGGCGCTCTCGACGAACGTCCCGTCCGGCTGGCCGAGTAGGAGGTTGCTCGGGTCCTTCAGTGCGAAGTCCGGCTCCGCGCGGACGTTGCCCTTCGAGATGAACAGGTCGATGTAGCCGTCGTTGTTGACGTCCTCGAATTCCGGGTGCCACGCGGTCGAGGGCAGCGTGTCGCCGCCGGTGAACGGCCGATCGGCCAGGACGCCGCGCTTGAGCCCGATGTCTCCGTATGTGGGTTGAGCGGGCCCGGCGGTCAGGGTCTGGAGCCGGTTCGATCCCTGGCTGGTCAGGAATACCTCCGGGTAGCCGTCGCCGGTGATGTCGTAGCTCGCAATCCCCATGCCCTCGACGTTCACCTTCACCCAGCCCTCGCCCGCGGTGTACAGGTGCGGCGGCAACCCCGGGTCCATCCGCCAGAGCTGCTCCTGGCCGTCGATGTAGTAATGCCGGTCGTTGCTGATCCGGAGGTCGCGCCGGCCCGACCGGTCCCAGTCGCTGAACAACATCGACAGGGCGCAGGAGCCCGGGGAAAGGGCCAGCGGCGGGCCGTAGCCGGTGCCCGCAGCGGTCGGCCGGAGGAGCGCGTTGTCGGAGCACAGGTGATGCGGGTCCGTTGCCGACGGATCGACGTAGTTGCCGAAGGCGAGGGTGGGCAGGCGCGCGCCGGGCTCCCAGGTGGCGCTGAACGCGGTGGTCGCGGCCGTGCCGCCGTCGAACGCCCATTGCTCGTTTGCCCGCTCGAAGCCGCAATTGCCCGTCCCCCTGAGCAGGACGTTCTGACCGTTGCGCAGGACGACGAGATCGACGTGACCGTCTCCGTCGATGTCGAGCGGATAGGCGCCGGTGACCGAGGTCAGGTCGGTGGCCGCGCTCCGGATCGCCGAGAACCGCAGGGCACCGCCGATTGCGCTGTCGTTCCGGTACAGGGTGGCCGGGCTGGTCCCCCCCGCGACGAAGAGATCCGGCCGGCCGTCGTCGTTGCAGTCGAACACGGCGACACCGCCCCCGACGAAGAACGCGAGTGGGCCATCGTAGGTCTGGGAGATCCCAGATGCCGCGGTCTCATCCACGAACCGCGCCGGCCCGAGGGCCGGGCGGGCCCGATCTGTTCGACCGGCTCCCAGGACCCACGCCCCGCCTCCGATCGCGATCGCGATCGCGATGACCGCTGCCGCGGCAACCGCCGGACCGCGCGTCGCGCCAAACGGGGAGCGACGCTGCGCCGACCCGCCGGCGCCGGGCGGCGAATCATCGGCCGACCCGACCGGCCCGGACGCCGTCACCCGCCCGACGATCCGGCCCGGGCGAGGCGGTCGAGCTCCGCGAGCGTCGCGATGCCGCCGCGACTGAACGCGAGGTCGACCCGCGGCGGCGCCCCATCGAGGATGGCGGCGTGGAGGTCATCGACCTCGGCCCGGTAGTCGTCGATCGACTCCACCGCGACCGGTTCCGCGCCACCGTCACGCACGATCGTGAGCCGTGCCGGCGGACCGTCGGGCTCCGGGAGGAACGGATGGTCGACGACGAGCGTCGCCGCGCTCCCGACGACCTCGACACGCTCGCGGTCCGGGGCGGTGAACCCGCTTTCGAAGTGGGCGACCAGACCGCCCGGGAATCGGAGCACGCCGACGAACGTCCGATCGACGCCGCGCTCGTCAAACCGGGCGAAGCCGGCGATCCCGTCGGGCTCCTCGCCGGCGATCCGTCGGGCGATGCTGACCGGGTAGCAGCCGACGTCCCAGAGCGAGCCTCCGCCGAGCTCCGGATCGATCCGCGGATCGGTCGCCCCGTCGAGCAGGAACGAGAACGCAGCGCTGACGACCTGGACGATTCCGAGCGCGCCCGACCGAACGAGCTCGAGGGTCTTGAGCGTCTGCGGGTGATGGAGGTACATGAACGCCTCGACGGCGATCCGGCCGTTCCGTTCGGCGGCGGCCGCGATCGCGTCGACCTCGGCGGCCGTCTGGGCGAGCGGCTTCTCGCACAGGACGTGCTTCCCGGCCTCGAGGGCGCGGATCGTCCAGGGCGCGTGGAGGCCGTTCGGCAGGGCGATATACACGACGTCGACGTCCGGGTCGGCGAGGAGCGCGTCGAATGTCGAATGGACCCGCGGTGCGCCGTGCCGGGCCGCAAAGGCCCGGGCGCGCTCCGGATCGCGGCCGGCCACGGCGTGGAGCTCGCCGCGCGAGTTGTCGGCCAGCGCCCGAACGATCCGCGGGGCGATCCGACCCGGCCCGAGGATGCCCCAGCGGAGCCGCCGTCCGGCGTCGGATCGAGTGTCCAGCATCACGCCTCCTCCACGTCAGGGATCGCCGACCCGCTCGACCGGATGACGACAATGCAATCTACAACTTGGCTCCGCGACGGGCCGGTCGAGGCAGCGTTGCCGCAACCAGCCGGCTCATCCGTGCAACCGGACGCCGCTGTTCCGCGACGCGGGCGACCCGGGCGCGCAACCCCGTGGTACAGTCTGCGCGAAATTTGAGCAGGAGGAACACAAACCACGTGACCTCCATCCGCGACGAGCCCGGGCTCCGGAGCGAGATGATCCGGCGAGCCAATCTGAGCTCGATCGTCCGCGTCCTGCATGCCGACGGCCCGACCACCCGATCCAGGCTCGTCGCCCGGACCGGCCTGACGCGGAGCGCGATCCGCGGGCTGACCGGCGAGCTGGTCGCCGGCGGTCTCGTCCGCGAGGGGCGGGCCGCACCGCTCGGCACCCCGGGCCGGCCGTCGCCGCTCGTCGTCCCGCAAGCCTGCGGGGCGGTGGTCCTCGCCCTCGATATCGAGGTCGACTCCCTTGCGGCCGCGTTCATCGGCCTCGGCGGCGACGTCCTCGAGCACGTCCGGGTCGATCGGCCGCGCGGTCATTCGTCGCTCGTCGATGTCGTCGACGACCTCGCCGAGCTGGCCGCCATCGTCGCCGACCGGCGCCCCGAACCGTTCGAGACCGTCGGGATCGGAGTCGCGATCCCGGGCATCGTGCGCCGAGCCGACGGACTCGTCTCGGTCGCCCCCAACCTCGGCTGGCGGGACCAGCCCCTCGGCGATCAGCTGGTCCGCGTGCTCGGCGATGAGCTTCCGATCTCCGTCGCCAACGAGGCGGATCTCGGCGCCCTTGCCGAGACCCGCCGCGGGGCGGCGGTCGGTGCCGACCATGTCCTGTTCGTCTCCGGGGAGGTCGGCGTCGGTGGCGGGCTGATCGTCGATGGCCGGCCGTTCACGGGTGTCGCCGGCTACGGCGGGGAGGTCGGCCACCTGCCGGTCAACCCGGCCGGTCGGGTCTGCAGCTGCGGCGCCGTCGGCTGCTGGGAGACCGAGGTCGGGGCGATGGCGCTCCTGCGCCGGGCGGGCCGCAATCCGGGCGGCGGTCGTCCCGAGATGGACGCTCTGCTCGCCGACGCTGCCGCAGGTTCGCCGGACGTCCTGGCCGCCCTCGAGGAAACCGGCCGCTGGCTCGGACTCGGTCTGGCCGGCCTGCTCAATGTCCTGAATCCGCGGCTCGTCGTGTTCGGCGGGCTCTTCCAGCGGATCCATCCGTATGTCGCGACGATCGTCGATGCCGAGCTCGATCGGCGGGCCCTGCCCGCGCCGCGCCGACTCGTCCGTGTCGTGGCCGGCTCGCTCGGCGACGAGGCGCCCCTGATCGGCGCCGCCGAGCTTGCCTTCGAACCCGTTCTTGCCGATCCCGCCCGATGGCTTCGAGGGACCGCCCTCGACCGGGCACGAAAACAGACGCGGATGACCGACAGGAGGGTGGTAGCCTAGCGCCGACCGTGCGATACACGAACGACGGAGTTCACCGAGGAGGAGTGGAGCACATGATCACTCGACGATTGGCGGCCGTGGTAGCGAGCGGGATGTTCATCCTGGGCGCTTGCAACGGCACCGCCACCACACCGCCCGCCGCTTCGGGCGGGGCGCCAGCATCGGGCGCAGCCTCAACCGGCTGCATCGTCGGCGTGTCCTGGAACAACTATTCCCAGGAGCGCTGGAAGAAGGCCGACGAGCCGGCCATGCAGAAGGCGATCGCGGCCGCCGGCGGTTCCTACATCCGCGCCGACGCCAACGACAAGGCCGAGCAGCAGCTCACCGACATCGACACCTTGATCAACAAGGGCGCCAAGGTCCTGATCGTCCTGGCCAAGGACTCCGAGGCCATCAAGCCGGCGATCGCCAAGGCGACCGCTGCGGGCATCCCGGTCATCGCGTATGACCGCCTGATCGAGGACCCGGCCACCTTCTACATCACGTTCGACAACAAGAAGGTCGGGACGCTGATGGCGACGACCCTCAAGGCGCTCGTCCCGTCGGGCAACTACGCGGTCATCCTCGGCGCCGCGACCGACCCGAACTCCGCGTTCCTGCGCTCGGGCATGACCGACGCCGGGATCCCGGCTCTCGGCGACACGTCCGGCCCGATCAAGGTCGTGTTCGAGAAGAACACCGACAACTGGGACACGACGAATGCCAAGAACAACATGGAAGCGGCGCTCAACGCCAACAGCAACAAGATCGACGCCGTTCTGTCCGAGAACGACAGCATGGCGACCGGCGTTGTCCAGGCCC
>JANMCU010000269.1:0-10729 GCA_031361415.1 Chloroflexota bacterium | reverse complement strand
GTACAGCCTAGACCGGCGCCGGCGGTGCTGTCAGCCGCCGACCGGCCGCGATCCCGTGTTCGGCGCCACAGCGCACGCGACTGCGTTCGTCGCGCATGAGTGCGTCAGCGCAAGGCGGCGGCGAGCACCGGAACGAGCGGGCTCGCGTGCCCGTGAGTGAGGAGCGCAGCGGCCAACGCCGCGATGGCGTGCTCAGGCGCGACAGCCGAGTGTCTCGCCACTCTCCTAAGCGCGGACTTCCTGGCGCATGAAGCGGACATACGCGATTGCGAAGCAGAACACTGCCAGGGCCACCATCGTGACCATGTGCGGCCAGACCAGGAGGATGCTCTGGTCGAACGACTGGAGCGACGGGATCCGCTGGGCGGCCTGGGTGTAGCCGCCGAGCGTCGCCGGGTTCGTCACCGCCGACACCTGCGGGTTGAGGATCGCGAGCGATGCCTCTCGATAGAGCGTGTCGGGCAGCAGCCGGGTGATCGTCTGCTGGAACGAGATGTTCGCCGCCTGCTGGTCCAGGGTGCCGGTCACGGGTGCGAGGAAGCCGCCGATCAGCTGGGTGATCAGGCTGCCGAAGAACGTGAACAGCAGCCACGTCCCGAACGCGACGAGGGCCGAGGTCGCTGCCCGCCGGATCACCACCGACAGCAGCAGCCCGAACGCCAGCCAGAGCGCGACGTAGAGGAACGTCACGATCAGCCAGAAGGTGATCCGGAGCAGCTCCTCGGCGCTCGGCACGATACCGAGCCGGATGATCCCGAAGGCCGCGATCACGCACACGATGAACGTCAGCACGAGGCCGATCACCGCAAGGCCCGCGGCGAACTTGCCGTTGATCACATCGTCGCGGTAGATCGGCTGCGACAGGAGCCGTGGCAGCGTTCCGTCGGCCCGCTCACTGTTGACCGCATCGAAGGCAAAGGCGATCCCGAGCAACGGCCCGACGATCGCGATGAACTCCCAGGCCGCGGGCAATTGGACGCCGGTGGTGCCGACGGTCGGGCCGAGGGTGAACAGGAACAGGAAGATCGACGACTGGCCGGTCACCTGGGAGGCGGCGTTCCGGATCGTATCGGCCGCGAAGTACATCGGGATCAGCGCGGCCAGGCCCAGGACGATCAGCAGCACGACGAAGCGCGCGGACCACAGGTGATCGGCGAACTCCTTGCCCGCGACGACCATCCAGCCGGCATGCGGCACGGACCGCTCGCGGCGGGACGGGATCGCGCCGTCGTCGCGGCCACGCGGCTGCGGGGCAGCCGCCGGCGCCGGCCCGTCTCCTGGCGCCTCGACCGGCTCGAACGCCGGGGTTGCCGGAAGGCGCGTGCTGTCGGCAGTCATCGGACGTCCCTCGCGTGGCCATGCGCGGCACGTTCGACCGCCTTGCGGTAGATCTCCTCGAGGGAGGGCGGGACGGACCGGACGGACGTCAGGTCCAGGCTCGTCGAGCTGGCAGCGGCGAGAATCGAACGTCGGACGCGGGTCTCGTCGGCTGCCGGCTTCACGATCAGCGACCAGGCCGGGTTCCCGCGATGCGGTTCCGTGACGCCGGTGACGCCGGGGATCGCGGTCAGGACCTCGCGGACCCGATCGACGCCGGCTGCGTTGTCGGTCTGGAACTCTGCCTCGACCAGGGCGGTGTCCTCGCCGAACCGGTGGGCGAGATCGGTCATCGTGCCCTGCCCGATCAGCCGCCCGGCGGCGAAGATCCCGATCCGGTCGCACACGTGCTGGACCTGGTTCAGCAGGTGACTCGACAGCAGGATGGCCATCTGGCGCTCCTCGACGAGCGAGCGCAGGAGGTCGAGGATCTCGCCGACGCCGAGTGGGTCGATTGCGGTCGTCGGCTCGTCGAGAATCAGGACGTCCGGATCCTTGATCAGCGCGTCGGCGATGCCGAGGCGCTGGAGCATGCCGCGCGAGTACTGCTCCGTATGGTCGTCGGCCCGGTTCGACAGCCCGACCTGCTCGAGTGCCTCGTCGATCGCGTCCTCCGCTTCGTCGCGCGGGATCCGATTCAGGCGGGCGGTGTAGCGGAGGTTGTCGCGGCCGCTCATGTCGGCGTAGAACCCGACCGCATCGGGCAGGTATCCGACGCGGCGCTTGACCTCGAGCGGGCGGCGAGCCGGGTCGAGCCCGACGACTCGCGCCTGGCCCTCCGTCGGCTCGGTCAGCCCCAGGAGCATCAGGATCGTGGTTGTCTTGCCGGCGCCGTTCTGGCCGAGCAGCCCGAAGATCTCGCCGGCCTGGACCTCGAGATCGAGATGATCGACGGCGAGGAGCTCGCCGTACTTCTTGGTCAGGCCGCGGGTCCGGATCGGCGCGCGCGGCCGGTCGTCACCCTCGACTCGTGGCCGCCGGGTCGCGCTCGCTGGATCGGTGCCGGACGCGGAACGCGCCCGGCCGCCGACCTTCTTGCGGGTCGGTCGGGTCGATGGCGCGGTCATCGACGGCCGTAGGTCCGGAAGACGTAGAACAGGGCGGCGAGGATGACCACGATGAGCCCGAACCCGGCGAGGAGCCAGATCGGCGAGGTCTCGACGGTGAACGTCATCGCCAGGTTGGCGCTTGCGGCGGCTGCGCCGGAGGCCGCGTCGGCCACGGTTGCCGCGGTCAGCGTCACCTTGTAGTCGCCGGTCACGGCGTCACCGCTCGGGGTGATCGTCGCCGTCACGGTGGCCTGGTCGTTCGGGGCGATCGTCGGAATCGTCGCGTTGTCGAAATCGACCTTCCAGTTCGTGGGCGCACTCGAGGTCATCTTCATGTTCGTGAGCGGCCCAGTGCCGGTGTTCTTGATGATCACCTGCTGGGTGGTCCCGCTTCCGGCCGGCCCGTGCGCGGAGACCAGGTCATTCGGGGTCCCGATCGTCATCGTGAACGAGCCCGTGATGTCGACGTGGAGACTGCCCGGGATCGTCTTGGTCCCGGCCGTCACGGACACGGCGATGTCAGCCCGGCCGGCGGCAGCGCCGACTGGCGCAGTCGCGCTGACCGTGATCGTGGTCGAGCTGCCCGCCTTGACGAGGATGCTCGCAGCGTTCGCCTGTGAGAGCTTCGTGTCGATCACCCAGCCGGCCGGTCCGGTGGCCGTCGCGGAGACGGTCTGGTCCTCGGCTGAGCCGTTCTGGAGGGTGAGGTCAAAGGAGAACGGCGAGTCGCTCGAGCCCGTGAGCGTGTCGGTCGGTGTGCTGATCGTGATGTCACCGGCAACGGCGGCGTCAACGGCAACGGTCACCGTCAGGCTCGTGTGCGTGGACCCTTGCCGGGCGTCGATCGTCAGGGTCCCCTTGGTCGCGGTCGTCGTTGCCGGGACCTCGACGTCGAGGCGGGCAGTTGCCGGCTTGCCGGGCGCGGCCGTCACGCTGCTCACGACGAGACCGCCTCCGTGGAGCGTCGCCTTCCAACCGGTCGGGGCGCCGCTGACCGTCAGGCCAACGGTGCCCGCCACGGGCGAGGTGATCGTCAGGTCGAAGCTCGCATTCGAGCCGGGTGCGATGGCGATCGCTGGGTACGGCGTCGTCACCGCGAAGGTGTCAGCGGCCATCGCGGCAGGCACGAGGCCGACCAGCAGAACCGCGGCACTAGCAAGGGCGATCGCGGGCCGTCGAGCGCGCGCGATCAGGGACGTCGGCAAGGGACCCCTCCGTCAGTCGGATTGCATTCGGACCGACGGAGTCTGCCAAGGGAATCCACTTCACGCAACTTCGGTTCGATTCGACCAAGGTTGAAATTTCGCAACCCAAGGTCCCGGAGCGGGCTCGGAACGGCCCTCCCCAACCGGGGGTTTGACCGAATCGGGGTGAGATGGCATGATTGGCGATGTCACCCGTCGTGGCGGCCGTCCGGTCGAGATCAATTGCTCCCCCGTTGACGCCCCGGGTCAGGAACCCATCAATTCGCTCCGGCTCCAGACACCGAGCCGTCCGATGAGCGAACCGAACAAGTCTTGGCCGCCGTGCCGCGCTGAGCGCAGAGAGCGCCCGCGGATCGAGCGAGCCAGAAGGAACCAGGACTCTCTTCAATGATGACTCGCACCACCACCGCATCGGTGGCCGGTCGCTCGGTCGCGATGCGCCGCATGCGCCGCCGGGTATCGACCGCCACTCGTCCCTATTGCAGCACCAACGGCTGCACCAGCTTCCTCGTCGTCGATCCCGATACCAGCGTGGCCACCTGCCCCGTCTGCGGGTTCACGCGCCACATGCACTGAGCTTGGCTCGGGAGCCCGGCTCGGGAGCCCAGCCCGGGAGCCCAGCCCGGTCGCGCGTCGGCCGCGGCAAATCCCCGCCGGCGGGATCGTTCGCCGGCGTCCATTCCGAGCCGATTCACCCCGGGCGAGCACGTGCAACCCGCTGCGCGCTCGACGGACCCGAAAACTGCCGTTCCTTTGCGCCCAGCGAGCAGGAACGCCTGACTTCGCCCGTATCGCGCGGAATCCAGGGCAGATAGGGTCTCACTCGTTACATGTGCTCGCCGGGCGTGAATCGCTGCAGACGCGTCGCGACTGCGTTCGTCGCGCATGGGTGCGTCAGCGCAAGGCGCGCCCGAGCACCGGAGCGTGGTCTCTCCGAGGTCTGAGGCGGAGCTCCGCGACGCCATCAGCCCGAGGAGCGTGGGGCGCAGGGCGCGACGCCGCGATGGCGTGCCCAGGTGCGACAGCCGTTGATGGCGGCACCGACCGTCGCGCACGACGGGATCGTCCGGCCTGCTTCACGCGGCTGACGCATCCTCGTCGGCGATGACGACTCCACCAGCACCCACCTCCACCGTCGACCGCGATCGGCTCGCCCGGCTGATGTCGGCCGAGCGCGACCGCTTCGCGCGGGCGCATCCGCGATCCGCCGAGCTCCACGAGCAGGCGAAGGCCTCGCTCCTCGACGGCGTTCCGATGAACTGGATGAACGAATGGGCCTCGCCCTTTCCGCTCTTCGTCGAGTCTGCCTCGGGCGCGTCGTTCCGCTGCGTCGACGGCCACGACTACGTGGATTTCTGCCTCGGCGACACCGGCGCGATGGCCGGCCACGGGCCGGCGGCAACGATCGCCGCCGTCGAGCGCCAGATGCGACGCGGGATCACCCACATGCTCCCGACCGAGGACGCGATCGCCGCCGGCGAGGAGCTCGGCCGGCGGTTCGGCCTCCCGCTCTGGCAGTTCACGATGACCGCGACCGACGCGAACCGCTTCTCGATCCGGCTCGCCCGGGCCATCACCGGTCGAACGAAGATCCTCGTCCACGACGAGTGCTACCACGGCTCCGTCGATGAGACCCTCGCGACCCTCGATCCCGATGGACGCGTCGTGGCGACCGATCTCAACATCGGGCCGCCGGTCGACCCGGCCCTGACCAGCCGCGTCGTGCCCTTCAACGATGTCGACGCGCTCGAACGGGAGCTGGCCCACGGCGACGTCGCGGCGGTCCTCGTCGAGCCGGCCCTGACGAACGTCGGGATCGTCCTGCCCGAGCCCGGCTATCACGACGCCCTGCGCGCGCTGACCCGCCGAACCGGGACGGTCCTCATCATCGACGAGACCCACACGATCTGCGCGGGGCCAGGCGGGATGACCGCGCGCGACGGGCTCGAGCCGGACATGCTCGTCATCGGCAAGACGATCGGCGGCGGGATCCCGGCCGGGACCTATGGCATGACCCGGGCGATCGCCGATCGGGTCCGGGCCGCGCTCCCGCCACGGGCGGACATCGGCGGGATCGGAGGCACGCTCGCGGGCTACGCCCTGTCGCTGGCGGCGATCCGGGCGACCCTCGGCGAGGTCCTGACCGACGAGGCGTTCGGGCGGATGATCCCGCTCGCCGAGCGCTGGGAGGCCGGTGTCAACGACGTGATCCGCGCGCGCCGTGTGCCGTGGCACGTCACCCGCCTCGGCGCTCGGGCGGAGTACCACTTCTCCGCGACGCCGCCGCGCGATGGTGCCGAACAGGTCGCCCACGCGGATCACCTGCTCGAGCAGTACCTCCATCTCGCGGTGATGAACCGGGGCGTCCTGATGACGCCGTTCCACAACATGGCCCTCATGAGCCCGGCGACGACCGCGGCCGACGTCGATCGCCATCACGAGGTCTTCGACGAGGCGGTCGCCGCGCTCGTCAGCTGACCGGGCGCGAGGAGACGCTCAGCCGCCCTCGTGGGCCCGCGCCAGGGCGGCCAGCTCGAGATCGAGCACCAGGAGGCGGCGGTGCTGGCGATCCGTCGGCGCCTCGCTGTTGAGGATCGCGATGGCCCGATTTGCGTCCTCGACAAGGCGCCGCAGCTCCGCCCCGTCGCGCTCGCGCCCGATCGCGCTCGAGCGTGGAGCCCGGGCGAGGATCGCGTCACGCCGCGTGAGCAGGTCGCGGACCTCGCGATCGGTCTCGACCCAGGGCGGGACCATGTGGGCGTTCTTGAGGATGTGATGGGCAAGCGCCCACTCGCCCGCAGCGCTGTCGTCCTCGAGCGGGATCCGCTGGCCGCGATACGGAAGGTCATCGAAAGCGCCCGATTCCTGAGCCTCGCGGATCTGGCGATCGACCAAAGATTCCCGGGCGGGCGCCGGCCAGCGGTGCGGGCGGCCGTCGTCCGGATGGTGAGCGTCTTCGGACCGGCTCATGGGCCCGAGGATACCGGACAGCTCCGAGCGGTTCATCGCGCAAGGCGTGACCGGCCGCCAGGACGATCGGGCCGGCCGGTGGTCCTTCCGCAGACCGCGGCCAGCGGGTATCGTCGGGTCCCGACGCCAAATCCAGCGGGGAGGTCACGCGTTTGTCGATCACGATCCGGGCCGTCGGCCATACCGGACGGCGGGGTGCGACGCGTCGCGTCCCGACGGCCGCGACGCTCCTCGCCGAGATCGACGAGTGGCTGCCCGGCGCGACCGCCGGCGCGCTGCGCGGACATGTTCTCGGTGCCCGGACGCCCGACGGGTCGATCGAGATCGGGCTGCACCCGGCCGCCAGGCCGATCCGGATCGAGGCGTCCGACCTCGGCGAGGTCGTCGTCACCGCCATGACGGTGCCCGTCGGCCCGGGCTACCACACGTATGTCGCCAGCCTTCTGGAACGAATGGGCGACGAGCTCGGGATCACCTGGGCAAAGCTCGCCACGCCGTCGCCGGGCTCTGCCGGGCGAGCGACGGCGCCGACCGGAACGAATGCGCCGGCCACCGACGGCAACGCACCGGCCTCGTTCGATCCGACCGGGGCGTTCGGCTCGGGTGACCGCCACGATGCCGAGCGTGGCCACCTCGGCTGGCTGCGGTCCGCGCTGATCGCGATCCGTGACGGTCGCCGCCAGGGAGCGACCGGGCTCCACCTCGCGACTCCGCCGGGAGTCCGCTTCACGTTCGATGGCGCAGTCGCGACCGTGCTCGGACCGCGTGACGATGCCTGGCTCGAACGGGCGCTCACCGACCCGCGGATCGCCGCCGACGTCTGGCCGTGGGTGGCCGATGCAATGGATGCCCGCTATCTCCTCGGGCGCGCCCTGACCCTGCTCTGGCTCGAGGTCCGCTGGCGTCCGCCGAACGGGGCCGAGGAGGTCCAGCTGGCCGACGACATCCTCGGAACGCTGCGCCGGGCCTATCCACTGGAGCCGGGCCTGGCCTGGCCGTGGCCCGAATGGCGCGAGCTCTTCGTGTTGCGCGGCCAGCCCGACCCCGCAACCCGTGCGCTCCTCGAGCGCGGCGCGGGTCCGATCGTCAGCGGCCCACTGGTCGGGGGTCCAGCGCCGGGCGGCCCGCCTCCAATCGGCTACCGCCGCCGTCCGGTCACGATCACCCACGAGGGCTGGGCGCTCGACGTCCCGGGCTCCTTCACGAGCCAGCGCACGATCGAGGAATGGTCCGGCGGCGAGGCCGGTCGGAGCGTCACCCTGGCCGGCACCGAGACCGCGGAAGGCGGCCATCCGATGACGGCGGATCGGTTCCTGCAGCAGGTATCCGGCCACCTCGGGATGGATGCGATCGAGCATGACGACGGCGTGGTCCGGGGTCGGGCCAGGCTCGCGTCCGATCCCTCATCCGGGGTCGAGGTCGCGACGGTCGAAGGATTCAGCGCGATCCGCGGGCGCGGGGCGGCGATCCGGATCGAGATCGACGACCCGGAGGACTGGAAGTGGGCGCTCGACACCTGGCGCGGACTGCGACCCGCGTGAGCATGGAGATCGGCGCGAGGCGACGCGACCCCGTCCGTCACAGCGTTTTGACAGGCAAGCTGACACCGCGCCGGGCTAAGGTTCCAGCGTGCAGACGATCGACGGACGGCCCGTCTATGCCGCCACCGATCTCGTCGCGTATCTCGCCTGTGAGCACCTGACCCAGCTCGAGCGGGCGGCGCTCGCGCGTCTCGTTCGGCGGCCGATGCGGGACGATCCGGAGCTGGATGTGATCCGTCGCCGCGGTTTCCAGCACGAGGCCCGCTATCTCGCCGACCTCGAGGCGGAGGGCCGATCGACCGTTCGGATCGAGCTGGATGGCTCGATCGAGGATCGAGGCGACCAGCTCCGGGCCGCGGCGGTGGCCACGACCGAGGCGATGGCATCGGGCGCCGATGTCATCTACCAGGCGACCTTCTTCGACGGCACATGGCGTGGCCACGCCGACTTCCTGCTCCGCGTCGACGACGGGCTGCGCTCGTCGATCTGGGGGCCATGGCACTACGAGGTCGCCGACACCAAGCTCGCCCGGCACGTGAAGGCGAGCGCGGTCCTCCAGATCTGCTCCTACGTCGACCAGCTCGAGCGAATCCAGGGAGTTCGACCGGAGTGGATGCTCGTGGCGCTCGGCGGCAGCGCCCGTGCCGTCGAGCGACTGCGGGTCGATGACTACATGGCCTATTACCGCAGCGCGCGCGATCGCTTTTTGGCCACCATGACCGACGCGACGCCGGCCGCGTTCCCGCCGCTCGGAACCTATCCCGAGCCGGTCGACCATTGCGATGTCTGCCGCTGGGCTGCGGAGTGTGTCACGCGTCGGCGCGCAGACGACCACCTCAGCTTCGTGGCCGGGATCAGCGCCCGCCAGCGGCAGGCCCTTCTCGAGCGTGGCGTCACGACCCTCGAGGCGCTCGGCGAGCTCGTTCTGCCCATGGAACCCCGGCTCGAGGGCGTCGGCGAAGGTGCCCTCGCCCGGGTCGGCGAACAGGCTCGCATCCAGCTCGAGGGTCGGACCCATGGCGACAACCGGTACGAGCTGTTCCTGCCGTCGAACGGCGAGACGATCGATCCGGAGCGGGGCCTGGCGACCTTGCCGGAGCCGTCGCACGGGGATCTCTTCCTCGATCTGGAAGGCGATCCGTACGCCCTCGACGACGGCATGGACTACCTGTTCGGGGTCCTCGAGGTCGATCAGACCTTCCACGCGTTCTGGTCGCAGGACGATCGCGGGGAATTCACGGCGGCCGGCGAGCAACGGGCCTTCGAGCGGACGATCGACTTCATCATGGAGCGACTTCGGGCCGACCCGGATCTCCACGTCTACCACTACGCGGCCTACGAGCCGACCGCGCTCAAGCGGTTGATGGGTCGATACGCCACGCGTGAGGACGAGGTCGACGACCTGCTCCGACGCGGAGTCCTGGTCGACCTCCTGCGAGCGGTCCGGCAGTCGATGCGTGCCTCCGTCGAGAGCTACTCGATCAAGAAGATGGAGCCGTTCTACGGATTTCGGCGGGAGGTCGACCTGCGCGACGCGGGCTCCAGCATCGTGGCATTCGAACAATGGCTGGAGCTTGGCGAAGGCGAGCGGCCGGCAGCCGACCACCTGATCCAGATCGAGCGCTACAACCGCGACGACGTCGTCAGTACGCTGCGCCTGCGGGACTGGCTGGAAACCCTCCGCGGCGAGCTCGCGCATCGGTCCGCTCAGGCGGTCCCTCGACCGCGCGCTCGCGAGACGCCCCTGCCCGCTGACGTGACGGAGTCCCAGGCGCGCACGGAGGCCCTGGCCCTTCGCCTCGCAGATCCTGGGCTGGCCGCGATCGCCCCGGCGGATCGCGACCCCGTCGACCATGCCCGCTGGTTGCTCGCGCAGCTGCTCGGCTGGCATCGACGCGAGGACAAGTCGATGTGGTGGGAATTCCACCGACTGATGGACCTCTCGCCCGAGCAGCTCGTCGAGGAGGACGCCCCGATCGGGTTGCTGGTCCCGGTCGGCCCCACGGCTGAGGAGGCGAAGGGCAAGCAGGTCTGGCGCTACGCCTTTCCCGATCAGGAGCAGGACGTAAGCCACACGGTCTACGAACCTCGACGCAAACAGGAGGCGCCCGACGCGTCGCCGTTCAGCTGGGATGTGGGTGAGGTCGTGGCCGTGGACCCCGCGGCGCTCACGGTCGATCTCCGGCGAACCGCCGCGGAGCCGCATCCGCGGGCCATCGTTCCGTTGCCCTGGATCCGCACGCGCGACCAGCAGGCCAGGCTGTTCGAGATCGGCGAGTGGGTCGTCGAGCGCGGGATCGATGCCGACGGACCGCATCGCGCCGCGCGGGACCTCCTCCTCGGCCGCCCGCCGCGGGTCGGTCAGACCGCCGGCGAACCGTTGCGACGCGCCGGCGAGAACGATCTCCAAGCGGCTCGTCGCCTCGCGACCGCGCTCGTGGATTCGGTCCTGCCGATCCAGGGCCCGCCGGGCTCGGGCAAGACGTTCACCGGTGCTCGGATGATCTGCGATCTGTTGCGGGCCGGCAGGAAGGTCGGGATCACCGGGACGAGCCACAAGGTGATCGGGAACCTCCTTCGCGCAGCC
>JANMCU010000247.1:0-12696 GCA_031361415.1 Chloroflexota bacterium | reverse complement strand
CACGGAGTCATTCCTTGGCGCACCGATCCTCAGCAGCGATCGCGTGATCGGCGTGATCGCGCTTGAGCGACTGGAGCGGGACGCGTTCGACGAGGCCGACGAGCGGCTCCTGTCCACTCTCGCGTCGAGCATGGGCGTGGCCCTCGAGAACGCCCGCCTGTTCGACGAGACGAAGCGGCTGCTCACGGAGGCCGATCAGCGCGCGAGCGAGCTCGCGGTCATCAACGAGATCGGGTCCGCCCTCGCCGAGCAGCTCGACTTCGAGACAATCATCGACCTCGTCGGTGAGCGCGTCCGCGCGATCTTCACCTCGAACGCCCTGTTCATCGCCCTGTACGAACCGGCCACCGAGACCATTCGCTTTCCGTACGAGTTCGCGGGCGGCGATCGCTACCAGTCCCCGCCGATGGAGCTGGGAGAAGGGATCACGTCGGTCGTCATCCGGATGCGCAAGCCGCTCCGGTTCGGCAACCAGGCGCAGTCACAGGCCGGAGGCGCGGTCGAGCTCGGGCCGTTCCATACCGAATCGTGGCTGGGCGTCCCGATCCTCGCCGGCGACCGCGTCCTCGGGGTGATCGGCCTCGAATCTGCCGAGAAGGATGCGTACGACGACTCCGACGAGCGGCTTCTCGCGACCCTCGCGACGAGCATGGGCGTTGCCCTCGAGAACGCCCGGCTGTTCGACGAGACGAAGCGCCTCCTGACCGAAACGAACGAACGGGCGGCGGAGCTGGCACTGATCAACGACGTCCAGCACGGTCTCGCCGAGAAGCTCGACATGCAGGCGATGTACGACCTCGTCGGCGATCGGATCCAGGCGATCTTCGACGCCCAGGTCGTCGACGTCGCCGTGGTCGATGCGGAGGCCCAACTGCTGCGCTTCCCCTACATCATCGAGCGTGGTGTCCGCTTCCCCGACAAGCCACAGCCGATCTTCGGCTTCCGGAAGAAAGTCATCGAATCGAATCGAGCGCTGCGGGTCAACCGCGATGTGATGAATGAGGGGATCAAGCTCGGTCAAAGCGTCCTCCAGGGCGAGGAGCCAAAGTCCGGCCTGTGGGCGCCGATGGCCGTTGGCGACAAGGTGCGCGGGGTCATCTCGCTCCAGAACCTCGATCACGAGGACGCCTTCAGCGACTCTGACGTCGAGCTCCTCACGACGCTTGCGTCGAGCCTCAGCGTGGCCCTCGAGAACGTCCGCCTGTTCGAAGAGACCAAACGGCTCCTGTCCGAGACGAACGAGCGCGCGGCCGAGCTCGCCCTGATCAACGACGTCCAGCACGGCCTCGCGCAGAAGCTCGACAAGCAGGCGATGTACGACCTGGTCGGCGATCGGATCCAGTCGATCTTCGATGCGCAGATCGTCGACATCGCCGTCGTCGAGGCCGAGGCGGGCCTCGTGCGGTTCCTGTACACGATCGAGCGCGGCGTCCGCTTCCCGGAAGAGACGATGCCGATCATCGGGCCGCGCAAGCACGTGATCGAGACCCGCAAACCCCTCCTCCTCAATCGCGACGTCATCGCCCGCGTCCTCGAGCTGGGCCAGACGCCGAGCGACACCTCGGGCGAGCCGGCGAAGTCGGCGGTCTGGGTTCCGCTCCTTGTCGGCGACGAGACACGCGGCGTCATCTCGCTCCAGAACATCGATCGCGAGGACGCGTTCACGGGCTCGGATGTCGAGCTGCTCACGACGCTCGCCGCCAGCCTGAGCGTCGCCCTCGAGAACGTCCGCCTGATCGACGAGACCCGCCAGCGACTGGCCGAGCTGGCCACGGTCAACGAGGTCGGCAAGGCGCTCGCCAGCCAGCTGGACCTCGACAACCTGATCCGGCTCGTCGGCGAGCAGATGCGGCGGACGTTCGGGGCCGACATCACCTATGTCGCCCTCCACGACACCGAGACGAACCGGATCGAGTTCCCGTTTTACGACGAGTACGGGAGCGCAACCGGCCAGGATCCGATCCCGTTCGGCGAAGGCCTCACGTCCCGGATCATCGACTCCTGCGAAACCCTCCTCCTCAACCGGGAGGCGGATTGGGATGCGTTTGGGACCCGCGGCGTCGGTACGCTGTCGAAGTCATTCCTCGGCGTCCCGATCCTGCTCGGCGATCGCTCGATCGGGGTGATCTCCGTTCAGAGCACCACGCAGGAGGGTCGCTTCGGCGAGTCCGACGCGAGGCTCCTGTCGACGATCGCGGCCAATGTCGGGGTCGCGATCCAGAACGCGCGCCTGTACCGCGAGGCCCACCGCCGCGCTGACGAGATGGGCGCTCTCGCCGAGGTCGGCCAGGAGATCTCGGCGACCCTCGACGCGGACATCGTCCTGCGCCGCATCGGCGAGCGGGTCCAATCGCTCCTCGAGGCCGACTCGTCGGCGCTCCTCCTCGCCGACCCCGACGGGCTGACGTTTCGCCCGATTCTCGCTCTCGGCACGATCGCCGAGCAGATCATGGCGGACACGATCACCGAGGGCGAGGGCATCGTCGGCGACGTGATCCGGACCCGCCGCCCGGAGTTCGTCAACGATGTCGGCGCCGACTCGCGCACGGTCACAATCCCCGGTACCGAGGACGTCGCCGAGGAGCGGCTGATGGTCGCCCCGCTCGTCGCCCGCGACCGGGTCACGGGGGTGATGGCGGTCTGGCGCAACCACGGCGCGCCGTTCGGCCAGGCCGACCTCGACTTCCTCGTCGGTCTCGCCCGCCAGGCATCGATCGCGATCGAGAATTCGCGGCTGTTCGCCGAAGCCGGCGTCGCCCGGGCCGCCGCCGAGGACGCGAATGCCGCGAAGAGCTCCTTCCTGGCCGCGATGAGCCACGAGATCCGGACGCCGATGAACGCCGTGATCGGGATGAGCGGGCTGCTCCTTGAGACCCCGCTCGATGACGAGCAGCGCGACTTCGCCGAGACGATCCGGACCAGCGGCGACGCGCTGCTGACGATCATCAACGACATCCTCGACTTCTCGAAGATCGAGGCAGGCCGGGTGGACCTGGTGGCCGAGCCGTTCTCGCCCCGGGTCGCGGTCGAGAGCGCCCTCGACGTCGTCGCCGCGACGGCCGCCAGGAAGGGCGTCGAGCTCGTCTACGAGATGGGCGACGGCCTGCCCGAGGCGATCGTCGGCGACGCCGGCCGGCTCCGCCAGATCGTCCTCAACCTCCTCTCGAACGCGGTCAAGTTCACGGAGCGCGGCGAGGTCGTCCTCAGCCTCGAAGCCACGCCGGCCTTGAAGCCCGACGAGCCATGGACCCTCGACATCGAGGTCCGCGACACCGGGATCGGGATCCCGCCCGATGCGATGGATCGCCTGTTCCAGTCGTTCAGCCAGGTCGACGCCTCGATCTCGAGGCGGTTCGGGGGGACCGGGCTGGGACTCGCGATCAGCCGCCGCCTGTCCGAGTCGATGGGCGGATCGCTGACCGCGGAGAGCAACGGCGTCGCGGGCGAGGGGAGCCGCTTCTGCCTCGCGATCCCGGTCCGACCGACCGCCCTGCCCGACTCGGTTCCCGCCCCGCCCATTCGCAGCCTGCACGGATGCCGCGTCCTGATCGTCGATGACAATGCGACGAACCGGCGGATCCTCACGACGCTCCTCCAGCGCTGGGAGGTCGAGGCCGCCGCGACCGCGTCGCCATTCGAGGCGATCGGCTGGGTGCGCGACGGTCAGGCATTCGATGTCGCGGTCCTCGACCTGCTGATGCCCGAGCGCGACGGCATCGAGCTGGCGGGCGATCTCCGCGACCTCCGCCCGGACAATCCGATCCCGGTCGTCATCCTTTCGTCGGTCGGCCAGCACAGCCGGACCGCCCCGAATGTCAGGGCGATGCTCGTCAAGCCGGTGAAGCCGTCTGCCCTGCACGACGCGCTCGCGACGGCAATCTCCGGCGAGGACGTCGGGGCCCGCGGCGATCGGGTCGCGGCCGCGGGGCCCGTCGCCTCCCGGGACGGCGACCTGCGGATCCTGCTCGCGGAGGACAATGCGGTGAACCAGAAGCTGGCGTTGCGCCTGCTCGAGCGGATGGGCAACAGCGGTGCCGCTGTCGTCGAGGACGGAGTGGCGGTGATCGAGGCGCTCGAGGCAACGGATTACGACCTGATCCTCATGGACGTCCAGATGCCCCGGATGGACGGGCTCGAGGCCACCCGCCAGATCCGCGCTCGATGGCCGGACCGGCCGATCCGGATCGTCGGCCTGACGGCCAATGCCATGGCCGGCGACCGTGAGGCGTGTCTCGAGGCGGGCATGGACGACTACGTCTCCAAGCCGATCCGGCCGGACGAGCTCGCCCGGGCGATCAACCGCAAGACGAGCAGTCGGGTCACTCCGCCCGCGTCGGGCGGGCAGCCGCGAAGGTCGGCCTCGTGAGCGAGCTGGAGCCGCGCGCGGCCGGCGATGGGCCGCCGGCCGCCGATTCAACCGGTCCGCTCGAGGCGCTCGACCACGACGCGCTGACCGGTCGGGTGCTCGTCGTCGACGACACCCCGTTCAATCGCCAGCTCCTGCGCCGCCTGCTCGACCGGATCGGCCATTCCACCCTCGAAGCCGCCGACGGGCGGGCAGCCCTTGACCTGCTTCGCGATCCCGCGACGGAGCCGGTCGACGTGATCCTGCTCGACATCGTGATGCCGGTCATGGACGGCTACGAGACACTCGCGGCCCTCAAAGCCGACGACGAGTTGCGCGACCTGCCGGTCATCGTGATCTCCGGCGTCGACGAGCTCGACAGCGTCGTCCGCTGCATCGAGATGGGCGCGGCCGACTATCTCCCAAAGACCGTCGACCCGGCGATCCTGCGCGCCCGGATCGCCGCTTCGCTCGGCCAGAAGCGTCTGCGCGACCAGGAGCGCGCCCTCCTCGGCACGATCGATCGGCAGCGGTCGCAACTCGCCCGATTCCTCTCGCCCCAGGTCGCCGCGCTCGTCTCGAGCCCGGATGGCGAGGCGATGCTGGCCGGTCATCGACGCGAGATCACCGCGATGTTCTGCGACCTGCGCAACTTCACGAAGTTCTCGGAGACCGCCGAGCCCGAGGAGGTCCTCGGGTTCCTCCGGCTGTACCACGCGACGCTTGGTGAGCTGATCGTGGCCCATGAGGGAACGCTCGAGCACTTCGCGGGCGACGGGATCATGGTCTTCTTCAACGACCCGGTGCTTCAGGAGGACCACGCGGTGCGGGCGGTCCAGCTTGCGCTCGACATCCGCGAGCGGTTCAAGGACATCTCCGCCGACTGGCGCCGGCGCGGCCATGTCCTCGAGGTCGGGATCGGGATGGCGACCGGCTACGCGACGATGGGGCGGATCGGGTTCGAGGGGCGCTACGACTATGGCGGCGTCGGCAACGCGATCATCCTCGCTTCGCGCTTGAGCGGGGAGGCCGTCGCGGGCGAGATCCTGCTCGCGCCGCGGACCTATGCGGCGATCGACGAGTCGTGGGCGGAGTCGGTCGGCGAGCGCCAGCTCAAGGGGTTCAGCCGCCCGATGCCCGTGTACGCTGCCGCGCCGCGCGAAGGTGAACCGGCGCCGGCGATCGACGCCGTGGTGCGGGCCGGATGACGGGCAGCCCGATCGATCCAGAGGTCTTCGCCGGTCTCGTGGAAATGACCGGTGGCGAGATGGACTTCGTCGACGAGCTGGTCGACACGTTTCTCGAGGATGGCCGGAACCAGATCGACGGGATGCGCGCCGCGCTCACCGACGGCGATCTCGAACGGCTCGGCCGGGCGGCGCATTCCCTCAAGTCGGGCGCCCTGAATGTCGGCGCCATGGATCTCGGCGCCACCTGTCGATCGCTCGAGGAGGCCGCGCGGGCCGGTGAGGTTCCCGATGCCGCGGCCCGGATCGACGCGATCGCGGCCGGCTTCGATGCGGTCCGGACCGCGCTCCTCGACGAGCGGGCGCGGCGAGCCCACGGCTGAGCCGGCCGCACCGTCGCCGCGCCGCGTGTGCGCCTGAACCGCTTCGCAGCCACCTGGCGGTGCCAAGAGGGATGTGCAGGGGTTCCGCCACGTCGGGGAGCGGCATCCCAGCCGGTCGTGCAGGGCGACGCCGCCGCGATGCCCGGGCTCGAGTCTCCGCAGTCGGGCTTGGGCGTGTGCCTGGCGGCGGGCGCCTCTCTTCCTCGGGCAGGAGACTGCGCCGGATTCCTGGCCGCTCATTCGCCCGGGGACTCGTATCCCACCTTCCCGGCGGTCTGCTTGACCCGCCGCAGAAGGTTCGTGCGTGGACGGGTGGGCAGGAACCCTCCACGAGGCGGAAAACGTGCTTTACCAGTCCCCCGGCGACTCAGCCGCCAGGAAATCTAGCGGGAGGACGCGGTTGGGAGGATGGGCCGCGGGGCACGAGGCCGCGAGACGGGCAGAAGGGTCAGACACCGGCGGGAGGCCGCCGTGCCGCCCGGCGCCGGCCCGTCGGAGCCACCGAGCCACCGAGCCACCGAGCCGGACGACGATCGCGTCGTGGCCGACCTGACGGGCGAGCGTGAGGTCATCGAGCAACGTCTCCTCGGGGACGCCTGACCGCGAGTACCATCACGGCACGCCGCGCCTGGTTGCGGCGCCCGAACGTCGGATCGGCGGCCTGCGTCGCCGGCACAGCAGATGGAGGCCCATCCACCGTGCGTCTCGAGGACAAGGTCACGATCATCACCGGCGCCGGCGGCGGCATGGGCCGGACCGCCGCGCGGATGTTCGCCGCCGAGGGAGCGCGCGTCGTCTGCGTCGACGTCACCGAGGAGATGGCCGAGTCGGTCGCGGCCGAGGTCACCGCGGCCGGTGGTCGGGCGACCGCCGTCGCGGCCGACGTCTCCCGCGACGACCAGGCGAAGCGGATGGTCGACCACGCGGTTGCCACGTTCGGCCGCGTCGACGTCCTGTACAACAACGCCGGGATCATGCCCGCGGCCGACCACTCGGTGATCGACACCGACGTCGACACCTGGGACAAGGTGATGGCGGTCAACGTGCGGGGCGTCTATCTCGGCTGCAAGTACGCGATCCCGCCGATGCTCGAGCAGGGCTCGGGCTCGATCATCAACATCGCGTCGTTCGTCGCCATCCTCGGCTGCTCGGTTCCCCAGGACGCCTACACCGCGTCGAAGGGCGCGGTCCTCGCCCTCACGAAGAGCCTCGCCGTCCAGTTCGCACCGCGCGGCGTCCGGACGAACTCGATCTCGCCCGGCCCGATCGAGACCCCGCTCCTGATGGACTGGCTGGTCAAGGACGAGGACGCGAAGAAGCTCCGCCTGGCCCGCAACCCGACCGGTCGGTTCGGCAAGCCCGAGGAGATCGTGCACGTGGCGGTCTACCTCGCGTCGGACGAGAGCCGCTGGACGAACGGGGCGAATCTCGTCATCGACGGTGGGATCACCGTCAACTACTTCTAGAGGCCCGAGCCATGGCGCAACAGATCGCAGTCGGGGTCGATGTCGGCGGAAGCGGGATCAAGGTGGCGGCCGTCGACGTGACGACCGGCCAGCTCGCCGGTCCGCGGCTCCGGGTGGCGACGCCCCAGCCGTCCACCCCCGACGTCGTCGTCCCGACCATCATCCGGACCGTCAGGCGTGCCCTGCGCGAAGCGAAGCTGGTCACCGGCCGATCGCCGGTGATCCCGTTCTCGATCGGTGTCGGGATGCCGTCGGTCGTGACCGACGGGGTCACGAAGACCGCCGCGAACATCGACCCCGCGTGGGTCGACTTCGACCTCGCAACGCACCTGCGGCAGGCCCTCAAGGCGCCGATCTACGTCCTGAATGACGCCGACGCGGCAGGTCTCGCCGAGATGCGGTTCGGGGCCGGGGTCGGCGAGGGCGGGGTCGTGTTCGTCCTGACCCTCGGAACGGGTCTGGGCTCGGGCATGTTCAACGACGGCGTGCTCGTCCCGAACACCGAGCTCGGACACATGGAGATCCGCGGCCGCGACGCGGAGCGCCGATCGGCGGCCGTCGCCCGGACCCGGCGCGGCTTGTCGTGGAAGGCGTGGGCCGCCGATCTTGACGAGCACCTCCACGCCATCGACAGGCTTTTCTCGCCGAACCTGATCATCCTCGGCGGTGGCGTGAGCAAGAATGCGGACCGGTTCATCCCGCGCCTGACCGTCCGGCCACGCGTCGTCCCGGCGACCCTCCGCAACGACGCGGGGATTGTCGGAGCGGCAATGGCGGCGGCCGAGAAGTTCGTCGAGGGCGGCACTCCCGGGCGCTGATCCCCGACACGGCCGGCCCGCGGGGCTCGGCGGGCAGGCCGGGCGTACCATGGGCCGACCACATCGCGGCCCACGTGACGCCCCGATTCCCTTCGAGGACCCGAACCGATGACGACCGACCAGCGTGTGCCCGACGCCGCCGCGACCGACGCCCCCACGACCGCCCGGATGATGATCGGCGGCGAGTCCGTCGACGCCGTCGACGGCCAGACGTTCGAGGTCGTCAACCCCGCCACCGGTCAGGTGATCGCGACGGCCCCGCTGGGTGGCCGCGAGGATGTCGACCGGGCGGTTGCAGCCGCGCAGAAGGCCTTCGTCGACCCGAAGGGTTGGGCCAACTGGGCGGCCGGCAAGCGCGGCCGGACGCTCGCAAAGTTCGCCGACCTGATCAAGAAGCACAGCGAGGAGCTCGCCTGGCTCGAGAGCCGGAACGTGGGCAAGCCGATCGGCGGGGCGCGCGGCGAGATCATCGGCGCGAGCCTCGTCTTCGACTACTACGCCGGCGCCGCAAACAAGGTCTACGGCCAGACGATCCCGGTGTCGAAGCCCGGCCTCGACCTGACCCTTCGTGAGCCGATCGGTGTCGTCGGGCTGATCGTGCCGTGGAACTTCCCGCTGCTGATGGCCTCCTGGAAGGTGGCCCCGGCGCTGGCCGCCGGCAACACGGCGATTCTCAAGCCGGCGTCGTACACCCCGCTGACCGCGATCCGGCTCGGCGAGCTGGCCCTCGAGGCCGGCATCCCGGCCGGGGTCCTCAACGTCGTGACCGGTCCGGGCGGGACCGCGGGTGCCTCGATCGCCGCCCATCCCGGGATCGGCAAGGTCGCGTTCACCGGCGAGACGACGACCGGCCAGGAGATCATGCGGCTGGCGTCGGGCAACGTGAAGAAGATCAGCCTCGAGCTCGGCGGCAAGAGCCCGAACATCGTCTTTGCCGACGCCGATCTCGAGAAGTTCGCCCGTGAGTCGCCGTATTCGGTGTTCGACAACACAGGCCAGGACTGTTGCGCGCGGTCGCGGATCTTCGTCGAGCGCTCGGTCCACGATCAGGTCGTCGAGCTGTTCGCGGCGGCGACGCGGAACGTCAAGGTCGGCGATCCGGCCGACGAGGCGACCGAGGTCGGGACGCTCGTCAGCTTCAAGCAGCGCGACCGGGTCAGGGACTACATCGAGATCGGCCAGGCCGAGGGCGCGACGATCGTCGTCGGCGGCGCGGCGCCCGATGATCCGACCCTGGCCGGCGGTGCGTATCTCATGCCGACCGTGTTCGACAACGTGAACAATGACATGCGCATCGCCGCCGAGGAGATCTTCGGTCCGGTGGTATCGATCATCGCGTTCGACACCGAGGAGGAGGCCCTCCGCCTTGCGAACGCGACGCCGTACGGCCTGTCGGGCTCGATCTGGACCCGCGACATCGGCAAGGCGCTCCGCGCGGCGAAGGCGCTCCAGGCCGGCGTCATCTCGGTGAATTCGAACTCGTCCGTCCACACCGAGGCGCCGTTCGGCGGCTACAAGATGTCGGGCATCGGGCGCGAGCTCGGGATGTCCGCCCTCGACCTGTACACCGAGATCAAGAACGTCTTCATCGACATCTCCTGAGGAATCGTTCGAGCTGGCCCCGGCGGCGGTCCGAGCGGGCCGATCGCCGCGTGCGCTTCTCGTGATCGGGCCGGGGCTCCTCGTCGCGGTCGTCGCGCTCGCGTTGGCCGGCCGGGGATCGACTGGCGGGCCGTCGGCCGATCGGGTCACCGCCGCGGTCGCGCTGGCGGAGTCGTCGCCGGCGACGGGGTCGCCGACCGTCGTAGGCCAAGCCACCGATCCGGCGCCGGTCGCCTCGGCGGCGCCGGCCTGGCGGAGCGACTGGCCGGCGGCCATCAGCCGGGCGCAGCGGTTGGCCTCTGACGCCTACGTGAACCGCTTCACGATCGATGACGTCGGAGAAGCGCCGCCGACCTTCGTTACGACGCCGCCCTGGGTCCACGCACTCGCGGTCATCGGCCGCGACCGATCGGACCCCTTCCAGCGCTGACGGCTCATAGCAGGATCAGCGAGGAGCCGCCGGGGTCTCGGCCGATGGCCAGGGCGGACAGGACGCGTCGGGCGTTTCGATCGAAGGCCGAGAAGCTGCCGGGCGCCGCGGCGAGCGCCAGCCGGTTGCGCCGGGTGTCCGCGATGACGAGGATCACGCCGTCGACATCGTCGTCGCGGACCTTCAGGGCCAGCCGGCGCTCCAGCGCCTGGATGTCGTCGAGGACGGTATCGGCCTCGGCCGGACGGCGCCAGTCGACTCCTCGGATCATCGCGTCCCAGGCTCGCAGGTCGCCCTCCATCGGCAACGGGACCTCGGTTGGCATGACCAGACTGGGATGGAGCCGCGCGCGGAGCGTGTCGAGGAGTCGCTGCTGGCCGGCGTCGCGAATCGGGTCGCCTGCGGGGTATGCGTGCATCCGGATGTCGCGTCCGACAGCAGCCCCGACGGCCGCGAGCTCGACGACCGAGGCACGTCGCCGGCCATCCACGATGCGCGCCACCGTCCAGCGTGACATCCGACACGCGCGAGCGACGGCCTCGTCGCTGAGGCCGGCGGCGCTCTGTGCTCGAGCAAGCTCGGCGAGGACGCGTCGCTGGTCGTCGGCGGCGATCCGGGTTGCGCGGGCAACAGGGCCGTCTCGGGTAGGCATCGGAGCGATCATGACGAGAGCGGCTTATCTGAGGGTGCACCGAGCACGGGCTGCTCGTTGCATCGGCTGGAGGCCGGCGGCGATGGATCTTCCTCCCGAATTCGTGGCCCTGGACGACAAGCCGAGCCGTGGCTGCTCGGATGATCGCCGGGCCGCCCTTCCGGGCGACGCAGCGAGCACGGGCTGCTCGTCTGGCGCCGCGCGGATCGCCCGGATGCCCTTCCGGGCGACGCAGCGAGCACGGGCTGCTCGTCGGGCACGCGGGCTGCTCGTCGGGCATGCGGGCTGCTCGTCGGTCGCGCGGGATACTCGACCGGCGGGCCGCTACTCGTCCCAGTGGCGGTCGGCTGGGTGGATGTCGGGCCGGCGACGGTGGAGCCAGTCGCGGATCGCCCAGTAGCTCGTCTTGAACGCGATCCCCGGCCAGGGGATCGTCTCGGGCGTGAACATCGCGATCTCGAGGGCCTCGGGGTTGAGCCGAGGCTCGCCACCGACGACGCGCGCCTCGAAGGCGAGCACCACGACCGCCGCCTCGAGGCGCGAGTACAGCCCGACGATCTCGCCCGGCTCCACGATCAGCCCGGTTTCCTCGAGCGTCTCGCGGATCGCCGCCTCACCGACGGTCTCGTCGACCTCGAGGAATCCGCCCGGCTGGGCCCACCAGCCGCGACCCGGATCGATGCCGCGCCGGAGGAGGACGATCCGGCCGTCGTCGGTGACCGGGATCGTGGTGACGACGAGGCGCGGGTTGACGTAGGCGACATAGCCGCAGGCCGGACAGCCCAGCCGGTCGCGGTCCTCGCCCTCGATCGCGCCGAAGGTCAGCTCGGTCCCGCATCGGGAGCAGTAGTTGAGCATCTCGGCCATCCACGACGGCACGCCGCCGCCGGACGGGATGTTGGTAGAGCGGCCGTCCGGTCCGCGCCCGAACTCGTCGAGCAGGTCGCCGGGATCCGGCGTCGCGCTGGTCATGCGAGCACCGCGAGGGCGGCGCCGGCGATCAACCCGGCGAGTCCGACGAGGCTCGTGACGACCCACGCGATCCGGAACAGGCCCTTCGTCCGATCGACCGGCATCCATGCCCAGGCCGATCGCCAGATCCGGACGACGGCGTCCGTCGTCGTGATCACGAGGAGCGGGGCGGCGATCAGGACGCACAGCTTGATCAGTGGGCTGCCGAGCGGGACGCCGATCTCGAGCGCCGTGATCGCGACGGCGCCAAGGATCAGGACCGGCACCGACAGCAGGACGTAGTGCCTCTGGAGCGGTGTCGGCGCCGTCTCGGGGACCGACCGCGGCGGCAGACCCTGGAGGCTCGGCGGGAGGACGGGCGCGAGCGGGGCGGCACCGCGAGCGGGCGCCACGACCACCTGTCGGTCGAGAGCGGGCATCCCGGCTTCCCAGCGCTCGTCATCCATCGCGCCGAGTGTACGACCGGTCAGTGGATTTCCGGTCGGTCGGCCCTGGCTCGCTGAGTCCCACGGGACTCAGATCGGCGACCACTGAGCGTGCCCGCGCTCCGAAACGCGCGAATTCGGCGCGTTGCGCGCTCGCTCGGGCGAGGAATGAGTCGCACGTGACTCATACCGATTGAGCGGGGCGGGGAGCGCTGCCTTGGGCGCGCGGTGCCCAGGGAGCCTGAACCTCAAAGGCCTTCGTTGGCCGGATCGCCGGCGATCGCCGCGGCCTGGTCGGCGCGGCGGGCCGCCAGACGCGCCCCCAGCGCAGGATCGCCGACGGCGAGGATCGCGGCCGCCAGGAGAGCTGCGTTCTCGCCGTTGCCGACGCCGACGGTCGCGACGGGAACGCCCTT
>JANMCU010000284.1:0-5366 GCA_031361415.1 Chloroflexota bacterium | reverse complement strand
ACCTCGGCCAGGCGCGCGGCGGTGACCGGCTCGTCGTCGAGACGCGCCGTGGATCGACCTGCCGCTGATACCTCCCGGGCGGCGATCAGCGGCTCCGGCAGGCGGTCGAACAGGGCGGTGACGCGCGCGGTCTCCGCGCCGTGCCGGACGAGGGTCGAATCCGCGCGCGCCCCGATCGCCAGCCCGAGGGCATCGATCAGGAGGCTCTTGCCCGCGCCCGTTTCGCCCGTGAACACGTTCAAACCGGGCGCAAGCTCGAGGCGCAGCCGATCAATCAGGGCGAGATCGGTGACGGTCAGCTCGAGCAGTCGCCCGATCGCAGCGTCCGGGACCGCGACCGCTCCATGGTCTGCGATATTCATGTGATCGTCGCTGGTCGACGTCGAGCGACCGCGCTCATCGGTCAGCGCCACCCGTCCACCTCCCTCACGACGGCAGGAGCTCGACCTTGCGGCGGAACAGGTCCCAGAAGGGCTGGCTGCCCGACGGGGCGACGAGCTGGACGGGCCGGGCGAGGGCGCGGACCTCGACCACGTCGCCGACCGCGACGGCCACGTCCTCGCGGCCGTCGATCGAGACGATCGCCTCGGTCGCGTCGACGATCCGGCAGCGGATCACCTGGTCCGGGCCGACGACGACCGAACGGACCGTCGAGAGATAGGCGGCGATCGGGGTCACGATCAGGTTCCGGCTGTCCGGTGCCACGATCGGCCCGCCCGCGCTGAACGAGTAGCCGGTCGAACCGGTCGGGCTCGAGACGACGAGCCCGTCGGCAATGAAGGTCGCGACGTGGGTCGGCCCGATCGCGACATCGAGCCGGGTGACGCGGGCGAGGGCCCCGCGGGCGACCACGATGTCGTTGAGTGCGTGATACGTCGCGGCGTCGTCCTCGCGCCCGGCCGGCAGGATACGGGCGACGAGCGCCATCCGCGGATCGATCGTGAAGTCGCCGGCCACGAGCTTGACGAGGACGGGCTCGAGCTCGATCGCCTCGACCTTCGAGAGGAATCCGATCTTGCCGAGGTTGACCCCGAGGAGCGGCACGTCGACCTGGATGACCGCCCGGGCCGCCCGCAGGAGCGTCCCGTCGCCGCCCAGGACGACGAGGACGTCCGTCGTGGCGAGCTCGCGGCAGAGCAGCTCGAAGTCCTGCGCCGGGGCCGCCCAGTGTTCGATCCCGTGAATCCGGCACCAGCCCTCGGCACGTTCGCGCAGCTCGACCGCGGCATCGGTGGTCGGGTTGTAGGCGAAGCCGATCCGCTGCACGGTCATGGCGGCGCCGCATCGGTTGCCGCAGGTCCTGGCACGCCGATCGCTTCGTCGATCCGTTCGCCGATCTCGGCGCAGCTCGGTCCAGCCTGGAGATGGACGAGGAATTCGCGGTTTCCCTCGGGCCCGAGAATCGGTGACGCGATCACCGCCCGCGTGCCGAGACCGAGCCCAGCGGCGGCCGTCGTGACGGCGTCGAGCACACGCCGATGGGCCTCCGGGTCGCGCACGACGCCGTGGTCCGTCCCGCCCTTGCCGACCTCGAACTGCGGCTTGACCAGGGCGACGATCGGAGCCGACGGCCGCGCCCGAAGCGTCGAGGCGATCGGCCCGAGCACGAGCCCGAGCGAGATGAAGGACACGTCGATCACGGCCAGCTCGATCGGCTCGCCGAGCGTGTCCGCGGCCAGGATCCGCGCGTTCAGCCGGTCGTGGACCACGACGCGCGGGTCCCGGCCGATGCGGTCGGCCAGCTGACCGCGGCCGACATCGACGGCATGGACGCGCGCCGCGCCGCGCTGGAGGAGGACGTCGCTGAACCCGCCGGTCGACGCCCCGGCATCGAGGCACACGAGCCCGGACGGGTCGATCCCGAAGGCATCGAGCGCGGCCGCGAGCTTGTGGCCGCCGCGGCTGACGTACGGATCGGCCTCGACCAGGCTGATCGCCATTTCGGCGTCGACGAGGTCGCCGGCTTTCCGGTCGAGCCGTGCGCCATCCCCGGTCCCGGTCCGGACCTTGCCGGCGAGGATCAACGCCTGGGCGCGGGCGCGCGTCTCCGCCAGGCCGCGCTCGACGACGAGCTGGTCGAGACGCTGGCGGATTCGACGGACGGTGGCATGGCTCATCGGACTATCGTGTCACAGCGGCCTTCGCCGCGACTCACCCGCGCCGACGCGCGGGGGTCGACAGGTCCTCGGCCGGCAGCGATCATCGCTGGCCATGGATCGTCGTCCGTTGTCTCTGCTCGCAGCCGCCTTCCTGCTCATGCTGATCGGCGGTTCCGGGCTGGCGGCCGGTCTGACGATCATGCTTGCGATGACGAACGCCAGCACGATTCCGCTGCCAGGGATCGAGATCGGGGCCGGCCTCGCCCTGTACGGCGGGCTGACCGCGATCGCCGGCTTGGGATTGATCTGGCGGCGCCGGTGGTCGTGGTGGCTCGGCGTCGCCACGATCGTCGCTGGCGAGCTGGTCCTCGTCTGGCTCATCGTCCTGGCCGGCGGCGACGATGTGTTCACGTTCGGGATCGTGCTGTGGGGCCTGACCCTCGCCTGCCTCCTGGCGCCTGCCTCCTGGCGCCGCCGACCCGCCCAATGATCCCCGTGTAACTCGCTACCGACGTCCGCGACTCGTCCATTGAGTCAAATTGGGCTTCTGCACGAGGGGCTGCGTCGAGAATCCGACACGACCAAGCACGCCGCGACCTGATCTGAGTCACCCGCTGAGTCAGCATTCGGACGCCGGACGCAAACGGGTCAGCTCGCGACGACCTCGGAGATGGCCTGCGCCGGCGGGGTCGCGCCGATCGCGCTGAGCGTCTCGCGGACCTGTGCCGCGAGCCCGTTGGCGTCGAGCCGAAGCGCGCGCCGGAGATCCGCGACGGAGCCATGATCGACGAACGCGTTGCCCGGGATCCCGACGATCCGGACGGGCACATGGCGCAGAGCGGCATCGGTCAGGCGAGCCTGCTCGATCGCTTCGAGGACGCCGCTCCCGAACCCACCCGTCTCGACGCTCTCCTCGAAGGTCACGATCAGCTTCTTGCCGCGGGCCTCGCCGAGGATGAGGTCGGCGTCGAGCGGCCGGGCGAACCGGGCGTTGATCACCTCGATCGACCATCCGTCTGCCGCGACCACATCGGCCGCGGCGAGCGCGCGGGCGACGATCGGCCCGAACCCGACGAACAGGACGTCCGTCCCCGCCCGGATCACTTCGCCGCGGCCAACCGGGATCGCGACGGGATCGATCGGTGCCAGCCCGAAGCCCGGATCGCGCGGATAGTGGAGCGCGAACGGCCCGTCCTGGCCGAGCGCGGTCACGAGCAGCGATCGGAGCTCCTGCTCGTCCTTCGGGCTCGCGATCACGAGGTTCGGCAGCTGACGCTGGGCCGACAGGGTGAACATCCCCTGGTGGCTCGTCCCGTCCTCGCCGACGAGCCCGGCTCGGTCGACCGCGATCAGGACAGGCTGGTTGTTCTGGCAGACGTCGTGGACCGTCTGATCGAAGGCCCGCTGGAGGAACGTCGAGTAGAGCGCGACGACCGGGCGCATTCCGCCCATGGCGAGCCCGGTCGCGAGGGCCACCGAGTGCTGCTCGGCGATCCCGACGTCGATGAACCGCTCCGGGAAGGCGGACTGAAAGGTCGACAGGCCGGTCCCGGTCGGCATCCCGGCCGTGATCGCGACGATCCGTTCGTCGGCCCGCGCCCGTTCGATCAGTTCGGCCGCGAACACGGCCGTGTAGTTCGGGTTCTTGACCGAGCGGATGACGGAGGACGCCGGCGCCGCGTCATCGGCCATCGACTCCGTCGGCATCGGGCCGGATCGGCCGCTCGCACCGCGGGTCGCGGCAACTGCCGCCGGCGAAGCGGCCGGAACCGGGGCCGCTGCGGGAGCCGTGGCCTGGCCCTCGACGTGGCCGTTGCCGTTCGACGACGAAGGCACCGCCATCGGCGGCAGGGCCGCACCGTGGAACCCGACCTGGTCGGCTTCGGCCGGCCGGAACCCGTGGCCTTTCTGGGTCCGGACATGGACGATGACCGGCCCCTTGAGCTCGAGCGCCTGCTGGAAGGTCGACAGCAGGGCCTTCAGGTCATGACCCGGGACCAGCCCGATGTACGTGATCCCGAGGTCTTCGAACAGCCGGCCCGGCTGGGCGAAGTTGACGACCGATGCGCGGAGCCGCTGGCTGAGCTCGCGCACGGTCGGACCGACCGCCGGGATCCGGCCGACCAGCTCGTCGTATGCGGTCTTGCTCGACTGCCACGTGCCCGACAGCTTGATCTGGCTGAGGTACTTGGAGAGGCCGCCGACGGTCGGGCTGATCGACATCTCGTTGTCGTTGAGGACGATCAGGAGCTGGGTCTTCCGCTGGCCGATGTCGTTGAGGGCCTCGAGACTGAGCCCGCTCGTGATCGCCGCGTCGCCAACGACGACCGCGATCCGCTCGCCGCCATGGCGCAGGTCGCGCGCGGTGGCGAGCCCCTGCCCGATCGACAGGCCCGTCCCCGCATGGCCGCCGTCGAAGACGTCGTGAGGCGACTCGCTGCGACGCGGGAAGCCTCCGATCCCGCCGAGCTGGCGAAGCGTCCCGAAGCGCTCGAACCGGCCCGTCAGGAGCTTGTGCGGATACGTCTGGTGGCCGGTGTCCCACACGATCCGATCGCGCGGCGACTCGAGGAGGCGGTGGAGCGCGATCGTCAGCTCGACCACGCCGAGGCTGCTGCCGAGATGCCCGCCGGTCGTCGAGACGGTCGCGATGATCGCGTCGCGGATCTCGCCGGCGAGCTGCTCGAGCTCGACCTCGGTCAGGCGGCGGAGATCGGCGGGTCCCTCGAGGGTCGGCAGGATCGGGCTGGTCACGTTGGCGGAATGCTCCACGAAAGGCTGATTGGCGAATGGTCGCTCGTCGGACCGATTCGCGCCGGGTTGCGGCGGACGGTTCGTGGATTGTAAACGTGTTCGCTTGAAGTCGCACGTTTTCGCGGACAGGCCCGCCTCAATACCATTGCCAGGGCTGGGTGTCGTCACGGGGCGGGTTCTCGAGCGCCACATACGGCCCGGCGACGAAGCCCCAGAGCGGGCCGTTGCCCGTACGTCGTTCCAATGTGGTTGCGGCGGCGCCGAGGAGTCCCATCTCGATCCCGACGGCCGTGATCTCGCCCGACGCGTCGGTCTCGCGACGGATCCGTACCCACGCCTGTTCGCGAAGGGCAATGGGCAACGCGTCGAACTGGGCGATCGGTCCGCTCGCGAGCGGCTCGCCGGTGGCGGCGAAGGACCGTGATGGCGCGACGGCACTTGCGCTCGGTCCGCTCGTCGCCGCTGGCGACGGCGCCGCGGACTGGACTGGCCCGGGGGTTTCGATCGGCGATG
>JANMCU010000218.1:0-30785 GCA_031361415.1 Chloroflexota bacterium | reverse complement strand
GTCGACGGGTCGGGCGGGTCGTTCGTGACGGAGCCGCGGGAGCGCGGTAGGCTGACCCTCCCACGTCCTGCCGGGCGGCTGGGACTGATGACGCCGTGGGAGAACCGACCGATGGCCGAGCGCGAGACCCCCGACCCGACCGCCGCCGACGCCCTTGCCGGTGCCGAAGCCGAGGCCGCTCGCGAGGCCGTCGCCGAGACCGCCCGGAAGGTGATCACGCCGAAGTCCCGGACGAGCGCCAAGGTCTCCGCCAGCGCGACGACCGCGAGGCCGGCCGCCGCGCCCCCGCCGGCTGCCACGAAGGCGTCGAGCGCGGCGAGGCAGCCGGCTTCCGCGAAGGCACCGGCGGCCGCCTCGCAGCCGACCCCGACCGACACCACCGGGTCGCCGCCATCGCCTGGGCCCGCGGCATTCCCCATCGAGCCGCCGCGGAATGTCTCGGGCGACACGATCACGGTCCGTCAGGGTGGCATCGACACCGTCAACGCGACCAACATCGACCTGCGTCAAGGCGGCATCGGCCGTGCGCGAGCCACGGACATCGCCGTCACCCAGGGCGGGGTCGGCGCCGCCCGTGCCGATCGCGTTTCGGTCGAGCTCGGCGGCATCGGCGCGGCCCTGACCGGCGACCTGACGATCACCCAGGGCGCAGCCAACACGATCGTCGCTCGCGACGCCCGGATCGAGCAGTCAGTCGTCCGGTTGCTGATCGCCAATGTGGTCCATGTCGAGCGCCCGAGCGGCGTCCTCTTCCTGATCGCCCGCAAGGTCGACGGCAACGTGAAGACGATCCTCGACTGGCGGGGCGCCCTCGCGTTCGGCGCCGCTTTCGGGATCATCACCTCGGTCTTCCGTCGGAGTCGCCGCCGCTGACGCGCCGACGCCGGTTGACGGCTGTCGCGCTGGAACGACGAACGCAGTCGACGGATGTTGCGCTGAACGACCATGGCGGCGTTGGATGCCTGACATCGGGCTCACTCCAGGTCGATTGCGCTCAGGCGCCTCCCGCCTGCCGTTTGGTCGCCCGATCGCGGGCAAGCGGCATCTCACGCTCGGAGGTCGGGATCGGTCGATCACTCCAAGGCGGGTCCCGCCTGAGCGCAACGGATCCTCGCCGAGCGGCTCGCCAACAGGCGCGTCCCGCCTGAGCGCAAACGGACCCGGGCGAAATGACACGCATCCCGGAGGGCAGGCAGCCGAAACCGGCGGCGAATGCAGACGGAACCGCGCGTCGCAGCGCGGCCGCCCGGGAGCGCGGCCGCGGCGAACCGCCGCGCCGCCCAGTCCGGGGATTCGACCGTGCCTCGGCTATACTCGGCCCATTCGGCCCGCGCTCCGGCGGGACCCCGATTTCCGACCCCGCGCCGTCCGTGGCGGCCGCCAGATGGAGCGTCCGACCGACCCGTGATCGATCCCTCCGCGCGTGTCCATGCGACCGCGGACCTCGAGCCAGACGTGACCGTCGGGCCCGGGACAAGCATCTGGCACCGGGCCCAGGTCCGGACCGGCGCCCAGCTCGGCAGCGAATGCGTCATCGGTCGTGACGTCTTCATCGACGAGGGCGTCGTGATCGGCGACCGGGTGAAGATCCAGAACGGCGCGCTCCTCTACCACGGCGTCAGCGTCGGCAACGGCGTCTTCATCGGGCCCGGCGCGATCCTCACCAACGACCGCTATCCGCGGGCCATCACCTCGACCGGCGAGCTCGCCCGCGCCGCCGACTGGCAGGTCAGCCCGATCACGCTCGAGGACGGCTGCTCGGTCGGCGCCGGCGCCGTCGTCGTCGCCGGGGTCACCGTCGGTCGGTACGCCACCGTCGGCGCCGGTGGGATTGTGACCCGCGACGTGCCGAACCACGCCCTCGTTGTCGGGAGCCCGGCCCACCGGATTGGCTGGGTCTGCGCCTGCGGCGCACGCCTGGTCGACAGCAACGGCGAGCCGATGGCCGCCGAACCGGGCCGCTACGCTGCCCACCAGGAGCTGATCTGCACGACCTGCGGTCGAACCTATGCCTACATTCCGGACGCCGAGAACCTCGAGGAACGAACCGGCCCGCGCCAAGGAGCACCCGCATGATCCCGATCGCCCGGCCCGACATCGGCCAGGAAGAGATTGCGGCGGTGACCGACGTGCTCCAGAGCGGGATGCTCGCACAGGGCAAGCGGGTCAAGGAGCTCGAGGATCGCTGGGCCGAGTTCGTCGGGGTCAAGCACGCGATCGCGACCGCCAATGGGACGATCGCGCTCATGGCGATCTTCGCCGGCATCGGGCTCGAGCCGGGCGACGAGGTGATCACGGTCAGCCACACGTTCGCCGCGACCGCCAACGCGATCCTCTCGACCGGGGCCACGCCGGTCTTCGTCGACATCGAGCCCGACACGTATGTCATCGACGCCCGCTTGATCGAGCAGGCGATCACGCCCCGGACGCGGGCCATCTGCCCGGTCCACCTGTTCGGCCTCGTGGCCGACATGGACATGATCCGGGCGATCGCCGACCGGCATGGCCTCGTCGTCGTCGAGGACGCCTGCCAGGCACACGGGGCGACCTACCGGGGCCGGGTCGCGGGCGCGTTCGGCCATGGCGCGTTCAGCCTGTATGCGACGAAGAACATGACGACCGCCGAGGGCGGCTTCATCACGACCGACGACGACGCGCTGGCCGACTGGCTGCGGCTCTATCGCAACCAGGGCATGCGGACGCGCTACCAGTTCGAGATGCTCGGCTACAACTTCCGGATGACCGATCTCGCGGCCGCGATCGGCATCGTCCAGCTCGACAAACTCCCCCGCAACACGGCCCGCCGGCAGGCGATCGCGGCCCGCTATGACGCGGCGTTCGGCGAGCTGCCGATCGGCCTGCCGATCACCCCGAACGGCCGGACCCACGTCTTCCACCAGTACACGCTCGATGTCGGCGGGGCACGCGATGCGATCGTTGCCGACCTGCGCGAGGCCGGCGTCGGGGCGGACGTCTACTACCCGGTCCCGGTCCATCGCCAGAGCTACATCATGGAGCGCGGCCTGCACGCCGACCTGCCGGTGACCGACGGCGCAGCGGCGCGGACGCTGGCCCTGCCGATGTTCCCCGGCCTGACCGATGCCGAGCAGGACCAGGTGATCGAGGCGGTCTCGGCGGCCGTCGAGCGCCACCTCCGACCGGGCGCGGCGGCCGACGCGGCCGACACGGCCGCGGCAACCGCGGCAACCGCGGCAACCGCGGCAAACGCGGCAGACGCGGCAGACGCGGCAGACGCGGCCAACGCGGCCGCCACGGGACAGGCCGCGGGAGCCGCCGCCCGATGACCTTGCCCTGGCAGCCGGCCGGCGAGCGCGAGCTGCGGGTCGGCCTCGCCGGCCTCGGTTCGATGGGCCGCAACCACCTCCGGATCCTGGCCGGTCGCGCCGACATCCGCCTGGTCGCGGTTGCCGATCCGGTCGAGCCGACGCTGGCCGGCGCCACCAGCCAGACCGGGGCCCAGGGCTTTGCCGAGCCGCTCGCGATGATCGCCGAGGCGGAGCTCGACGCGGTCGTGATCGCTGCTCCAACGACGGCCCACGTCCCGCTCGCGCTCGCGGCAATCGAGCGCGGGATCGCCGTCCTCGTCGAGAAGCCGCTCGCGGCCACGGTCGACGAGGGGATGCGGGTCGTCGACGCGGCCCGCGCCTCCGGCGTCCCCGTCCAGGTCGGACATGTCGAGCGGTTCAACCCGGCGGTCCTCGAGCTCGGCCGGCTGATCGACGAGGGCTGGCTGTCGACGATCTACTCGATCACCGCGCGCCGAGCCGGTCCGTTTCCCGCCCGGATCCGCGACGTCGGCGTGACGGTCGACCTCGCGACCCACGACGCGGACATCCTGAGCTGGATCGCCGGCGAACGCCCGTCGCGCGTGTACGGCGAGACCGCCCAGCGGATCCACGCCACGAACGAGGACCTCCTGTTCGGGCTGCTCCAGTTCCCGTCCGGGGCAACCGGGATGCTCGACGTCAACTGGCTCACGCCAGCCAAGCGCCGCCAGCTCGTGGTGGTCGGCGAGGAGGGGATGTTCGAGCTCGACTACCTCACCCAGCGGCTGACCTTCACCCGAGCGACCGACACGACGAACCCGCGCCTGATCGGCGGCTACGCGCCGACCTTCGAGGGCGAGGTCGTCGAGCTGGCCGTCTCATCGGCCGAGCCGCTGGCGTCCGAGCTCGCGGCGTTCCTCGGGATCGTCCGGACCGGGGGTCGGCCGGTCGTCGACGCCGAAGACGGGCTATGGGCGGTCGCGATCGCGACGTCGCTCCTCGCCGCCGCGGCGGACGGCCGGTCCATCGATCTCCGCGCCCTGACTTCGACGTTCGCGCCGGCATCATGACGATCGTCACCCGCCCATCGTCCGTCCAGAGCCTGCTCGGCGCCTCGATCGAGCTGCCGATCCAGGCCTGCGGCCACGGTCCCGCGCTCGAGGCCTTGCCGTGGATCGGCGAGCCCGGCAGCGCAGGCAGGGTCGCCGTCGTCGGTGCCGGCAAGATGGGCCTGCCGCTGGCCGCCCAGTTTGCCGACCACGGCTGGCACGTGATCGCGGTCGATGTCCAGCAGTCGGTCGTCGACTCGATCAACGACGGTCGCTCCCATGTCGCCGAGGAGCCCGGCCTGGCCGCGCTGGTCGCGACCGCCCACACCGGTGGCCGGCTGCGGGCCACGACCGACGGCCCCGCCGCCGCGCGCGCCGCCGACGTCGTCGTCCTGATCGTGCCGGTCATGCTCGATGACGAGCAGCAGCCGGACTACCGCTACATGGACAGCGCGGTCGCTTCGATCGCGCCCGGGATCCACGCCGGCTCGCTCGTGATCTTCGAGACGACCCTGCCCGTCGGCGACACCCGCGACCGGTTCACGCCCCGGCTGGCCGAAGCCTCGGGCCTCCGGCCGGACGTCGACTTCTTCGTCGCCTTCTCGCCCGAGCGGCTGTACAGCGGCGCCGCCCTGCGCAACCTCGCGACCTACCCGAAGCTCGTCGGTGGGATCGGGCCGGCGTCGACGGCCCGGGCCGCCGCGTTCTACGACGGCGTCCTCGACACCGAGGTCGTGGCCATGTCGAACGCCGAGGCGGCCGAGTTCAGCAAGCTCGCCGACACGACCTATCGCGACGTCAACATCGCCCTGGCCAACGAGTTCGCGCGGTACGCCGAGCGGGTCGGGGTCGACATCCACGAGGCGATCGCCGCCGCCAACTCGCAGCCCTACTCGCACATCCACCAGCCCGGTTTGGGGGTCGGCGGCCACTGCATCCCGGTCTACCCGCACTTTCTCCTGTCGCGGGCGCCGGAGCTCGAGCTCGTCGAGCTGTCGCGCCGCACGAACGACGGCCAGGTCGGGGTCGCGATCCGCTCGATCGAGAAGGAGATCGGTGCCCTCGACGGCGTGCCCGTCCTCGTCCTCGGGCTGACCTACCGCCACGGCGTCCACGAGCTCGCCTACTCGCGGGCACTGCCGCTGATCGAGCGCCTCGCCCACGCGGGTGCCGTCGTGTCCGCCTACGACCCGCTCCTGACGCCCGAGGAGACGGCACGCTGCTGCGCGACGCCGTGGGCGTGGGGCGAGCCCGCGCCGTTCCGGGCGATCGTCAGCCAGACGGCCGACCCGCTGTTCGCCACGCTCGACCTGCGCTGGTTCCCCGACCTCGAGCTCGTCTTCGACGGGCGCAACTCGCTGCGCGACCTCGCCCTGCCGCCGACGGTCGACTATCGCGGGATCGGGCTGCCGCCCCGGCCGCGGGCGGTCGCCCAGCCCGACCCGCGCGGCCGGTAGGCCGCGCTCAATTGCGGATCGTCAGCGTCGTCGGGACGCGGCCCCAGCTGATCAAGGCGGCCGCGCTGCTGCCCGCGCTGCGACGGCGACACGACGAGGTCTTCGTCGACACCGGCCAGCACCATGACGAGGCGATGGCCGGGGCGTTCTTCGCCGAGCTCGGCCTGCCGCGGCCGGACCGCAGCCTCGGGATCGGCGGCGGGACCCAGGCCGAGCAGACCGGGCGGATGCTGCCGGCGATCGAGGGCGTCCTGCTCGCGGAGCGGCCGGACGCGGTCCTCGTCTACGGCGACACGAACTCGACCCTGGCCGGCGCGCTCGCCGCGGCCAAGCTCGGGATCCCGGTCGCCCATGTGGAGGCCGGCCTGCGCTCGTTCGATCGGGCGATGCCGGAGGAGGTCAACCGGGTCGTGGCGGACCACCTGTCGCACTGGCTGTTCGTGCCGAACTCGACCGCGGTCGACAACCTTGCAGCAGAGGGCATCACCGCCGGCGTACACCTCGTCGGCGACCTCATGCAGGACCTGGCGGCGGCGACCGCCCCGGCGATCCGGGGCCCAGGCGCGATCGCCGCGCTCGGTCTCGAGTCGGGGTCCTACCTGTTCGCGACCGTCCACCGTGCCGAGAATCGGACGCCGTCGTCCCTCGTCGCGTGGACCAGTCTTCTTGCCAGGATCGCTGCCCCCGACCGGCCGGTGATCCTCGCCCTGCATCCGGGCACCGCCGCCGCGCTCGATGTGGCCGGAATCCGCCTCGCCCACGACGTCCGGGTGATCGCGCCACAGGGCTATCGGACGGCGCTCAGCCTCCAGCTCCACGCCGCCGCCGTCCTGACCGACTCGGGCGGGATCCAGCGCGAGGCCGCCTGGCTCGGCGTTCCGTGCCTCGTCCTCCGGCCGGCGACCGAATGGGTCGAGGCGGTCGCGGAATCGGGTGGGCGGATGGTCGTTGTCGGGCTCGATCAGGGGCGGGCCGTGGCCGCCCTGGCCGAGGTCGCCTCGAGCTCGGCGACCGTAGCCTCGCGGATCCGCGGACTCCGTCTCGCCTCGGTCGGCGCGGCCGACGCGATCGCTGCCGCCCTCGAGGAGAACCCCGGGTGAGGGTCGCAATGTTCGTCCGGAATGACGTCCTCGTGGACGCGAGGGTCCTCAAGGAGGCCGGGTCGCTCACCGCCGCGGGGCACGACGTGACGATCGTCGGGATCAGCCGGCCCGGGATGTCCGCTGCCGTGGAGCGCGAGGAGCGCGACGGGTTCGCGATCGTCCGGGTGCGGCTGCCCGGCTGGCGTCGGTGGTGGCGATGGCTCCGGGCGCCGTCCCGCCTCTGGTCGATTATCCGGCGCCGAAGCGGCGCCCCGGGCGCCCGGATGGACGGCCTCGACTGGCTCGCGATGTGGCGGTTCGGGAATCTCGGCTGGGCTCGGGCGGCCGCGCGCGAGGCCGGACCCTCGGACGTCTACCACGGCCACGATCTGACCGGGCTCCCGGCGGCAGTGTTCGCCCGCCAGATGCACAACCCGGCCGCCCGGCTCGTCTACGACAGCCACGAGCTCTTCATTGATTCGGGGGCGACCGTCGGGCGGCCACGCTGGGCGGTGGCGTGGCTCGCCCGCAAGGAGCGCCAATGGGCGGCCACCGCGGACGCGCTGGTCACCGTGAGCTGGGGCTATGCCAACCACCTCGAGCCGCGCCTCGGGATCGAGCGAGTCGTCGTCGTCCACAACTGCCCGCCGCGGGCCCTCGCCGACACGCCCCGGAGCGACCTCGTCCGCGACGCCGCGGGCATCCCGGCCGGCGCCCCGATCGTGCTGTACCACGGCGGCCTGCGCGCGGGCCGCGGAGTCCGCGAGCTCGCTCTCGCGATGCTCGAGCCGGGTCTCGAGCGGGCGCATCTGGGTTTTCTCGGGTTCGGGCCGCTGAAGGCCGAGGTCGAAGCCCTCGCCGCCGACGAGCGATTTGGTGGACGAATCCACTTCCTTCCGCCGGTCGCCCCGCTCGACGTCGTCCGCTGGGTCGCCTCGGTCGACGTGGCCGGAATGGCGATCCAGCCGCACAACTACAGCTACGAGCTGTCGACCCCGAACAAGATGTTCGAGGCGTTCGCGGCGGGCGTGCCGGTCGCCGGCAGCGACTTCCCGGGCTTCCGCGGCATCGTGGCGGAGAACCCGGAAGGTTCGCTCGGCGAACTGTTCGATCCCGTGTCGCCCGCCTCGATCGGCGCGGCGATCCGGCGGATCCTCGAGCTCCCCGCGGACGAGCACGCCGCGCTCGTCGCGCGCTGCCGTGCGGCCGCCCGCGATCGCTGGAACTGGGAGACCGAGGTCGCTCGCCTGATCGAACTGTACCGTGACCTCGAGGCCTGACGTGACGACGGTCGCTCCTCCGCCGGTCGTCGATTCGTCGGCGGAGCGACTGCCCGGGCCGGCCGCCGCGATCGTCCGCCAGCGCTGCACCCTGGTCCTGCCGTCGAGCGGCGCGTTCGATTCGCGTGCCTGGCGGATCGCCACAGCGCTCGTCGCCCGGGGCCACGTGGTGACGGTCATGGCGCGCCTCGAGTCCGGACTCCCGGTGGTCGAGGAGCATCCCGGCGGCTATCTCGTCATCCGCGTACCGGTCTCGGCCGCGGCGGGCGTGCCGGGACCGCTCCGGGCGATCGGGTCGCGCCTGCGCCCAGCTCGGCGCGTGCGCCACCCGGCGACGCCGGCGACGGACGGCGCGGCGCCCTCCGGCGACACCGGGCGGCCCCAGCGCGGACGCCTCCGCCGGGCGACGGCGGGGATCGTCCGACTCGCCGCGATCGGCTTGACGGTCCGCTCCCAGAGGCTCGCGACGCGCCGCGCCGCTCCGCCCGCCGACCTCGTCCACGCCATGGCGTACATGGGCATTCCGATCGGGCTGGATCTCGGCCGGCGCGACCGGGCGGCCGTTGTCTACGACGCGCGCGACATCTACCTCGATGCCGCCAACCTCGCCCGGCTGCCGGGCCCGGTCCGTCGCGTCGTCGGCTGGGCGGAGCGGCGCTCGGCCCGCCGCGCCGGCCGGGTGATGACGGTCAACGCGCCCTACGCCGAGGTCATGGAGAGGCGGTTCGGCGTGGCCCGCCCGGCGGTCGTGATGAACTGCTCATATCGCCGGGAGCCGCCGGCGACGACGCGACGCCGCATCCATGAGCGACTCGGCCTTGACCCGGCGATCCGGGTCGTCCTCTACCAGGGCGGCTTCTCACGCGATCGCGGAATCGAGCAGCTGATCGACGCCCTGGGCCACCTGCCCGCCGACGCGGTCCTCGTCCTCCTGGGCTACGGCTCGCTCGAGGCGGACCTCGAGGCCCGCGCTGCGCTGGCGGACCACGCCGGCCGGCTATTCGTCCTGCCCGCCGTCGCCCCGGCCGACCTCCTCGATTGGGTCGGGTCCGCCGACGTCGTGGCAATGCCGATCCAGCCCACCACCCTCAACCATCGGCTGACGACGCCGAACAAGCTGTTCGAGGCGATGGCGGTCGGCGTGCCGGTCGTCGCCTCGGACCTGCCGGGCATGGCCGGGATCGTCCGCGAGACCGGCTGCGGCGTCCTGTGCGACCCGACGGACCCGACCTCGATCGCCGCGGCGATCTGCCTGATCCTCGACGCGCCGGACGCCGAGCGGGCCGGTTATCGCGAGCGGGCCCTGGCCGCGGCCCACGAGACGTATAGCTGGGAAGCCCAGGTCGAGGTCCTGCTCGCCGAGTACAGCCGACTGACCGGCCGGCCGTGGTAGGCGCGAGCGTGCCGCCACCGTCTGTACCGCCCGCGCTCCGCCGGCGCGCGGTCGTGCTCGTCGGCGGCCCGCTGGCGCCGTACTCGCGGGCGATCCGGATGGCGCGGGCGCTCGCGGCCGAGGGCTACGCCGTCGAGATTGCGGCGATCGCCGCACCCGGGCTGCCCGCCGTCGAGCCCGTGGCTTCCGCCCGGCCCGGGACCGTCGGCGACCCCGAGCCCGCTGCCGCGAGCGTCGGCTCGATCGAGATCCGGCGCTACCGGCCTCGCGGCCCGTGGGCGATCCTCGGGGCAAGCGAGGCGGCGACGATCGCCCAGGGTCCGGCCGGAGGCGACGGCCGGGCCAAAAGAGCTCGCTCGGTCGCCGGTCTCGGCCGAATCCCAGGCGTAGCTCGCCGGCTGGCCGGGCCGCTTCTGGATCTCCGCCGCTGGCTCTTCTGGCCCCATGCCGTCCGCGGCTGGTGGGCGACCCTCGCGACCGATCTCCCACCTGCCGACCTCTACCACGCGTGCGGCGCCCTCGCGATCGCTCCGGCCCTGGCGGCCCGCCACCGACATCCGGTCGGGCCGTCCGGATCGCCGGTCCGCGTGATCCACGACGCGGTCGACCACGCTGCCGCCGGGAACGAAGTCGGCCGGATGCCGGCGCCGGTCGGGCGCATCATCGCCCGGCGCGAGGCGGGCTGGGCCCGGTCCGCCGATGCGATCGTCACGGTCAACGGCGCGCTGGCGGCGAGCCTGACTCGCGCCTGGCGCCCGCGAGCCCCGATCGTCGTCGTTTCGAACGCGCCCGAGCCGCCCGATCCGGCGATCGTCGACGCGCCACCCGATCTCCTCCGTCGGGCGGCGGGCCTGCCGGCCACGACCCGGCTCGTGCTCCATCAGGGCAGAATCGGGCCTGGGCTCGGGCTCGAAGAGGCGGCCGAGGCGATCCTGCTCGTGCCCGATGCGGCGCTCGTCCTGCTCGGCTTCGGGCGAGGATTTGCGGCGAGCCTCGCTCGCGATGCGGACCCGCGCGACCGCGGCCGCCACGTCACGCTTCCGCCGCGCCCGTCCGACGAGCTCCTCGCCTGGACGGCCGGTGCCGACGCCGCGCTCGTCGCGCTGCCGCCGATCTCCCCGAATCAGCGCCAGTCGACGCCGAACAAGTTCTGGGAGGCGATCGCGGTTGGGACGCCGGTCGTGGCGGTCCGCGGGCTCGACGCGATGACGGCGCTCATCGCTGACCACGACCTCGGCGCCGTCGCCGACTCGCTCGCACCAGCGGACCTCGCCGCGGCGATCGCCGCCGTCCTCGACCGCGCGGCCAGCGACGACGGCTCGTGGCGGCACCGGATCGCAGCAACCTTCCGGGAGCGGTTCGGGTGGCCCGCCGCCGCCACGGAATACCGCGCCCTCGTTCGAGCGACGACCGCGGTTCCGGACTCACGCTGCGCGGATTGACGCTGCCCGTCGCTCGGGTCGATCGAACGGGGATTGCGCTATCCTCCGGTCCGTGACGGATCGCCTCGCCGACGCGGGTCCAGACAAGAGCCCGGACCCGGCGATCCCGGACCCAGCGACGTCCCCCCCGGCGTCCCTACCGACGACCCAGGATCCGTTCCCGCCCGAGCTCCAGGTCCGCATCGGCGAGCTCGAGCGACGTCTCGAATCCGCCCAGTCCGAGATCGCGGCGGTGCGCGAGCGATCGAACCGCGAGCGCCTCCGCTTCGAGGTCGAGCTCGATCGCCACCGGCGCCTCCTCGACAACCGCTCGAAGCGCCTGGAGAAGGTCGGCCAGGACCTCGCCCGGCTGCGGGCCAACCGGGCCGTCCGGATCGCCCTGGCGGTTCGCAAGCTGATCAGGCGACCGCTGTCGTACGCCCGCCGGTCGTGGTGGGCGATGCAGGGGATCGGCGTCACACTCCGCGAGCGCGTCCGCGGCGGCGCCTCGGGAACCCGTCGCCGGACGCAGGCGAGCCCGGCCGAGGAGCAGGCCCTGCTCGGGGCGCTCCGCTCGAGCATCGGCGTGGCACCTGGGCCCGGCGACGAGCTCGTCACGATCGTCGTGTCGGTCGTCCACGGCGGCCCGCTCCTGCTCCGCTGTCTCGCGAGTCTGACCCAGACGAACTGGCCGCGTGCGGACGTCGTGCTCGTCGGGGCGGCCGGGATCGACGAAGGCGATGTCGCCGCGGTCGATCGCGCGCTGGCTGCCCTTGCCGCCCGATCGGGCTGGAGCGCGGCCCGCGAGGCGGACGACCTCCCCATCGGTCCCGGCCGGCAGGCCGCCGCCGCGGCGACGGAGGCGAGCTTCGTCGCCTTCGTCCACGACGATGTCGAGCCGATCGATCCGGGCTGGCTGTCGCGGCTCGTCGCGGCCCAGCGCGACCGCGGTGCCGGCGCGGTCGGCGCCCGCCTGATCCATGCCCGGCGACCGGCCTCTGGACGGCGGACGAAGCCCGGAGCCGCCGACGAGCCTGCGGACCTGACGCTCGAGCACCGCGGGATCGATTTCGCGATGGCCGGCGGGATGCCGCGACCGCGGCTGATCGGTCGTGGCGGCGACCCGCTCGAGCCGGCCGCCGCCGAGCGATCCACCCGCCCCGCGGTCGCCGACAGCTGCCTGCTGATCCCGCGCGATGTGGTCGAGGCCTTCGTCGCGGTGCCGGCCGCGGATCCGACGGCCGCGACCGTCGAGTTCTGCCTCCGTCTGTGGGCCGCCGGGCGCCCGGTCGTCTATGAGGGATCGGCGGTCCTGTGGCACCACGCCCCGCAGCTCGAGCGCCAGCGCGCCATCGCCGCCGGCGCCGCCCGCACCACGGACGGGATTCGCTCGGGCGCCGCGGCCGCGATCACCTCCGCGACGCCGGTCGAGGATCCGTGGCAGGACGTCCTCGATCGTTGGGGCCCGCGCCTGTTCCGCGAGGTCTTCCGCGACCGGCTCGGCGCCGAGCGGACCTGGTCCGGCGATCCGCTCCACGTTGCGATCACCCTGACCAGGGATGACAACACCGCGCCCTACGGCGACTGGTACACCGCCCATGAGCTCGGCGACGCACTCGCCTCGCTCGGCTGGCGGATCTCGTACATCGAGCGCCACGAGGACCGCTGGTACCAGCTCGATCCGTCGGTCGACGTCGTGATCGCCCTGCTCGACCTGTTCGACCTGAGCCGGATCCCACGCGGCGTCGTGACGATCGCATGGGTCCGCAACTGGACGGATCGCTGGCTGTCTCATCCGTGGTTCAACGACTTCGACATCGTCCTCGCGTCAAGCGCCCGCTCGAAGGAGCTGATCGAGGCCGGTAGCACCAAGCGCGCCCACCTCATGCCCCTCGCGACCAATCCCGCCCGCTTCCGGCCAGGCGTCGCACATTCGGCGGTGGCGTCGGACGCGGTGTTCGTCGGCAGCCACTGGGGCGAGCAGCGCGGCGTGGCCAGCGCCCTGCCAGCACTGGCCGCAGCCGGCCGCGCCGTCCGGGTCTGGGGCCGCAACTGGGATCGCGACCCGGGCATGGCCGACCTGTCGGGCGGCGTGCTCGACTATGAGGACGTGCCCGCGGCCTACGCTTCGTCAAAGATCGCCGTCGACGACACGGCGTCGCCGACCAAGCCGTACGGTGCGGTCAATTCGCGGCTGTTCGACGCCCTCGCCGCCGGGACGATCGTCTTGACCGACAACGAGCTCGGCGTGCGCGAGTTATTCGACGAAGACTTCCCGACGTGGGAGACGCCCGAAGACCTCATCGACCAGGTCGATCGCCTCCTCGGCGATGACGAGCGGCGGGCCGAGCTGGCGAAGCGCTATCGCGACATCGTGCTCGAGCGCCACACCTACGCCCGGCGCGCCGAGGAGTTCCGGAGCCACCTGCTCGACTGGCTGGAGGCGCGCCGGTTCGGGCTCCAGATCGGCCCGCAGACGTGGAAGGATGCGGAGCACTGGGGCGACCTCCCGTTCGCCCGCGACATCGCGCGCCAGCTCGAGCGGCGCGGCCACCCGTCGGTCGTCCTCGTCTTCCAGGAGCAGTCCGACCCGGTGGCCACGCGCTGCGACGCGTCGATCCACATCTTCGGCGTGCGCGCCCCGAAGTCCCGCCCGGGCCAGGTCAACCTGCTCTGGGTGATCAGCCATCCCGATCGGGTGACCTCGGAGCTGTGCGCGAGCTACGACGTGATCTTCGTGGCTTCGGACGTGTTCCTCGAGCACCTCAAGGCGCGGACGGACGTCCCGCTTGTCCCGCTCCACCAGGCGACCGAGCCCGAGCGCTTCTTCCCGGAGCCCGGCGGGCCCGAACACGAGCTCCTGTTCGTCGGCAACTCGCGCGGCGTTCGGCGGCCGATCATCGACGACCTGGCGAGCTCGCCATTCGACCTCTCGGTCTACGGCGGAAGCTGGACGCCGGAGCTGATCGACCCGAAGCACGTCAAGGGGGAGTGGATCCCGAACGACGAGCTGCGCCGCTACTACGCCGGTGCGACCATCGTTCTCAACGACCATTGGCAGGACATGCGCGACGAGGGCTTCTTCTCGAACCGGCTGTACGACGCGCTCGCGAGCGGCGCCTTCATCGTGTCCGACGACGTGCATGGGATGGACCGCGAGTTCGACGACGGGGTCGTGACCTACCGCCGCCGCGACGATCTCATCGTCGAGCTCGACCGCTACCTCGCCGATCCGGAGGCGCGGCGCGCGGTCGCGGCGCGCGGTCGAGCCGCGGTCCTCGCGCGCCACACCTTCGGGCACCGGGCCGAGACGATCCTCGACGCGACCACGCGGCTCCTCGCCGAGCAGCCGGCCGCGATCAGCGACGGGCCGATGCCGGCCAGGCTGGCCTGATGATGGCGCCCGAGCGGGCCGCGTCCGGCGATCTCCGGGGACGGCTCGTCCGCGTGGCTCGACGGGTCGCCTCGCGGGCTCCGCGGATCCTCGGCCGAGCCGCCTCGACCGCAACCTCGCCTGCCGGGGCGGGCGGGCCGGCGGGTCCGGTCGGTCCGGTCCGCGGCGCGATGGCGGAGTTTCAAGCCATCGACACGCCGGTCCTGGTCGCGGTGCCGGCCTTCGTGGCGGTGCCGGCCCGCGACCGGCCGCGCCTGACGATCCTGATGCCGCATCTCCAGCTGAGCCGGATGACGGGCGGCCCGAACACGATCCTCAACCTCACGGGGCGCCTGGCCGATGAAGGGATCGATCTCCGCTATGTCGCGACGTTCGGGCCGCTCGACGCGGACCAGGACGCGCTCCGGGCTCATCTCGCGAACCTCTCGGGATCGGCCGCCGCCGGCCGGACCGCGGAGCTGATCGCCGCCGACGCGCCGATACCGGTCGCCGCGAACGAGGTGATGATGGCGACATGGTGGCCGACCGCATACGCGGCCCGCGACGGGCTCGCCAGGACGGGGGTCCGGGAGTTCGTTTACTTCATCCAGGACTTCGAGCCCGGGTTCTACCCATGGTCGACGAACCATGCCCTGGCCCTCGCGACGTATGACTTCCCGGCCCGCGCCGTGTTCAACGAGCGGCTCCTCCGGACCCATTTCGCGAGCGCGGGCATCGGCCGGTTCGGCGCAGATGCGACCGAGGCGACGGTCATCGCGTTCGATCCGGCCGTCGACCGCGGGCTCTTCCGGCGACACATGGCCGGTTCGGACGGCGGAGCTGGCACGGACGATGCGGCGCGCACCGACGATGCGGCCGGCGCGGCCGCCTCGGCCCGGGCCCGCCGCCTGCTCTTCTACGCGCGGCCCAGGAACGACCGGAACTGCTTCGCCCTTGGGCTGAAGGCCCTCCGCCTCGCGGCCCAGTCGGGCGTCTTCGACGACGAGCCGTGGGAGTTCGGCGCGATCGGCTCGGACGTGCCGGAGCTGGCCCTTTCCGATCGTCAGGTCCTCCGGCCGACCGGCTGGCTCGGCTATGCCGACTACGCGACCCTGCTCGGCGGCTCCGACGTGCTCCTGTCGCTGATGCTCTCGCCGCACACGAGCTATCCGCCGATCGAGATGGCGGCTGCGGGCAACCTGGTGGTCACGAACACCTACGGCGCGAAGACGGAAGCAGCCCTCCGGGCGATCTCCCCGCGCATTCTCGGTGCGCCGCCGAGCCTCGATGCTCTCGCCGAGCGACTCCGGGAAGCCGTGGCCCTCGTCGCCACCGATCGGGTCCCGGCCGGTGACGTCGCCCTCCCCGCAACCTGGGACGAAGCGACTGCGGCGGTCGTCCCGTGGCTGGCCACGACGGTCCGCACGCTGGCAGGCTCGCCCTGATCACGGGAGCGCCGCCGAGCGCGCGAGTCGAGGCGGTGTCGCGGGATCGATGCCCGGCGTGCGGCTCCTCGGCGTTGCCGGGCGAGATCCCCGCCCGCGAGATGATGATCGGCACGCGCGAGCCCTTTGCCTATCGCGAATGCGGCGCGTGCGCCACCCTGTGGCTCGCCGACCCTCCCGCCGACCTGGGCCCGTTCTATCCGAGCACCTACTATGCCCGCGTCGCGGCCGTGCACCCCGCTCCGGGCCACGCGATTCGCAGGATGCTGACGATGGCCCGGCTCCGACCGGTCCTCTTTCGCCGGGGAGGACGCATCGGCTCGCTCGCCGGCCGCCTCGTCGGCGATCCTCCGGATCTGCCGATGGTCAGGCCGCTCCTGCCGCGATTCGGGATTCGGAGCTTCTCGGACCGGATCCTCGACGTCGGGTGCGGCCGCGTCCCGGCCCGCCTGTGCAGCCTCCGACAGGTCGGCTTCCGATCCCTGCTCGGCGTCGACCCATTCGTCGAGCGGGACCTCGTCCATCACGGGATCCGGGTCCTCAAGCGGGAGCTGGAGGACGTCGACGGGTCGTTCGACGTGATCATGTTTCATCACTCGCTGGAGCACGTCCGCGACCCACTCGCGACCCTTCGCGCGGCCATCGCCCGCCTTCGCCCGCGCGGTCGGATTCTGGTCCGGACACCCATCGCGGGGTCCTGGTTCTGGGAGCGCTATGGCGCCGACTGGTGGGAGCTCGATCCACCGCGCCACCTGGTGATCCTGTCCCACCAGGGCGTGCACGCCCTCGCCGACCGGCTGGGACTCCAGGTGGCCCAGGCCTTCCACGACTCGTCGGCCGCCGAGATCATCGGCAGCGAGCAGATCGCCCGCGACCTGGCGACGTTCGAGCCGGGCTCGTGGTTCGTGGATCCTGCTGCTTCGGCATACGGGCCCGACCATCTCGAGCGGATGGCGGTCGACGTCGCCCGCCTCAACCGCGAAGGGCGAGCGGGGCGCGGCGGCTATCTGCTGCGACCGTCGCAGCCTGCCGCCGGCGCGACGGCCATCGGCCCGGCGGACGCCCAGGCTACTCCTCGCCGGTGAAGCGGCCGCCGGCCTGGTCGGCGAGCAGCTTCCGCTCCTCCGCCCGCTGGCGGTAGACGCTGACGGTCTCCTCGGGCGACCCCTCGTGGATCAGCGTGCCCTGCTCGATGAGGATCGCCCGATTGCAGTACTCGGCCACTGTGTTGAGGTCGTGGGTTACGAGGATGATCGCCTTGGCCCCATCCATCAGGTCGTGGATCCGCTTCTGGCTCTTGTTGCGGAAGATCTGGTCGCCGGTCCCGAGGACCTCGTCGAGGAGGAGGATGTCGGGGGTGACCGAGGTGGCGATCGCGAACCCGAGGCGGGCCCGCATGCCGGTCGAGTACGTCTTCACCGGGGCGTCGATGAAGGCGCCGATGTCGGCGAAGGCGATGATCTCGGGCGTCAGATCCGCCATCAGCCGGTGGTCGATCCCGAGGAACGCCGCGGCGAGGTCAATGTTGTCGCGGCCGGTCAGCTCCATCTCGAACCCGGCGCCGAGGGTCAGCAGGGTCGAGACGCTGCCGTGCACATCGACGAGGCCCTCGGACGGATCAAGGATGCCGGCAAGGGCGAGAAGCAGCGTGCTCTTGCCGGCGCCGTTCGGCCCGAGGACCGCGAGCGACTCGCCGTGAGCGACCTTGAAGCTGAGGTGGCGGAGCGCCCAGAAGTGGGTCGACGCCGCCGGCTTCTCGCGGAACATCCCCGACAGCGACCCCTTGATCGTCGTCCGCCGAGTCAGCCGCAGATCGTAGCGGACGCCGAGGTTCTCGACCTCGATTGCCGGCTCTTCGCTGGTCGCGACGAGCGGGCCGCGCACGGTGCCCGTCAGGTCCGGGACGAACGTCACAGGATCCGGGCCAAGGCCGGCTCGACCCGCTTGAACACGGCGATCGCGAAGCCGAGCAGGACGAACGACACGAGCAGGAGGATGCCCAGCGCGACGAAGTCGGGCGCCACGCCGTGGCCGCTGGTCTTGGTCCCCCACAGGACGCTCCGGTAGGCCGTCATGAGGGTCGTGAACGGGTTGAGGCCGAACAGGAATCGGACGACCTGGTTCGAGGGCAGGTCGTCGATCGTATAGAGGATCGGCGAGAGGTAGAAGAGCAGCCGGAGGACGTGCCCGGTGACGTTCGAGACGTCACGGTAGAAGGCATTGGCCGCCGACAGGACCATCGCAATGGCCAGCGAGAAGATCAGCTGGACGAACGCGATCAGAGGAATCAGGAGGATCCACGGGGTGAGCCGCGACAGGTAGAGCGGGTAGACGACCACGATCGAGATCAGGCTGATCGCGAAGCTGACCGTGCCCGCCAGGACCGCCGATGTCGGCAGCACGATCTTTGGGAACGGGATCTGGCGGATCAGCCCCTGCCGGCTCACGACCGAGCCCATCGAGTCGTTGAGGACGGTACCGAACCATTTCCAGGGCAGGATCGCCGCCATCAGGAACAGGAGGAAGTCCGGCGTCTTGCGCTGGAAGATCAGGTCGAAGACCAGGAAGTAGACCACCACCTGAAGGATCGGGTCGAGGATCCACCAGAGCTGGCCGATCACGGTGTCGGCGTGGGTCCGCTTGAGGTCCGCACCGACCAGGTACCGGATCAGGCGGCGCCGGCTCAGGATGTCCGCGATGCCCTCTCGCATCAGTTCGATCCGACCGACGGAGCCCCGCCGGCGGGCAACGTGAAGGCCGACGGTGTCGGGCGTGATGGTGGACATGCGGTCGGAGGGTAGCACGCAGGGCAGCGAGCCCGCGCCGACGCCGGAACCCCGCCGCGCAGGCTCGGTCGCGCCTCGGCCGGCGAGCTGCCGGGGTCCCGGATCGAGCCGCGGCCGACTGGCCGGGCCCGTGGGGCGGGGCCGGCGGACGGGGCCGACGGGCTATCCTCTCCGCCAGTGACCCGCCCGGCGTCCCGACGACGTCGGCGGTCCACCAGGAGGCATGCGTGAGCAACGATTCGAGCGTCGCGATCATCGGCTTGGGATACGTCGGCCTCCCGCTCGCGATCTCGTTTGTCGAGGCCGGCCTCACGGTGGTCGGGGTCGATGCGAGCAGTCACCGGGTGACCGAGCTGGCCGAGGGCCGCTCGCCGATCGACGATATCCCCGACGACCGGCTAAGCGCCGCCCTCGAGCACGGCCTCACGGTGGTCGAGCCGGCGGCTGCCTCGATCGCCACCGCCGACGTCATCTTCGTCTGTGTCCCGACCCCGATCACGAAGTCGAAGGACCCCGACCTCGGCCCGGTGCTCAGTGCGGCCGGCCTGATCCGGGAGCATCTCCGTCCTGGCCAGCTGGTGATCCTCCAGTCAACGACCTTCCCCGGCACGACGACCGGCCCGTTCCGCGAGGAGCTGGAGCGATCGGGCCTCGTGGCCGGCACCGACTTCGACCTCGCGTTCGCGCCCGAGCGGGTGAACCCGGGCGACCCGGCATCGGCGTCGAAGGGCGTGCCCCGGCTGGTCGGCGCCACGTCGGCCGGTGCGACCGCGCGGGCGGCGGCCCTCCTGCGGCGCATCAACGACGACGTCCGGGAGTTGTCGTCACCGGACGCGGCGGAGCTCGCGAAGCTCCTGGAGAACGTCTTCCGGAACGTGAACATCGCCCTGATCAACCAGCTCGCCCTGCTGTGCGAACGGATGGGGATCGACGTCTGGGAGGTCATCGACGCGGCCGCCACGAAGCCGTTCGGGTTCATGCGCTTCACCCCCGGACCGGGCGTCGGCGGGCACTGCATCCCGGTCGACCCGTACTACCTCGCCTGGCGCGCCCGTGAGTTCGACTTCGTCGACCGCTTCGTCGAGCTTGCCGGGGACATCAACTACGCGATGCCACGCCACGTCGTCGACCTCGTTGCCGAGGCTCTCAACGACCGTGGCCGGGCCCTGAAGGATGCACGAGTCGGTGTCATCGGGGTGGCCTTCAAGCCGAACGTGCGCGACGCCCGCAACTCGCCGGCGGCGGATGTCATGGCCGGCCTGCGCGGTCGGGGCGCGAAGGTTCGCTACCACGATCCACACGTCCCGACGTTCCGCGACTCGGACGGCAAGAGCCACGTATCGGTCGAGCTGGAGGACGTCCTCACCGGGAGCGATGTCGTCGTGGTCGTGACAGCCCACAAGGCCGTCGACTTCGATCGCGTCTATCGCGACGCCGAGCTCGTTGTCGACACGATCAACAGTTCGGCCGGTCGGTCCGTCCGTCCGCGCGGCGTGCTGCGCCTCGGGGCCGGCTGGAGCGCCTCCTGACGGCGCCAGGGTCGTCCGCGACCGACGCCAGCGCGGGACCGCTCGCCACCGTCGCCGGACCGCTCGCCACCGCCGGCCGCAACGTCGCGATGATCGTCCACGCCTACTACGACGAGGACCCACGCGTTCGGCGCGAGGCGGAGACGCTCACCCTCGCCGGCCATCGGGTCGAGGTGTTCGCCCTGCGACGACACGACGACGCGGCTGACGGACTGGTCGACGGGGTCGTGGTTCGGCGGCTGGGCGTCCAGCGCCACCAGGGCGCCGGGCTTGCGGTCTACCTGCGCGAGTACCTGTCGTTCCTGGTTCGATCCGGGATCGCGATCACGCGGGCCCATCGCCGCAGCGCGTACGACCTCGTGCAGGTCCACAGCCTGCCGGACTTCCTGGCGTTCGCGGCCCTGCCGCTTCGCCTGCGCGGCGTGCCGCTCCTGCTCGACCTCCATGAGGCGATGCCCGAATTCTTCCGGAGCCGGTTCCCAGGGGCGTCGAACGCGATCGTCCATGCGCTCCTCGAGCTCCAGGAGCGTGGCTCGATCGCGATCTCCAGCTCGGTCGTGACGGTCAACCCCGTCATGGCCGATCGTCTCGTCGCGCTCGGTGTGAACAGGGCCAAGGTCCATGTCGTGCCGAACAGCGCCTCGCTCGATCGATTTGACGCGGCCGCGTATCCCGAGCGCGGGTTCGCCGCAGACGGCGTCGTCCGCTTCGTCTATGCCGGCGCGCTGACCCCGACCTACGAGCTCGACGTCGCGCTCGACGCCCTCGGCCGGATCGCCTCCTCCCGGCCGGATCTCGCGTTCTTCTTCGACGTCTATGGGCGCGGCGATGCCGAGCCGCAGCTCCGTCGCCAGGCGACCGAGCTGGGCATCGCCGATCGGGTGGTCTTCCACGGCCGGATCCCGATCGACGCCGTGCCCGCCGCGGTCGCCGCCGCCGACATCGGTCTCGCTCCCACGCGCCACGACCAGTTCACCGACGTCAGCCTCTCGACCAAGCTGTTCGAGTACGCCGCCATGGGCAAGCCGGTCGTTGCGACGCGGCTGCCGCTGGTCGCCGCCACGTTCCCGGTGGGCACGATTACCACCTACGACGCCGGCGATCCGGCCTCGATGGCTCGGGCGATCGGCACGGTCGTTGATGATCCGGCCGGGCGCGCCGACGCGGTGGCCCGGACCTTCGCCATCGTTCGCGCGTCGTCGTGGGAGGCGAATGCGCCGGCGTACGTGGCTCTCGTCGAAGGACTGATCGGCAATCCACGCCACGACGGTGCCCGAGGGGCGCCCGGCTGATCGACAGACCGGGCCCGCCGAGGGTCCGCTGGGTCCACGACGGTGCGTGGACGCCCCGATTCGCCGGCCTGACGCGCCGGGTACGGTACGATACCGGCCCGTCCGGCGGCCATGCCGCCTTCCATCTCGATCAGGACCGCAATCCCCCATGACCATCCGAGTCAGGCCCGCCGACCGCGGCCGTTCCAGTCGCGACCCGAACCGGCGCACGATGTACATGAACATCGCGTTCGGCGTCACTGTCGTCGTCGCGATCCTCATTCTCGTCGTCGTCGGTGTCGCCACCTGGTACAACACCCACCTCGCCGCGGTTGCCACCGTCGACGGCCAGACGATCACGAAGGACCAGTTCGTCGAGCGGGCCACGGTCGAGGCCTTCCGCCTGCGCCAGGTCGGCGCGCAGGTGAACGCGGAGCTTGCGGCCGGGCGCCTGACCGCCGCCCAGGCCGCGTCGCGGACGAGTCAGATCACCAGCTCCCTCGACGACTCCCAGGGCGCATTCAGCTCGGCGATCATCGAGAAGCTGATCGACACCGTGCTCCAGGCGAAGTTCGCGACCGAGATCGGGGTCACGCTCACCCCCGCCCAGATCGACCAGCGGGTCCTCGACGACACGACCCGCAAGGAGGAGCGCCACGCCTGGCTGATCAGCGTGGTCCCCGCGCTCAACAGTGGCGCGACCGTTCCGACCGATGCGCAGAAGGCAGCCGCCAGGAAGAAGGCCGACGACGCCCTCGCGGCGATCAAGGCGGGCAAGACGTTCGAGGACGAGGCGAAGGCCGTCTCGAGCGACTCGACGAGCGCGGTCGGCGGCGACCTTGGCTGGATCGACAGCACCGCCGCAGAGGACCCCGACTGGCAGGCCGCCATGTTCAAGCTCGACCTGAACGGACTGACCGACGTCATCCTCGGTGCTGACGGGACCTACCGGATCGGCCGGGTCACCGAGATCGTTCCGGCCCAGGTCGACAGCGCGTGGGACCAGAAGCTGGCCGAGGCCAAGATCAGCCAGGCCGCCTACCGCGCGGCGATCGCCAGCGAGGCCCTGCGGTCGGCCCTCGGCGACAAGCTGATCGCCGATGACAGCACGGCCAGCCTCCAGAAGCAGGTCCAGGAGCTGTACATCAAGGCGCCCGCAACCACCCCCCTCGCCGGCGCCATCAAGGTCCGCCACATCCTCTACTCGCCGAAGGGCGATCCGCAGAACGCCAGCAAGGTCCCGGCCACCGACCCGAGCTGGGCCGTCGCCCAGACCAAGGCGCTGGCCGCGTACAACAAGATCAAGGCGGATCCGAAGCAGTTCGACATCATCGCCCGGGCGGAGAGCGACGAGACGAGCGATCGGGGCGTTGGTGGGACGGGCGGCAAGCTGCCGTACTTCGATCCGACGGCCAGCATCGATCCGGCGTTCGCGGCCGCGATCTTCAAGGCCGGGGTCAAGCCCGGCGACCTTCTCGAGCCGTTCCAGAGTGCGTTCGGATGGCACGTCGTCCAGATCATGTATGCCGCGCCGGACCTGGACGAGATGAACAGGCTCAAGACGCAGGCCCAGACAGCCGGTGCGGACTTCGGCCAGCTGGTCCGCGATTTCTCGGATGGCCCGAAGGCCGGCTCAGGCGGCGATCAAGGCTTCATCCACCAGGGCCAGCTCGACAAGCGGCTCACCGACGCGATCCTCGCGACGCCGGTCGGCAGCTTCACCGACGTCATCAACGTGCCGAATGACGGTCTCTACCTGTTCAAGGTCACCGCCGAGAACACCGCCGCCCCAGATGCGACCCAGCTCGCGACGATCAAGGCCAATGCCTTCAGCAACTGGTACGACGGCAAGAAGGCCGCGGCCAAGATCACCCGCGATCTCCTCGCCGGATAGCGGCCGACTGCGGTGCTCGACGCTCTCGTCGCCGAGGCACGTCTCCGCTGGGGCCTCGATCTCGCGGCCGGGCTCCAGGTCATCGCGGCCGAGCACCTGTCCAGCACGCCACTCGAGCCGTCGCGGCCGACACTGATCGTTCCGGCCGCCAGCCTCCGGATCGATCATGGCGCACACGCCTCGGCGGCGGCGCTGCCGGGGCGCAACGGCCATCCCGGAGACGATCCCGTTGCGGTCATCGCCCGGCTCTATCCGGCCGACCATCCGGTCGGGCGGTTCGGTGTCGCGGAGGAGTTGATCGTGGGCGGGCTCGACGCAGGATCGCTCGAGGCGCCCGTGTACCTCGGACCGGTGGCGCCGGAGCTCGCCGTCGCCAGCCCGTGGGCAATGCCCTGGATCTCGCACCGTCTGCGGCTCCCGGACGGCTGCCCGTGGGATCGCGAGCAGACCCACGAGTCGCTCCGGAACCACCTCCTCGAGGAGGCCTACGAGGTGTACGACGCGCTCGCTGGCGGGGCGACCCCGGCCCTCGCAGAGGAGCTCGGCGACCTGCTCCTCCAGGTCGTGCTCCACGCCCAGCTCGCGGCCGAGGCCGGCGTCTTCGACATGACCGACGTCCACGCGGCGATCGCGTCCAAGATCGTCCGCCGCCATCCGCACGTGTTCGGCGACGCCGAGGCCCGGACAGCCGGCGACGTGAACCGCCAATGGGAACGGATCAAGGCCGCGGAGCGGGCGGCGGCGGCGGCGCCGGCCGGATCGACCTCGCCGGACGCGCAGGATTCGCCGAATGGGCCGGTGGCGGAGTCGCAGCCGCCGAAGCCGCCGAAGGGTGCTCTCGACGGGGTGAGTCGGATCCTGCCCGCCCTCGCCGCGAGCCAGGAGATCCAGGAGCGAGCGGCCAACATCGGCTACGAGTGGCCGGATGTCGAAGGCGTCCTCGACAAGGTCGTCGAGGAGCTGGCCGAGCTGCGCGCGGCCGAGACCGCCGCCCACAAGGCGGAGGAGTACGGCGATCTCCTGTTCGTCCTCGTCAACGTCGCCCGCTGGCAGGGGATCGAGGCGGAAGCCGCCCTGCGCGCCGCGAATGACAAGTTCCGCCGCCGCTTCGCCAGCGTCGAGCGCCAGGCGGCCGATCAGAGGGTCGCCCTGCGCGACCTCTCATTCGAGCGGCTGGACGCGCTCTGGGACCAGGCCAAGATCGAAGAGAAGGTGGCCGCCACCGCCCACGCGAAGGAGACCATCCGATGATCGGCAATCGCACAGACATCCGGGCCGACGGCCGGATCGCCAGCCAGCTCCGCCCGGTCAGCTTCGAGCTCGGCGTCCAGAAATGGGCGGAGGGCTCGTGCATCGTCCATTTCGGCGACACCCGGGTCCTGTGCGCGGCGACGATCGCCGATCGGGTTCCGCCCCATCTGCGTGGCAAGGGCACCGGCTGGATCACGGCCGAGTACTCGATGCTCCCCCGGGCGACAGCTGAACGGACCGATCGCGAATCGGTCAAGGGCAAGCTCGGGGGCCGGACGCACGAGATCCAACGGCTGATCGGCCGCTCGCTGCGCGACGCGGTCGACCTCACGAGGCTCGGCGAACGGACGATCACCGTCGACTGCGACGTCCTCCAGGCGGACGGCGGAACGCGGACCGCGTCGATCACCGGCGGGTGGGTCGCGCTCGCGGCGGCAATGACGACCTATGGCATGGATCGCCATCTCGTGGCCAAGGTCGCCGCGATCAGCGTCGGTCTGGTCGGCGGGGAGGCTCTCCTCGACCTCGACTACAGCGAGGATTCGCGGGCGGACGTCGACTTCAACGTCGTCGGCACCGATGCCGGCACGTTCGTCGAGGTCCAGGGCACGGCCGAGGGCAAGCCGTTCGACCGGGCGGCGATGGATGGGCTGCTGGATCTCGCCTCGGCCGGCCTCGAGCACCTGTTCGCGGCCCAGACCGAGATCCTCGCCACCGTCCGCCGGTGAGCCTTCGATCCGCGTCCCAATTGCGCGCCGTTGGCGCGTCGGACGCGGCAAACAGCGGCTGGCCAGGCCTGGCGGGACCGTCCAGGCCGATTCCTTCGTCGGTTGATGCGTCCCGCGCACAAGACGGACGCTGGGCACCGAAACCCGGCCGTCTCGCGCCCGTTCCTTCGTCGTTTGGCGCGCCCGGCGCACGAAGGGCGGCAAGGGCCAGATGAGCGCCCGACCGCGCCTCCTGATCGCCACCCACTCGGCGCACAAGCTGGCCGAGCTGCGCGACCTCCTCCAGATGGAGCGCGGCGAGCTCGTCAGCCTCGATGATCTCGGTATCGCCGACGATCCCGAGGAGACCGGCCGGACGTTCGAGACCAACGCCCGGATCAAGGCCCGGTTCGGCGCCCGGCGGACCGGCCTGCCGACCCTCGCCGACGACTCGGGGCTCGAGGTCGACGCGCTCGACGGCGGTCCGGGCGTCCGGACGAGACGCTATGCCGGCCCCGCGGCGAGCGATGCCGACAACAACGCGAAGCTGCTCGTCGCGCTCGACGGTCTCCCGCCGGACCGGCGCGGGGCCCGCTATGTCTGCGTGCTCGCCGTCGCCCTCCCCCGGCCCGGAGCGCGGCCCGGCGACGCCGTCCCGATCCGATCCGTCCGCGGAACGACCCGCGGCCGGATCGCCCTCGCGCCGCGCGGCACCGGCGGCTTCGGCTATGACCCGATCTTCGAGCCGGCGGGCGAGCCGTCCGGCGGCCGCACGTTCGGCCTGTGGACGGCCGCCGAGAAGCACGCCGTGTCGCATCGCGGCCGGGCGGCCCGGCGGATGAGCCCGATCCTGCGCGAGCTCGGGTTCTGATCGTGGCCGGTAGCCCGCCGGTCAACCAGTCGCGTATCCGCTCGATCTGCGTGTTCTGTGGCGCGTCGAGCGGCCATGATCCGCGTTACGCCGCCGCCGCAGCGCTGACCGGCGCAACGCTCGCCCGGCGCGGGATCCGCGTCGTCTATGGCGGCGGCCGGGTCGGGCTGATGGGCGCGGTCGCGGACGCGGCACTGGCCGCCGGCGGTGAAGTTGTCGGGGTGATCCCGCGCGAACTCGTCGATCGCGAGCTCGCCCATCCGGGCCTGACCGACCTGTCCGTCGTCGAGACGCTCCACGAGCGGAAGGCCGAGATGGCCCGCCTGGCCGATGCGTTCATTGCCCTGCCCGGCGGTCTCGGCACCCTCGAAGAGCTGGCCGAGGTGCTCTCGTGGGCGCAGCTCGACCTCCATGCCAAGCCGATCGGGCTGTTCGACGTCGGCGACTATTTCGGCGCCCTCGGCGCGTTCCTCGATCACGCGGTCGCGGAGGGCTTCGTCGCCGAGCGCCATCGCCGGATGCTGCTCCGGGAGGACGACCTCGCCGTCCTGCTCCACCGGTTCGATGCATGGGAGCCTCCGACCGGCCGGTTCGAGCGCCCCCGCCCGGTCGATCCCCCGCGCGCCTGAGCCCGCCGGTCGCGGCGGCGCCGATCGCCCGGGCGATCAATTCCATCACGAACGTGCGTGCCCGAGTCGGCGTTCCGACGGACACGGTCGAAACCGGCTTGGCGAACGTTCGCGTTGGTGCGCCAACTGATCGCCACGGCGATTGGCGGGCATCGACGGCTCGCCCGGCCTGGGCCCGTGATGTCGTTGGTGGATCAATTTCGAACGAGCGAGCGCGGCCGAATCGCCGGACCGACGCGATTCGGTCGGACGGGAGAGTCGAGCACGCTCATTCGTGCGAGATCGATGTTCGGGGTGGATCGGCCCGCCCCCCGAAGGCGAGCCGCGGCTATGGAGTCGCCGAGGACGCAGGCGACGACGGCCGCGGACCCGGGGACGGCACCGGCCAGGTGGGATCGGCGCCCGGCGTCCCGAACACGACCTGTGCCATCGCCCGGATCCTCGGCAGCACCGGAACATAGACCGAGCCGTACTGGGTCGTTCCGCCGGACTTGATGAACGGCGCATCGAGGATGAGCTTCACGGTCGAGGCGCCATCGATCTGCTCCGCCAGAGCCGCGAGCTCCGGGAGCCGATCGGGCGGCAGGTCGGTTCGGACCGTGTCGCCAACGGCTGCGAGGAGCTTCGGCAGGCCGAACAGCAGACCGGCTCCGACCGCGTGGTTGCGCAGGGCGACGAGGACCTCCTGCTGACGAGCGGCCCGGGTGAAGTCGCTCTCGCCGATCGACTTGCGGATCCGGGCATAGGCGAGCGCATTCGCCCCGTCGAGGTGATGCGGGCCCGGCCCGATCGACCAGCCGGGACCCACGCCGAAGCCACCGTAGTTGGGATCGGACAAAGGCCTCCGGACATTGATGTCGACGCCGCCGACCGCATTCACCATGCCGACGAATCCGCCCAGGTTGACCGTCGCGTAGTAATGGATCGGGATCCCGAGCATGGTTCCGATCGCGCCCATCAACGCCCGGTTCGCGCCACCCGGAAACTCGGCTGGATTGCGCCGCGCGAAGCTCATGAGGGAGTTGAGCTTCGGTCCGAACACGTTGCCGTTCGCCAGTGGAACATTCGCGAGGTCGCGCGGGATCGACAGCATCGACACGGTCCGCCCGACCGGATCGAGGGACACGACGATCATTGAATCGGTCAGGGCTTCGGTCCGGCCGGGTCCGGAGTCGACCCCGATCAGGAGCACGTTCAGGCGCTCCTTCGCGGTCGGTGTCGGCGTTGCGGAATTCGAACGCCCGTCCGAATCGGAGAAGATATGGGCGAACATCGCCTGCGCTGCCGTGCCGTATTTCCAGGCCAGAGCATGGGGTGCGGCCGTCACGAGGAGCAGGAAGACGAGCGCGATTGCGCCCAGCCGCCCGGGCCGCCGCGGATAGCGTCGATCGACGAAGGCGTTGATGACCGCCGCCAGCCGCCAGCCGAGCAGCACGACGTTGAGCACGAGCAAGGTCGCGAGCACGGGCGGGGCGATGATCTGGGCGAGGAGCATCGTCGGCTGATCGGAGCGGGCCCACAGCACGGCCGCGATGACGAGCGCTACGGTCGGTCCGCCGAACAGCAACGCCAGTCGCAACTGTCCGTTGATGGCCTGGCCCACGCCGGGCACGAGTGCCGAGGCGGTCGCCGCGATCAGACGTGGTTGATCGGTCCGGCCTGCCGGCTCCTGGAGGGGCCGGGCCTGGGACTCGACGAGGGGACGGCCGATCCCACGCCGAGGGGCGGAGGAATCGCGCACGGAACGCTCGGCCATCGGTGGGGAGTGTAGCTGCACCGGACTGTCGGCGCCCTCCGGGCCAGCCGTCCGGCGGACATGGTGACGCCGGGCGATCGATCAGCCTGCCAGTGATCGCCCGGCGTCGTGCCTGTGACGCGCGACGATCGCCGACTGTTCCGTTCCACCGTCAGGAGCGGTGATCGCACTTGCAGGATTGGCCTCAGGCGTTCCAGCCCGCTCGAGTCAGCCTCAAAGTCGGGTTCGGTTTGTCAAGCCCGCGACCGACGGCACCCCTGGCATCTGACGGGCACATGCGATATCGACAGCACGTGCGATATCCGCGCTCAAGGCCAACGTTCAACACGACCGACGAAAATTGAGCCTCGACGAGAAGATCCTCGCCAAGGCGGTCCGCAAGCGCCCAGCCATGTCCGAATCGCGACACTGGCGTCGCGATGCTGTCGAGTATTGTGCGATATTCACGTACAACCCAGCGGGGTGTGGCGTAGTTGGCAACGCACGTGCTTTGGGAGCACGAGATCGTCGGTTCGAGTCCGACCACCCCGACCACCCGACCAGTCAGTCTCGCTGCCGATTTCCATGTCGCGACTGGTCAGCCCGGCAGCACGCGGACCTCGGCGCTCGGCAGCGTCTTCCACCAATGCGTATATCGGCGGTAGACGTTGGGGTCGCGACCGGCGAGGAACGCCAGGAGCGCACTGGCCTCTGCCGTGAGCCCGGTCCACGCCTCGTCCGATAGCGGCCGGAACGCCGTCGCCTCGATGCCGCCTTCGACCGGGCGCCACACCCCGGCGACGAAGCCGTCGACAAGCAGTGTCGGCAGGACGTCGCCGTTCTGGCGAATGACCAGCTTTCGAAGCTCCGGCGGGATCACCCGGCTGCGGTCGGCGTAGGCCAGCAGGACGCTGTCCCACATCGACAGCAGTCTCGGCGGAGCAGCGGTCTCCTCGTCCGGGTACAGGCCGTCGGGCACGTCGAACAGCTCGGCTCCGTCCGGGCCTTCGAGCGTGACGACCTCGTCTTCGAGCGCCCCGAGCGCCTCACGGATGACCGGCATCCGGAGCATCGTGAATTGCCCGAAATCCTTGACGGATGCCGGCCCGAACGCCTCCAGGTAGCGCCGGAGAAGCCGCCGGACCGATTCCGCCCTGTGCTCGGGCGTAAGGATCGTGCGGGCGGCGACGAACGACGCGCGGGTGCCGAACGACCACGGCCCGCCGGTCGGAACGTGCATCAGTGGCGCGAACGTCCGGAGCGCCCACCACAGCCGCTCCCGGGGCTCACCCAGCTGCGCCACGAGCCTCGCCTCGAGCTCGGCGACGGTGTGCGGTCGCGTCACCGAGCCGATGAACTCGGGCAGCAGCGCGTCGACCTCGGCGATCGACAGGCCGCTCGGCCGGAAGCGGGCGTCGTTGAGCCGTGACGCACGCAGGCTCGAGACCATCGCGTTGTGGAACGCCGGGTAGTCCTCGGCCTGGACGGCATGGAGGGTGATCCGGATCAGCGATGCCTTGACGACCGCGTGCCCGGCGAAGGCGGCGTCGAGGTCGGCCGCGTCGAAGCCCGCGATCCGGTTCCACAGGGCCAGGTACGGCGACGCCGGCTCCTGGGCCTGGATCGCAACGATGCGTCGGACGCCGTCGACGACATCGAGCGGCTCGCGTTGCAGGAGCAGCTGCCGGCCGAGGGTCGCTCGGTTGAGCTGGCGGGCGGTCAAGCGCATCGCGCGATTCTTGGCGACGGCCGCGGCGGCGGCAAGTCCGCGTTCCGACCGGCCGGCGGCCCGGGTCGATGGGGCAGTTGTGCTCTCCCGGCTCGGCAGGGTGCGCGGATACACGGCGGAGCCCGCACGTCGCCCGCCCCGTCGTGTGGCCCACCTCCGCGCCCTGGCGATACCAACGGGATCGCGATTCGTGACGCCTCTGGAGCTTCAGCAGGGTCGACGGCACCCGGCGCCGCCCTGGTCGCGCCCATCGCGAGCCACGTGTGAGGTTCGGGCTCACCCGCGCCGGATCTCGGCTCGCCGCGCCGGATCTCGGCGGTCAGGCGCCGGATCGGGGTGCGCCCGGCACGTCCGACGTGTCGGCCGTGTCGGCCGGCCCGGTCGTCGTCGGCGCCCCTTCTCCGCGAGCCAACTGATCGAGGAGTTTCGCAACGAGGGCGGTCCAGCCGGTCTGGTGGCTGGCGCCGAGCCCGGCTCCCGTGTCGCCGTCGAAATACTCGTGGAAGAGGACATGCTCGGCCGCATCGGTTCCGCCATTCGCCCGCCGGTCACCGTCGGCCGGGCGGTGGCCGTCCCCGTCGAGCAGGAACAGGCCC
>JANMCU010000187.1:0-8037 GCA_031361415.1 Chloroflexota bacterium | reverse complement strand
GCCCAGCACGTGCGCGCAGATGCCGATGCAGGCGCTGCCCGTGTGCGCGGCCGCACGCCCTTCGGCGTCGACGATCGCGACCTGGCAGATGGCGGCCCTTGCATCCGCTGCGATCAGCGTTGCGAGCACCTCCGAGGGCGGCGCTCCCAGACGAACCGCGGCCAGTGCCCGTGGCCCGTAGGAGGGCTCCGCGAACGACTGGCTCGCAACCGCGCCGACTCCGGCCTCGACCCAGGGCACGAACTGCCCGACCGAGAACCAGCGCGTCTGGACGGCGACGCCGAGGGCGCCGGTCTCGCGGTCGTGGGCGATGATCGAGAAGGTCATATGGCTTCCGGTGGCATAGCGTAGGCCGCGCTCTGGCGATCTTGTATCACGACGCCACAGCGGCGCTCGTCTCCAAGGTGGGGGAGGCACAGCCCTGCAGATCGCGCTGGTTGCGTGCTGTCCAAGATCGGTGCCTGGCACTTTTCTGGCAGCGGCGACGGTCAGGCGCACGATGGACGCGAAACAGAGACGCGCTTCGCGCATCTCTGCGCGACACCCCGCCAAGATCGGTGCCTGGCACCTTTATTGGCAGCGGCGCCGGTCACGCGCACGATGGACGCCGAAACAGAGACGGGCGTCGCGCATGTCTGCGCAACGCCCGTCTCTCAGTGGACTGTCCGATCACGAGGGCGGCGGGGAGGGGGAGAGGGAGGCCCGCCATCGATCTCGGGGCTATTGTCCGTCTCGCGCGCCGAGCCGGCGGGCGAGAGCGGTATATGTGGCCCACGTCGCGGTGGGCAGAGGGATAACCCTGGACGCCGGGAGTCCTTACGCGCTGGCCGAAAGATCCCCCATCGAGGGGACCCGCCGCACGCGGCGCCGTCGCCGGCGAGGAGATTCCGCCGGCGCCCGGTATATGTGAGACGGATGCTCACCGTCGGATTGCGCCGCGTGCTCGGCGCCCTCAGCGTTCTCGCGCTCGCCGCGATCCTCGTGCAAACGGCAGACGCCGCGAAGCCCCGCTACCGCGTGCAAGGCGCGACGATTCTCGACACGCGCGGCAAGGCGTTCGTCGTGCGGGGAGTGATGGTCGCCGACGGCGTATTGACCGACGCGACGGTGCCCGTCGACGGCGCGAAGGTGGCGCGCGCGCTGCGAGACATCCGCCGGCTCTCGAAGCTCGGCGTCAATCTGGTGCGCATCCCGGTGATCGCCGCAGACGCCGATCCCGCTCGCTATGCGCAGCTTCGCCGGCTGATCATCCAGGCCCGCAAGCGCCACCTCGTCGTGCTGCTCGCGATCGAGAACTCGACGATCGCCGAGACGACGCCGTGGCTGAGCGACCTCGCGCACCGCTGGGGCGCCGACCCCGGCGTGTGGATCCAGCCGGCCGTCGATCCCGCATGCGATGGGCCACTCGCGGATCGAGCGCGCTGCCAGTCGTGGGCGACCTGGAAGGCCGAGCAGCGCGGGCTCGTCGCGACGCTGCGCGCTGGCGGCATGCGCTCGCCGGTCGTGCTCTCGACGCCGCGCCGTTCGCGCGACCTCCGGCTCGTGCGCAGCTATCGCCTCGGCGATCGCAACGTGATCTACGGCGTTCACCGCTCCGGCGGTCCACGCAAGTCGTTCACCCCGGGCGAGTCCGACGCGATCGCCGGCGCCTGGGGCGGGCGGATCTCGAGGCGATTTGCGGTGATCGTCGACGAGCTGGCGCGCACCTCCAAGGGCAAGGCCGACCACGCCGCCTGGACGACGGGATTCGCGGCCTACATCGCCGATTGGGTCAGCGAGCGCGGAGGCGACGGCGCGATCGCGAGCTCCTGGCAGGCGGGCGGCCGCGATGCCCTGATGCGGGCGAACGGCAGCCTCACATCGTGGGGCGAGACCTTCCGCGATCGCTACCTGGGACTGCTCGCCGGCCGTGCGAGCCTCACCGAGGGAGACCACGGCGCCGACGTGCGCCTGCTGCAGCGCGATCTCGCCGCACACACGTATCTCGACCCAGCCGACATCTCCGGGGCGTACGGCTACGCGACGCTGCAGGCCGTGATGGCGCTGCAGGGTCACCAGGGGTTCGAGCGCACCGGCTCGGCGACGCTCGCGAACCGGGTCCGTCTCGCGGCGGATGCCGCACCGAAGCCTGTGTTCGGCGGTGGAGCGCACGCAGAGGTCAGCCTCGAGCGCCAGACGCTCCTGCTGGTGCGCGCGGACGGGAGCGTCGAGCGCACGATCCACGTCTCGAGCGGTGCCTCGGGGAAGACGCCGCGAGGCCACTTCCAGATTCTCTCGAAATACCTCTCAAGCTACTCGCGTCCGTTCAAGGTGAACCTCCTGTGGGCGTCCTACTTTTTCGGTGGATACGCCTTCCACGAGTACCCGTACGTGCCCGGCTACCCGGCCTCGCACGGCTGCGTGCGCGTGCCGGCGAGCGAGTCGAAGCGCGTCTTCGCCTACGTGCAGTACGGCATGCCGGTCTACGTGGCGTAGCCTTCGGGCGATCGTGCCCCTCGATCGCGCCCGCATCCGCGCAGTGCTCTTCGATGTCGACGGCACGCTCCGAAACACCGATGACGAGCTCGTCGCCCGGCTCGCAGCGCTGCTCCGGCCGCTCGAGCGCGTGCTGCCGCAGGCCGATGCGCGCCGCGCGGCGAGGAGGGTCGTGATGGGCCTCGAGACGCCGACCCAGCGTGGCCTGCAAGCGCTCGACTGGGCGGGCGTCGACCGGCCGGCCTACGCTCTCGTGACTCGTCTCGGCACGATGCGCAGGCGCCCGCCCACCCAGGCGATTGCCGGTGTCGTCGAGATGCTCCACGAGCTCCACCCGCAGATTCCGATCGCGATCGTCAGCGCAGGCCCGAAGTCGGCCGTCGAGCGCTTCCTCGGCGAGCACGGCCTCGACCCGCTGTTCGTGACCGTTGCGACGGGCCTCACCTGCAGGCGCACGAAGCCCCATCCCGATCCGATCAACTGGGTCGCACGGGAGCTCGGCGTCGACGCTGCGGAGTGCCTCCTTGTGGGCGACACCACCGTCGACATCACCGCGGCTGCCCGTGCCGGCGCGCAGAGCGTCGGGGTGCTCTGCGGCTTCGGCGAGCGAGCGGAGCTCGAGCGGGCGGGCGCCAACGCGATCCTCGCCTCGACTGCCGGGGTCTCCGGGCTGCTCTGAGGGGCTCGCAACGCTTCGCTATGATCTGGATCCGGCAGGCGCCACCCGCGAGGGACGGCGACTCGCCCTCTTAGCTCAGTTGGTAGAGCACCTCCATGGTAAGGAGGGGGTCTGCGGTTCGAGTCCGCAAGAGGGCTCCTCATGAAAGCCCCGCAAACGCGGGGCTTTCTCGTAGAAGGACTCGTCTGACATCTCTTTTTCGTGTACGCGCGCGTACGAAACGCGTACAGCGGAATCACGCGCGGCGGCGATCGCGGCGTCGGCGGAGCGGTCGTCCGCGCCGTCGAGATCGGCCATCACGTGCGCGTAGGTGTCGAGCGTCATGGTCGGTGCGTGTCCGGCCTGGGCGGCGACATCGACGACCGAGCGGCCTTCGGCGAGCATGAGCGAGACGAAGGCGTGGCGTAGGTCGTAGGGCCGCACCGAGGCGAGTCCCGCGCGTCGTGCGGCGGGGTTGTAGACGCGGTTCTTCCAGTTGCGGTAGTCGTCGTCCTTCATCGGCGTGCCGTCCCTTCGTGGGAACAGGAGCTGCTCCGGGAGCGGGTCGCCAGCGACGCTGCGCAGGCGCGCGATGTCCTCCGCGAGTGCCGCGAGGATTCGAACGGCACGGATGCGACGCGTCTTGGTCGCTTTGACCCGTCCGAGGGAGACGGCGCGCTCGACGAGGATGGTGCGCTCCCGGATGTCGCTCCAACGCAGCGCGAGCGCCTCCCCGGGGCGTAGGCCGGCGTAGGCGAGGATGCAGACGAGGGTGGCGTAGGCGATGCGGCTGCGTGCGAGCAGGTCGGCGCGCATTGCCTCGACGCGGGCGGGGCTCGGCGGCGAGATCGCGACGCGGCGCGACTGCGACGGCTTCTTGACCGCGGCGACCGGGTTCGAGCTGATCCGCCGCCAGACGACCGCTCGCTGGAGCACGGTCTGGATCAGCGCCAGCGTCTTGCGGATGGTCGGGTCGGGGACGCCGGCCGCTCGTAGCTCGGACATGTACTTCTCGACCAGCTCCGGCGTGATCCGTCGCAGCGGTAGCTGGCCGATGCGCGGCAGGACGTGGCGATCCCAGAGGTCGGCGTAGACCAGCTGCGTCTTCTCCTCGAGCGTGACGGCGTGGTGCCCCCACCACTCCTGCGCGAACTCGGCCGGCGTCTCGCGGCCGGCCTGGACGAGGTCGAGCTCGCCGATCTGCGCGCGGCGGCGAACCTCGAGGTCGAAGTTCTCAGCGTCGCGCTTGCGATCGAACACGCGCGAGCGGTTGCGGCCGGAGTCGCGCCAGCGCACCTCCCACATCACGCGGCCGCTCTTGCGGCTGATCGCGCGGACGCTCATCGTGCTGTCCCGCGAACCATTACGCTCGCCTCTCAGCTCGTGTCTGGGTTGGATGCCGGTCGAGCTGGGCGGCCGTGTAGGCGATCAGCCGATCGACGGCGGCGAGCTGCTCGGTACGGCGGCCGATCAGGTGCGGGTCGTCGGTGTCGTCGTCTCCGAGCACCCCGATGGTGCGCAGGGTGCACGCGTCGTTGGCGCCGAGAGCGCGCCGGGCGCCGCGCTCGAAGCCGCGCCAGGCAAGGCGCAGGCGCGCGCCTGCGAGGTCGTCGGCGATGCGCGCGCGGTGGAGCGCGAGCCGCCGGGCGTACTCCTCGACGGCCTCGCGCTCGACCGGCTCGGCGTCGATGTCGAGCGGGCGAACGTGCGCGGTGGTGGTCATGCGGCGAGCAGCTCCAACGCCCGATCCTTGACCGGCGCGGCCTCGGTGGCGCGCTCGAAGCGGGCCTCGCTGGGCGTGCGCCCGGCCGTGCGGCGGATCCGGGCGTGGTGGTCGTGGTAGGCGGTGACGGCTTGGAGCGCGCCCCAGCGGGTGCCTCGGATGTGGTCGAGGTCGGCGGTCGTCCGGTAGGTGGTGCGGATCGCCTCGCGCACGCGCTCGGCGTTGCGCACCGCGCGGCCGCCGCCGGTCTCGTCGGGCTTCGCCTCGGGCAGGGGCACGAGGCGCGAGAGGAAGCGGTCGAACTCGGGCGCGCTCATGCGCTCGGTGATCAGGCGCGCGCCGAGCTGCTCCAGGCCGTCGAAGTAGCGCCAGGCGATCGCGAGCGAGCGGCGCGCGTCGGCGAGCTTGGCGCCGATGTTGGCGGTGTGCCGCGCCTTCCAGGTGCGGGCGGCGCCTTCGACTGGCACGAGCATGCCGTTCAGGCAGACGAGCCGGAACGGCGCCACGCCGACGGTCACGGCGAGGCCACCATCGTGGCCGTTGCGCAGGAGCAGGAGAGGCAGCACCTCCTCGTCCTCGGCGCCGCCGATGCGGATCTCGCGTTCGAGCCGCATGAGCGCGTGGATGCGCGCGCCGCCGCGGGTCGAGCCGGCGCCGAGCCAGACGGCGTGCAGCTCCTCGGCCGTGAGGCCGTCGTCGTCGCCCGCGACCACAGACGCGATGTCGGACGGGATGGGCGTCGACTCGACGAGGTCGACCTGGCGGGCGATGAAGTCGTCGAGTACGGGTCGGTCGATCCGGAAGGGCATGGCGGTGCTCCTAGGACTGACTGTGGTCAAGGGAAGCGTACAACCATTGTTGACTGTGGTCAAGTGCCAGTCACGCCGGAGGCGTGCATGGTGTGTCCATCGCCGTACGAAGCCGCTAGCCTTCTGGGAGGCCTCGCGGCCGCCTCTGGCGCGCCTCCAGGCTCCCCGAAGGTTCGTGGTATTCTTGGTGGGAGCCGATCACTGGTTAACTCCAGGCGGCAGTCCCTACGGCCACCCTCGGGTGGCCGTAGTTGTAGGATGGCCCGGGTGCCGTGGTACTGCTACGTGGACGAGTCCGGCGACACGGGCGGGCTCCCGAGCGCGGACTCCCCGGTTCAGCCTGTCCTCGCTATCGCGGGCCTGGCGGTCTCCCAGGACGCGCTCGCGGAGTTGACGCATGACTGGATCGCGCTCAAGCGGCGGTTCTTCGGCGTGTCGAGCGCGCCGCCTCGTTTCCTCGACTGCATCAAGATCGAGGTCAAGGGATCGGACCTTCGCAGGGACGTTCGCTCCGAGCGTGGTCGCCGCAAGAGGCGTGCCGCCGTGGGATTCTTCGATCGAGCGCTCGACCTCCTCGAGCGTCACGACGCTCGCATCTGTGGGCGGATCTGGATCAAGGGCATCGGCGCGCCGATGAACGGGATCGCGGTCTACACGTCGGCGATTCAGAGCATCTCAGCGGACGCTCGAGCACGCGGACGACGTCGGGGTCGTGATCGCGGACTCGCGCACCCCGGCGCTGAACGCGTCGGTCGCTCATTCGATCTTCACGCAGCGCTTCCGGTCGAGCGCCGGTGGCGACCCGTACCCGCGGATCCTCGAGGTTCCAACCTTCGGGCACAGCCAAAACCACGCCGGCATCCAGCTTGCCGATCTCGTGGTCAGTGGACTGCTCTTCCCGATCGCGGCGCATTCGCACTGCCTCGGCCACGTCCGGAACGCGACCCACGTCTCGCCCGACCATGCGCTGCTGACGCCGCGGTACGGCGCGCGACTCGCAGGGCTGGAGATGAAGGTCAAGGCTGGGCCAGATGCGGGAGGCATCAGCGTTACGGACGCCATTGGCGCTCGTGGTTCAGGTTCGCTGTTTCGCTAGCGCGCCGCGCCCGCCGCGACTACGTCTGGTCGACCCTGGAGGCCGCCAACGCGCTTCGGATCGCGTCGTCGTTCGCACGCAGCGTGAGGTCGTCCTCCGCCTTGGGCGCCTCCTTGAAGGTGCTGGTGATTCGTGATAGCTTGAAATGATGCGGGGTGCCTCGGATGGCGTCGTGGTGGTGGGAGGCGGGTTTGCCGGTGTGGCTTGCGCGCGAGAGCTCTCCCGGGCGGGTGTGGAGGTGGTGCTGCTGGAGGCCCGCGACCGCCTTGGTGGGCGGACATGGACGCGCGAGTTTGAGGGGCACCAGGTCGAGCTCGGTGGCGCCTGGGTACACTGGCACCAGCCGCACGTGTGGGCCGAGATGAGCCGCTACGGGCTGGAGCTTACGGAGTCGCCAACGGCTGCGCTGGCACGGTGGTGCGTCGGCGGCGAGCGCCACGACGCGGACATGGCGGCCGTGTGGGAGATGATGGCGTCGGGCAGCGATCAGCTGTGCGCGGACGCGCAGCAGGTCTTCGAGCGGCCGCACGATCCGCTGTTCGGAGACATCGAGGCGATCGATCGACTCTCGATCGAGGATCGGCTGGGCGCGCTTGGCCTAGACGACGGTGTGGCAGCTGTCACCCGCTCGCTGTGGCAGACGGCGGGTAGCGCCTACACGAAAGAGGTCGGCCTCGCCGCCGCGCTTCGCTGGTACGCGCTGTCGGGCTTCAACTTCGGGTTGCTGATGGACTGCGTCGCGCGCTACAAGATCGCACTCGGCACGCGCGCCCTGATCGAGGCGATGGCTGCTGACGGCCGCTTTGAGACGCGCTTTGACTCGCCGGTCGCGAGCGTCGAGCAGGACGCGGACGCGGTCGCGGTACGCCTCCGCGACGGATCCCAACTTGAAGCGCGCGCTGCCATCGTCGCGGTGCCGCTGAACGTGCTCGGAACGATCGCCTTTTCGCCTGCTCTCAGCGACGCCAAACAACCGGCGATCGCGGCGGGTCAGGCATCACATGGTCTCAAGGTGTGGGTGCGCGCCCGCGGCGAGATCGACCGGTTCATGATCGGCGAGCCGGGCGGGCCGCTCTCCTATCTGCAACCGGAGTACCGCGTCGAGGGCGACACGCTGTTTCTCGCGTTCGGGCCGGATGCCGGCTCGCTCGACGTGACCGACCATGCGGCCGTCGTGGACGCCGTCGGCCGCCTGCTGCCAGAAGCGGAGATCGTCAGCTCGCACGGACACGACTGGGTGGCCGACGAGTTCGCGCGCGGCACCTGGTCGATGTAC
>JANMCU010000042.1:0-13091 GCA_031361415.1 Chloroflexota bacterium | reverse complement strand
GGCTGATCCGGGCACCCGGCATGAAGCGGCCCATCGAATGCCGGCCGAGGGTCACGATCAGGGCCGGATCGAGGACTTCGAGCTGGCGCTTCAGGTACGGCGCGCAGGCCGCGACCTCGTCGGGCTCGGGATCCCGGTTGTCGGGCGGCCGGCATTTCACGACGTTGGTGATGAACACGTCCTCGCGCCGCCACTCGATCGAGCCGAGGAGCTTGACGAGCAGGTCGCCCGCCCGGCCGATGAACGGGCGGCCGAGCCGATCCTCGTTGAAGCCCGGAGCCTCGCCGATCAGGACGACCTCCGTGTCGGGGCTGCCCTCGCCGGAGACGGCGTTGGTCCGGCCGTCGGCGAGCCGGCAGCGGGTGCACGTCCGGACCTCGGTCGCGATGACCTCGAGCGCCGCTCGGCGCTCGGCCTGGGTCACGCCGGGGCCCCGATCGCGGTCCCCTCCGCGTGGTACGGCAACGCGCCTCGATCGGCAGCGGTCCGAACCCAGCCGCGCTCGACGAGCACCTCGGCGATCTGGACGGTGTTCGTCGCGGCACCCTTGCGCAGGTTGTCGCTGACGACCCAGAACGCGAGGCCGCGGTCGCCGTCGATCGACGGGTCCTGGCGAACGCGCCCGACGAAGATGTCGTCGGAGCCGGCGGCCGTCGTCGCGAGTGGGTAGATCGAATTCGCCGGATCGTCCTGAACGACGACGCCGTCGACGGCAGCGAACAGCGAGCGCGCCCGGTCCGGCGAGATCGCCGAGCGGGTCTCGACATGAACCGCCTCGGAATGGGCGACGAAGACCGGCACCCGGACCGCCGTGCAGGACACCCGGAGCTCGGGCAGGTGGAGGATCTTGCGGCTCTCGCTGACGACCTTCCACTCCTCCTTGGTGTAGCCGTTCGGCAGGAACATGTCGACCTGGGGCAGGGCGTTGAACGCGATCTGGTGGGGATAGACCGACACGTCCTTGGGCCCGCCGGTCACGTGCGCTCGGATCTGGCCCTCGAGCTCGCGGATCGCGTCGCCGCCCGTTCCGGACACCGCCTGGTACGTGTCGACGATGACCCGCTCGAGGCCGACCGCGTCGCGCAGGGCCATGAGGACCGGCACGAGCTGCATCGTGGAGCAGTTCGGGTTGGCGATGATTCCGGCGTGGCCCTCGAGGTCGTCCGGGTTCACCTGGCTCACGACAAGCGGGATCAGCGGATCCATCCGCCACGCCGACGAGTTGTCGACGACCGTCGCACCGGCGGCCACCGCGAGCGGAGCCAGGTCGCGCGACGGGCCGGCGCCGGCCGAGAAGAGGGCGATGTCGACGCCTGCGAACGCCTCCGCATCGGCGATGCCGATCTCCTGGGTTCGACCTTCGACCGACACGGTCCTGCCGGCCGATCGCTCGGAGGCGAGCAGGCGCAGCTCACCGATCGGGAAGCCCCGTTCGAGGAGGATCTGGATCATCGTGCGCCCGACGACGCCAGTGGCGCCGACGACCGCGACGGTGAAGGATGGGCGTGTCATGTCGGGCATGGCTCCGCTGTCACTGTCGCTGGCAGGGCACCGCCCGAGTATAGCAGCGGTCGTTGGCCGAACCCGTCGGAGGAGCCGGGCCAGCGACGGTAGGGTGCCTCGTCAGTTCGCTCGTCGTGCGCTTGACGCGCCAAACGACCGCTGGCGCTCCGTTCGAGGCCCGGACGGCGCGTCGGGCGCACCGATCGACCGGCGAACGATCGATTTCCTGCGATTCGAGCCGTTGCCCGGTCGCCCGGCCGTCATTTGGCGCGCCAGGCGCATGGCTGACCGCCCGCACGACCGCGCCAGAGCCAGCGCAGTCCGGGTCGGCCACGTCGCAGCCATCAGAGATCGCCAACGCCGCGGCCTCGCTCGGCTTCGTCGATGCACACGTCGAAATCCAGCCGAACATGACGCCGTCCGGTCACTGGGCAGCGCCTACCCGCATTGAAGGACCATCCATGCCTGGTCGAACGCACCGGCAGCGAGATCCTGGCGGCGGATCGCGAAGTACAGCTTGCCGACATCGCCCCACATCCAGCCGATCTCGTCGTCGGAGTCGAATTGGGCGAGCATCACCCAGTCCGCAGCGCCCGGCTCGAGGATCGCTCGTCGCGGATCGGCGTACCCGGCAGGGTTCCCGACGTAGATCCCGTGGGAGGCGAGTTGACACTCCAGCTGCCACGGAGCCTGTTCGAGGTCCGGCCAGCCGCCGACGCGATGCTTCGGTTGGGTCGAATCGAGGCCGACGAGCCGGGCCAGCTCGTCCTCGAGCTCGATGTACCCATCGTCCTTGTGGCGCGGGACGCGGTTAGCGGTGATCCACTCGACGATCGGCTCCTCCCAGCCCGGGAACGTGGGAATCCGCGCGCTCGTCAGGCCGATGCGCCGTGAGGCCACGCGCTCCGCAGGCGTCTCACGTTCGCGCGCCAGCGAGGGATCCGCTTGGATGACACGCCAAGCCCCCCGATCCGACGGGTCGAATCCCCAGACCGACTGCTCGGCGTCGAAGAAGAAGTTGAGCAGACCGGTGGCCGGGACGCCGATGCCCGAACTCAGCGCCGCCAGCTCCGCGAGGTCGAGGACGGCCAGGAACGCCAGCGGGTCATCGAGGTATTCCGGCCAATCATCATCGGGCTCGAGCAGCGGTCCCCCACCGAGGCGGCTCCGAACGCTGGCACCGGCTGGTGCGTGCGCCAGCGATACAGCCGGTCGGATTTCGGCGAGAAGTCGAGTGGCAACGTCGCCGGGTAGGCTCGTGTCGATCCGGCCACGAACCACGGCGGGGAGATCGTCCACCGTCGGATTCTCGCACGATCGGCTTCCCTGAATCGTCGAGGACCGGGCCCACGCCGGGACCGGTCCTCGATCGACGGTTTCGATGCGCGGCGAGGATCAGCTCCCGACCGGCTCCTTGGCCAGGTGTCGCTGCATCGCGGCCTTGCGGGACAGGTTGACCCGGCCCTGGCGGTCGACTTCCATGACGACGACCATCACCTCGTCGCCGACGGACACGACGTCCTCGACGGTCGGGACATGGTAGTCGGCCAGCTCGCCGATCCGGACCAGGCCTTCCTTGCCCGGCAGGATCTCGACGAACGCGCCGAAGCCCATGATCCGGGTGACCTTGCCGAGATAGAGCGCCCCGACCTCGACCTCGCGGGTGAGGCTCTCGATCCACTGGATCGCCTTGCGCGCATTGTCGCCGGAGACGGCCGCGATCTCGACCGTGCCATCGTCCTCGACGTTGATCTCGGTCTGGGTCTCTTCCTGGATCTTGCGGATCATCGAGCCGCCCTTGCCGATGATCTCGCGGATCTTCTCCGGGTTGATCTTGATCGTCGTGATGCGCGGCGCGAAGTCGCTCATCTCGCCGCGGGTCTCGGGCATGACCTCGGTCATCTTGTCGAGGATCTCGAGCCGAGCCGCGAGGGCCTGCTTGAGGCCGTCACGGATGATCGCCACGTTGATCCCCTGGACCTTGATTTCCATCTGGAGGGCGGTGATCCCGGTCCGGGTGCCGGTGACCTTGAAGTCCATGTCGCCGACCGAGTCCTCCTTGCCGAGGATGTCGGTCAGGACCACGAACCGGCCGTCGGGCTCGCTGATCAGGCCCATCGCCGCACCGGCGACCGGGGCGGAGATCGGCACGCCCGCGTCCATGAGGGCGAGGGTCGAGCCGCAGGTCGAGGCCATCGAGGTCGACCCGTTGGAGCTCATGCACTCGGACACGAGGCGGATGACGTAGGGGAACTCGTCGTGGGCGGGGAGCACCGGGATCAGCGCCCGCTCGGCGAGGTTGCCGTGCCCGATGTCGCGCCGGCTCGGGCCGCGCATCGGCTTGTTCTCGCCCGTGGAATAGGGCGGGAAGTTGTAGTGGTGGATGTAGCGCTTCTCGGTCTTCGGGCTGATCGTGTCGATCCGCTGGACGTCCGAGGACGCGCCGAGCGTCGCGATCGTCATGACCTGCGTCTCGCCGCGGGTGAAGAGCCCGGAGCCGTGGGCTCGCGGCAGGAGGCCGACCTCGACCGAGATCTGGCGGAGCTCCGTCGTGCCCCGACCGTCCATCCGCAGACCCTCGTCGAGGGCCAGCGTCCGGCAGGTCTTCTTGTAGACGAGGTTCCAGAGGTTCTTGCTGACGCGGGCCTTGCGGCGGGCCGCCTCGAGCTTGGTCCTGGCCTCGTCCTTCGAGGTCCGGGTGGCCCGGACCGAGTCGGAGATCTCGTTCTTGAGGGTCGCGATCCGGCCCGGCAGGTCGGCTGCGAAGCGGAGGAGCAGGTTGGCCGTCGCTTCGGCGTCCGGCAGGGCGCGGTGGTTCTGGGTCAGGTCGACCCCGAAGAAGCCGGCCAGCGTGTCGAGCTTGTAGTTCTGGAGGTCCGGGTAGCCCTCGCGGGCCAGGGTCAGCGTATCGACGAGGCGAGCCTGGTCGATGTGGGCGGCGCCGGCCTCCTCGAGGAAGCCGAGGTCGAAGATCACGTTGTGGCCGACGACGAGCGCGTCGCCGATGAAGTCGACCGCCTGCTTGGCCGCGTCGGTCGCCGACGGTGCCTTCGCGACCTCCTTGTCGGTGATGCCGTGCATCTGGTTGCCGAGGATCGGCTGGGACGGCTTGACGAAGGTCGACCAGCGATCGCTGATCTTGCCGCCCTTGACCTTGACGACGGCGATCTCGAGCAGATCCGCCATCTTCGGGTCGGTCCCGGTGGTCTCGACGTCGACGACCGCGAACTCACGCTTGGCGTCGACGGCGTTGACGAAGTCGAGGACCGAGCCGGTGCCGGGCTCGAGGTACGGCGAGCGCTTGGGCTTGCCGACGGCCTCGCGGAGCTGTTCCTGGATGTCGATGAGCGGCTGGAGCGCCCGGTGCCCGAACAGGATGGCCTCGGCCATGACGTCCTCGGGCAGGAGCTTGGCGCCGGCCTCGACCATCATGATCGCGTCGCGCGTGCCGGACACGATCAGGTCGAGCTCCGAGTCGGCGAGCTCGCTGTAGGTCGGGTTGACGACGAACTCGCCGCCGATCCGGCCGATCCGGACCGCGCCGACGGGACCGGCGAACGGGATCTCGCTGATCGTCAGGGCGGCCGACGCGGCGACCGTGCCGAGCACGTCGGGTTCGTTCTCCTGGTCGGTCGAGAGGACCGTGATCACCAGCTGGATGTCGTCCTTGTAGCCCTCGGGGAAGAGCGGACGGATCGGGCGGTCCGTCAGGCGGGCGGCCAGGGTGGCGGCCTCCGACGCACGCGCCTCGCGCTTGATGAAGCCGCCCGGGATCTTGCCAGCGGCATACATCCGCTCCTCGAACTCGACGGTCAGCGGGAAGAAGTCGAGGCCGGGGCGCGGGTCGGACCGGTTGGCCGTCCCGAGGATGAAGGTGTCGCCGTAGCGCACGGTCACGGCGCCGCCGGCAAGTCGGGCGAGCTTGCCCGTTTCAATGGTCAGCGTTCGACCACCGAGCTGTGTCTCGAATGTCTGAGACAAGGGAACGTTCCTCCTTGGTCGTGGAGGAAGGAAGCGACCTGCGGGCAGGTCAGCCGTCTCTGCGTGGCTGAGCGTCGGATACGAACGGACCCCGGATGTCCCGGGGTCCCGTGCGGTGACGCTAGCGGCGGAGTCCGAGCCGTCCGATGACGGTCCGGTAGCGGGTGTTGTCCTTCTTGATCAGATAGGCAAGAAGGCGGCGCCGCTGGCCGACGAGCTTGAGGAGGCCGCGTCGCGAATGGTTGTCCTTGGGGAAGCTCCGAAGATGGTCGGTCAGGCTCCGGATGCGATCCGTGAGGAGCGCGATCTGGACCTCCGGCGACCCGGTGTCACCTTCCTTGGTGGCATACCCGGTCATGATCTCCTGCTTCTGTTCCCGCGCGAGCGGCACTCGTTCCTCCGAACACGAACTTCTATCGTTGCTGTTCTTCTATGACCGGCGAACGGTAGCACGACTCCGTTCGGCGGGGCAAACGCGCTCGGGTGAGAGCGGACCTCGTCGCCCGCATGGGGTTCTGGGTCGTGCGTGATGGCTGTGGTGGATCATTTCCACTCGAATGAACGTGCGCAATTCGCCCACACGACCGATTCGCGCTCCCCGGGCGATTTGGCGACGCTCACTCATCCGGAATCGATGTACGGGCTGGATCACGCCAGTGTCAGTTTGTGTCCGGCAATCGACAGCGGATCCGGGTGGCGGATCAGGCGGGGACGGCTGTCGGCCAGCAGAACTCGGCGTCGATCTCCGGCGGCACCGGCGCGGCCGCACCCGGCGCGCCGAACGGCTCGCGGACCGTGAACGCCTCCGCTGTCGGGCCGAGGCGGCGCAGGCGGGCGACTCGTTCGAGGGCGTCGGCGGGGCTCGGCAGCGTCCCGGCTTCGATCCACCACAAGGCGAAATGCGCCTCAGCGTGGCGCTCGAACCACTCGCGGCGGCGCCGGAGGACCTCCACGTGAGCCGTCGCGTAGGCGAAGTCGCGGAGCGCCTCCATCGACTCCCAGACCGAGAGATTGATGATGAATAGCTCGTCCTCGGTCAGGTGGATGTCCGTCGCGTTGCCGATCTCGGACTGGAGCCGCCAGACAAAGCCTGGGCTCGCCTCGGCCAGGCGGTTGATCGGCTCGAGACCGTTGACGAAGCCCGCGATCCTGGCGTCGTCGATCGGGGCGAGGAGGCGGCCGACGTTGATCTGGGCGAGGTGGTAGCGCTGGTCGCTCATGGCCGGGACACTAGCACCGGCTGCCGTCGTCGGCGACGTTCCGACGCCCGGGGAGATCTCATCCCGAGCTGGATCAAATCCACACGACGAGCAGGACCGAATCCCTCGCGCGACGCGATCGGGCCGGAATCACTGCTGGGCCGCGCTCATTCGTCCCGTTTTGATGCCTTCGCAGGATCAGGGAACGAGTCGGCCGACGGGCCGATGCGGGAGACGACCTCGATCCGTAGAGCTGTTCCTGGGCTGATGCCGAACACCCTGACCCAGCCTGATTCGATCGACAGCGTCCCTTGGACTCCACCGGGCACGGCTGCGCGATAAGAGCCCGATGGCGGCAACGCAACGGGCATCGGGAACGTCATCAGCCCGCCGTCGTCGACGTCGCCCACGACCACATAGGGCCGCCCGAGGAGCCGCCCTGCCGTCGCCAGATCGCCGGCGGCGATGGCAGCGCGGATGTCCGATGAGCGGACCTCGCGGCCGTCGAGGGCGAACGGCGGAACGACGATCACCTCGAACCCGTCCCGGGCACCCAGCTCCCCGACGGTCTGCGGCGTGCCGGCCCGGTCGTGTCCGAACGCCGCATCCGGCGTCATCAGGATCCCGACGAGGTCACAGCGGTCGGTGATGCCCGCGACGAACGCGTCGTAGGGGGTCTGGCGGAGCGCCTCGTCGAAGTGTTCGACCACGACGACGTCCACCCCGGCGCCGACCAGCCGCTCGAAGCGCTCGGTCGGATCCATCAGGAGGGGTGGGGCGTGGCCCAGGAGGATCGCGTCGGGGTGGGCATCGAACGTGATCACCGCCGGTCGGGCGCTGCGGGCACGGGCCTCGCGGACGAGGTGCTCGAGCAGGTAGGCGTGGCCGAGATGGAGGCCGTCGAACACGCCGACCGCGGCGAGAAGCGGCCCGTCTGCTGCCTCGAGCTGGGCGCGGCCAACGACCGTCTTCATGGCGGGCTCAGGCCGGATCCGCGCTTGCGGGGGCGTCGATCAGGACCTTGTCGGGGGCCAGCTTCGTGCCGACGAGCCGGGCGACCGCAAGCAGGCGCCCCGCTCCATCGACGAGGCGGATCGGCTGGTCCGGGTCCAGTGGTCCGGTCCCCGCCGGAACTCCGAGCGCCTGGCCACGACCGATCGCGACGATGGCGCCATCTGGAACGACGACCGTCGCCAGGTCGAGGCCGGCATCGATCGGAAGGAGCAGTGCCGCGATCGCGGTCGGGCCATCCGACGCGGCCGCCCGGATCGAGTCGAGGTCGATGGCCGTCCCGAGCTCGAACGGGCCGCTCGCCGTCCTTGTCAGCGCGCCGAGATACGCCGCACTGTCGACCGCATCGCCCAGATCGCGAGCGAGCGAGCGAACGTAGGTGCCGGCCGAGCACTCGACCTCGATGATTGCGACCGGCTCCCCCGCCGTCGTCTCGTCCCAGTCCACGATCTCGATCTCGTGGATTGTCACGGCACGCGCGGCCAGCTCGACGGTCTCGCCCGCGCGGGCCATCGCGTAGGCCCGCCGGCCCGCGACCTTGATCGCGCTGTACGCGGGCGGTCGCTGCTCGATCGGGCCGCGGAAGCCGGCAAACGCCGCCTCGACGGCCGCTCGTGTTGGCACCGGTCCGGTCGACGGCGTCAGCGCGCCCTCGAGGTCGTCGGTCGTCGACGACGCGCCGAAGCAGACGGTCGCCCGATAGCGCTTGCGGTCGCCGAGGTGGTACTCGACGAGGCGCGTCGCCTTCCCGAGGAACACCGGCAGGACGCCGCTCGCAAACGGATCGAGGGTTCCGCCATGGCCGACCCGCTTCGTCGCGGACAGCCGCCGAACGAGCCCGACGACGTCGTGGGAGGTCGGGCCGATGGGCTTCGCGACGATGAGGACGCCGTCCAGGCTTGTGCCTCCCGTGCGCTTCAGCGGGCCACCGCTGCGACCATCCGCTCGGCCTCCGCGAGCACGGCCAGGCGGGCCTCCGCGACGGGCAGGCCGAGGGTCGCCCCCGAGGCGCGGGCATGGCCGCCGCCACCGAAGACGCCGGTCAGGACGGTCGCATCGACGCCGCCCGGCTTGGTCCGGACGCTGATCCGGGTCCCCTCCCCCGCCTCCTTGAACACGATCGCGATCTCCGCCTCTTCGGACTGGGCGAGGAGGTCGATGATCCCCTCGGAGTGCGGCGCGATCGCCCCGGTCGCGGCGAGATCGGCGTCGAGCAGGGTCGAGTGGATGATCCGCCCGCCGGCCGCCGTCTCGAGTCGATCGAGGACCCGCCCGAAAAGCTTCAGCTGGGCATCGGGCTTCGAGCGGTACAGGCGGCGCGAGATGTCCGACAGGGGTGCACCGGCCTCGACGAGTGCCGCCGACACCGCGAGCGTCCGGGGGGTCGCATTGGGATGGGCAAACGTCGCGGTGTCCATGACGATTCCGGCCATCAGGTCGGTTGCCAGCGCGCCGTTGCCCTCGGTGAGCGGGGCGCCGAGCCGGGCGGCGAGGAGCGCGACCATCTCGCAGGTCGCGGCGCTGAACGGCTCGATCCAATCCGCCTCGCCGGCGGTGTCGTTCGAGGCGTGATGGTCGATGACGACCCGCGGCAGACGCTCGAACAGCTCGGGGTGACGGCCGCGGACCGCCCCGATCCGGTCGAGCGAGCCACAATCCGACACGACGAGCAGGTCGTAGTCGATCGCCGGGTCGGGATCGGTCCGCGCCCGTCGGGCGTCTGCCAGGAAGTCGTAGATCGGGGGGATGGGATCGGCGAAGACTGCGCTCGCGATGCCGCCAGCCCGCTCGACGAGCCGGCAGATCGCAAGCGTCGCGCCGAGCGTGTCGGCGTCGGGATTCTCATGACCGACCGCGAGGACGCGCCGGGCCGCGATCAGGCGCTCGACGACCCGCGGCGGGACGGCTCCGAGCCACGGGGCAAGGTCGATCATCGGCGGCGCTTGCCCGGCACGGTCCGGTTCGTGCGCGACCCGGGCCGGAACGTCCGGCGCGGCTGACCGGCCTCGCGCGCCTTCGATTCGCGAGCTGCGGCGGCTGCAAGGTCGGCGGCAGCCCCGCCCAGGCCCTCGCTGATCGAGCGCTCGGTCGGCAACATCCGGGTTGGCGTCGGCAACGTCTCACCGTCCGGCGGATCGTCCTCCGGGACGTGCCCCGCGCCCAGCTCGTCGAGCAGATGGAGGACCCGCGTCCCGCGCTCGAGCGTCTCGTCGAGCTCGAGGTGGAATTCCGGGATCCGCTTCATCCGGAGGCGCTTGCCGAGCTCGTGGCGGACAAACGGCATGTGGCGACCCATCGCCACGATCGTCGCCCGGCGCTGCTCGGGCGGCCCGATGACGCTGACGGTGACCTTGGCGTGGCGGAGATCCGGCTGCGTCGTGACCCCAGTGATCGTGGCGAACCCGATCTTTGCGTCGTCGACCTCCCGGGTCAGGATCGTGTTGATCTCCTGCCGAAAGAGCTCATCGATCCGATCAGTTCTTGCAGTCATCGGGCCACCATCGAGCCGGCCGAGGCAGCTCGGCCGTGCCACCGAACCAGGATCAGCTCGGGAGTACGCGCGACACCGACTGAGAGGTGAAACACTCAATGATGTCCCCCTCCTCCAAATCGTTGTAGCCGGCGAGGCCGATTCCGCACTCGAAGTTGGCGGCCACCTCGCGGACGTCGTCGCGGAACCGGCGCAGCGACTCGATCTTGTCGGTGACGACGATCTTGCCGTTGCGCCAGACCCGCGCCCCGCCGCGGACGATCCGCCCGTCGGTGACGTAGCAGCCGGCGATGACCGTGCTCTTCCCGACGCGGAAGATCTGGCGGACCTCCGCCCGGCCCTCGACGACCTCGACGATCTCCGGCTCGAGCAGGCCCTGGAGGGCCGCCGAGATGTCGTCGGTCAGCTTGTAGATGATGTCGTACAGGCGGACGTCGACCCCTTCGGCGTCGGCGGCCCGCCGGGCGGTGTCGGTGATCTTTGTGCTGAAGCCGACGATGATCGCGTCCGACGCGGAGGCGAGCATGATGTCGTTGTCGGTGATGTCGCCGGCGCCCTCGTGGAGGACGTTGATCCGGATCTCGTCCTGGTTGAGCTGGTCCAGAGCGTGGGTGATCGCTCCGAGCGAACCCGACACGTCGGCCTTGAGGATGATCCGCAGCTCCTTGGCCTGACCGGCCTGGATCTGACGATAGAGGTCTTCGAGGGTCGCCCGGCCGCTGCCGTCGCCGCCCTTCGCCGCGGCCTCCGCCTGACGGCTCTCGACCATCGCGCGGGCCGCCTTCTCGTCGGCGACGACGCGCAGGATGTCGCCGGCCTCGGGCACGGCCGACAGGCCGAGGACGACCACCGCCGACGACGGGCCGGCGCTGGTGATCCGTTTGCCTTCGTCGTTCTCGAGCGCCCGGACCTTGCCGAACGTCTCGCCGACCACGATCACGTCGCCGACATGGAGCGTTCCGGTCTGGACGATCGCGGTCGCGATCGCGCCGCGGCCCTTGTCGAGCTGCGCCTCGACGATCGTGCCGACAGCCGGCCGCTTCGGGTTCGCCTTGAGCTCCTGGAGGTCCGCGACGAGCTGGATCATGTCGATCAGCTCCTCGAGCCCGACCCGGGTCCGGGCGGACACGGGCACGAGCGGCGTGTCGCCGCCGTAGTCCTCGACGATGACGCCGGCCTCGGACAGCTCGGTCTTGACCCGATCGGGGTTGGCGTCGGCCTTGTCGATCTTGTTGAGGGCGATGATGATCGGCACCTCCGCCGCCTTGGCGTGGCTGATCGCCTCGAGCGTCTGGGGCATGACGCCGTCATCCGCGGCCACGACAACGACCGCGATGTCGGTCACCTTCGCTCCGCGGGCACGCATGGCGGTGAACGCCTCGTGACCCGGGGTGTCGAGGAAGACCACCCGCTTGCCGTTGCGCTCGACCTCGCTCGCGCCGATGTGCTGGGTGATGCCACCGCGCTCGCCGGCCGCGACGGTGGTCGTCCGGATCGCATCGAGCAGGCTCGTCTTGCCGTGGTCGACGTGGCCCATGACCGTCACGATCGGAGCGCGCGGTGCGAGATCCGCCTCGTCGTCCTCGTCGAACAGGACCTCCTTGGCGGCCGGAGCCGGGGCGCGTTCCTCCTCGCCCTCGACGGCGACGCCGGCGGTCGGGGCGATCGTCTCGGCGACCTCATAGCCGAGCTCGCCCGCGACCAGCGACGCGGTATCGCGGTCGATCAGCTGGTTGATCGTGGCGAAGATCCCGCTCTTGATCAACTCGCGGATCACGTCCGCGGGGTTGACTGCGAGGAGCTCGGCGAGCTCCTTGACCGTGATCGTCGTCGGCAGCTCGATCGCGCCGCGTTCGCGCGGATCAATCGTCTGCACCTGTGAATTCGCGTCGCCGGGACGACGCGGCGGCTTGCGGGGTCCGCGCCGGCCGCGGGTGCCGCTCCTACTCCTGGCCACGGGCTCCTCCTGTCGTCATCACGTTCATGTCCGGTCCGCCGAGGAGCACCGCGCGGAGCTCCTGCGGAACGGGTGCCTCGAGCGCGCGCCCGAGGGCGCCCCGCTCGGCGGCGAGGGTCCAGCAGCCGGCATCGCGGCAGAGGTACGCACCCCTGCCGGCCAGCCGGCCGGTTTCGTCCATTGTCATCTGTCCGTCGGGCGTCCGGACCACGCGAACGAGGTCACGCTTGGGACGCGCCGTGCGGCAGGCAACGCACGACCGGGTCGGGACACGCCGAGGCGCATCCGGTCGCGGCCGCGCTACGACCCGGCCTCCTCGGTGGTGGCCGCCTTGGCCTTGGTCGTGCGTGTCTTCTTCGCGGGCGCGATCGCGGCACCCGCTGCCTCGTTCGCGGTGGCGGTCGCCGCCTCGGCGGTGGCCTTCTTCGCCCGGCTCCTCGGGGCGGGCTTCGCGACGGCGGCGACGGCCGTCGACGCCGGCTCGGCGTTTGCGGTCGGGCCGTCCGCGGTCACGGCCGCCTTCTTCGCCCGGCTCTTCGGCGCCGGCTTCGGCGCAGTCTCGACCGCAGTGGACCCGACGGCGACTTCGCCCGGCGTCTCGGCCGACGGTTCGGTGATCGTCGATGCAGCCGCGGAGGTCGCCACGGGAGCGCTCGCCGCCTGGTCCTCGGCGGCCTTGGCCGCGACCGAGACGTCACTTCGAATGTCGATCCGCCAGCCGGTCAGGCGAGCGGCGAGCCGGGCGTTCTGGCCCTCGCGGCCGATCGCGAGCGACAGCATCCGCTCGGGGACGGTCACGTTGGCGATCCGCTTCTCCTCGTCGATGTCGACGCTGATCACCTGGGCGGGCGACAGCGCGTTGGCGACGAAAACGCTCGCGTCGTCGTTCCTCGGGATGATGTCGATCTTCTCGCCGCCGAGCTCCGCGACGACGGCCTGGACGCGGGCG
>JANMCU010000154.1:0-10971 GCA_031361415.1 Chloroflexota bacterium | reverse complement strand
TGGTGGGCAGGGAGGGAATCGAACCCCCACAGCCGAAGGCGGCTGGTCTACAGCCAGCGGAGCTCACCACCTGCTCAACCTACCCACTGGAACAGGCGACGGGTCGAGTGACTGCGGCCCCGTGGTGATCCCATCGCCCTTGATCTGCACTTGGAGCCGACGACGGGACTCGAACCCGGAACCGGCGGTTTACAAAACCGCTGCTCTACCAATTGAGCTACGTCGGCGCGGCGCAGGGCCATACCGCAGATGGACCCTTCGGCGCCGGGGAATGATACGGTCCCCGGCTCGACCCGGTCAAGCGAGCCACGAGGGGCGGCGAGGCCGAAGTGCGCGAGTCCAGATCGACCCCGACGAGCGGTCAGCCTTCGGTCGGCCCGCCCGGCAGGAGCTCGTCTGCGCCGGGATCTGGCTCGTGCGAGACCGACGAAGCCGATCGACGCGTGCGCCTGGCCGGCGGGGCGGTCCTGCCTGAAGCTGTCGGGGCGGCGGGCTTGGCAGAGGCCTTCGCGATCGGCCTGGTCACGGCGGGTCTGGCGGGCGTGGGCTTGGCCGTCGGCAATGCCTTGGCCGATGCCTTGGCCGAAGGGGCATTGCGCGGAGCCTTGATCGATGCCTTCAGGCGAGCCTGCGACGCGTCGATGGGACGAACCGGAGAGACCGCCGGGTCGAACGCAGCCGCAGCGGTCGAGCCGGATGTGGCCGCGGCCGCTGCTCGGGAGCGTTTCTGCGCGGCGGTCGTCGGTGCGGGCGTGCGGCCACGCTTCGATCCGGCAGCGGGCGGCGCCGAAGCAGCGGCTGCGATGTCGGTCGCTGCCTCCGGGGGCAGCTCGGTCGGTCGAACGGCGACGCTCGACGCAGCGGCGAGCTCGTCGAATGTCGTCGGGCGCGGCCGCTCGGCACCGCCCTCGTCACCCGGGTCGCGCTGGGCGACGGCCGCGAACAAGAGGATCGAGCCGGCCACCGCCGCGTTGAGTGAACCGATCGCGCCGCGCATGGGGATCCGGACCGAGACGTCGGCGCGTCGGCGAACGACCGGCGACAGCCCGTGGCCCTCGCTCCCGACGACGATCGCAAGCGGTCCGCGGAGATCGGCCTGGGCAGCGGTCAGCGGCGCATCGGCCTCTGCGGCGGCGACCCGCAGGCCGCGGATCCGGAGATCCGACAACGCGCCCGGCAGGTCGTCGACCGGACAAAGCAGGAGGTGTTCGACGGCTCCGGCCGAGGCCTTGATCGCGGCCGGGGTCAGCGGCGCCTGGCGGTGCGTCGGGAACAGGACGCCATGGACGCCCGCGGCCTCGGCACTGCGGAGCAGCGTGCCGACGTTCTGTGGATCCTCCAGCGAGTCGAGCACGAGGACGAACGGCGGCTCTCCACGCTCGACGGCCCGGGCCAGCACATCGTCGAGGCCGGCGTACGTCCGAGGTTCGACGACGAGGGCGATCCCCTGGTGGCCGTCGAACCCGGCGACGGCGGTCAAGGTCCCACCCTCGACCTCGACGACCGGGATCCGAAGGGAGGTCGCGTGGAGGACCAGCCGTTCGAGCGCCTGGCGTCGCTGCGGAACGACGAGCAGGCGCCGGGCCGGCCGACGAGCCACGAACGCCTCCTCGACCGGGCGGCGCCCGGCGACGAGCTCTTCGTCATCCGCGAGCAGGTCCGATGGCGCGACGCCCGGCCGGTAGCCGTCGGCCGGTCGCGCGGGCGTATCTCGCCACGGCCGATCCGCCGAGGACCGGTCGCCGAACGGCGCCCGTCGCGGGCCGGACGATCGAGGATCGCGATCGGCGCGTTCGTCGGCGCGCCAATCCGGCGACGAATCGGGATCGCGCCGGCCGGCATTGTGTGGTTGCGGGGCAGATCGAAAGTCCGGCCTCGACGGGCCGAAGCCGCCCGGGCGCGGCCGACCACCCGGTCCGCTCGGTCGCGGGCGGTCGGCGCCGTCGCGCTGTCCTCCTGACCACGGTCGAGCAGGACGGTCCCATGGCCGATCCTGGGGTTGAGCAGAGCGCGGGTCGTCGCCGCGAGCGTCGCGCCCGGGAGCACCGGGGTCGGGCCGAATGCCACGAAACGGCGGTCGCGGTCCGGGCCGTCCGCCAAAGCCTCCCGTCGACCCGCCATGTTCGAATGGGCGACCGGATGGGGGCCCGCTCCGGGGCGGACCGAATGATCGTTCGGGGCGGTCGCCGCCGGCTTCGTCGCCGCCGGACCCGCCGAAGCCGAACCCACGGCGATCGCCGCCCTGTCGAGAGCGATCCGGTCCGCCACCGGCGCCTGGGTCGCCGCGGTATCCGCCACCGGCGCCCGAACCGCCGCGGTCGCCACGATCGCCGCCCGCGCCGCCGCCGGAACCTGGCCCGCCGCGGTAGCCGGCGCCGCCGCCAGAACTCGACCCGCCGCGGTATCCGGCTCCGCCGCCGGACCCGCCTCGGTATCCTCCGCCGCCCCCCCCGCCTGGACCGCCCCGATACCCGGCACCGCCCGCTCCTCCCCGACCACCGCCGGCGCCACCTCGAGACGCCGAATCTCCGCCGGGTCGCTTGGGCCCGCCCGGGTGGCGCGGTCGCTCGCCATCGCCGCGCGGCCGATCAGCCACGAGCGGCCTCCATCTGGCGACGCCAGCGCTGGCCGTCACGGGTGTCCTCCACGGCAATCCCGCGTTCGGCGAGGACGTCGCGGAGCCGGTCGGATGCCGCCCAATCGCGGTTGGCGCGGGCGGTCGCTCGTTCATCGAGCATCTTGCGGCTCTCCTCGTCGAGGTCCTCGTCGGCCATCGGCAGGACGCCGAGCACCTCGTCGAACGAGCGGATGACCGCCAGCGCCTGGGAAGTGTCGGTCGTGGACAGGACCCGATCGTCGATCCGTCGATTGAGGTCGCGGACCAGGTCGAACACCACGGCCAGGGCCGCGGAGATGTTGAGATCGTCGTCGAGCGCCGCGCCGAACGCCTCGTCCGCGACACGCAGCACGCCGTCGAGCTCGGGATCGCCTGGCCGTTCCTCGCGATACGACGTCAGCGCCGCGACGGCCGCTTCGAGCCGGTCGAGGGCGGCAGTCGCGGCGGGCAGCGATTCGTCGCTGTAGTTCAGCGGCGCGCGATAGTGGACGGAGATCAGCGCATACCGCAGGGCGCGCGCCGAAACGCCGCCATCAAGCAGGTCTCCGACTCGCGCGATGTTGCCCGTCGACTTGGCCATCTTCGACCCGCTCGACCGGAGGTGCGCGCAATGGAGCCACGTGCGGACGAACGGCAGGCCGGTCGCCGCCTCGCTCTGGGCGATCTCGTCCTCGTGATGGGGAAAGATCAGGTCGACGCCGCCGGTGTGGATGTCGAACGACGGACCGAGATGTTTCATCGACATGGCCGAGCACTCGATGTGCCAGCCCGGCCGGCCCGGTCCGATCGTTGTCTCCCATGAGGGCTCGCCGGGTTTCGGACCCTTCCACAGAGCGAAGTCGCGGACGTCGTCCTTGGCGTACTCGTCCGACTCGACCCGCTCGCCGATCCGCATCTGCTCCGGATCGAGGCGAGCGAGCCGGCCGTACGCGGGCCACGAGGCGATCCGGAAGAAGATCGATCCGTCGTCCGTCCGATACGCTTGGCCGCCTGCGAGCAGGGTCCCGATCAGGGCGACGATGGCATCGATGTGCTCGGTGGCCCGCGGCTGGACGTCGGGCGCGGTCATCCGCAACCGCTTGGCATCGGTGCGGAAGACCGCCAGCCAGCGATCGGTCAGCTCCTGGATCGACGTCCCGGCCGCGCCCGCGCCCTTGATGATCTTGTCGTCGATGTCGGTGACGTTCATCACCCACGTGACGCGCAGCCCGCGCCGGCGCAGGTGGCGAACGAGGATGTCGGCAAACAGGAAGCTGCGGAAGTTGCCGATGTGGGTCGGTCCGTAGACCGTCGGTCCGCAGGTGTAGATCCGGACGTGGCCTGCCTCGAGCGGTTCGAGGGGTCGATCGAAGCCCGTGAGCGTGTCGTGGAGCTGGATCGTCATCGTTCGCCGATGTGGCCGGTCAGGACAACGATGGCGACCGCCGAGATGCCGCGGCCCGCCCCTTCCATACCATCGAGATTGCCGCTCGAGGCCTTGACGTTGACTGCCGCCGGCTCGATCCCGAGCAGCTCTGCGATCCGCGCGCCGATCGACGGCAGCAGGGCACCGAGTCGCGGTCGGCCGGCAACGATCGTGCAGTCGAGGTTCGCGACGGCGTAGCCGGCGGCCCGTACGCCGCGCAGCACCTCCGTGAGCAACTCGGCGCTGGCGATGCCCCGCGGCGTCCCCGGTCCCGCCGGGAAGACCCGGCCGAGATCGCCGAGGCCCGCGGCCCCGAGGAGCGCGTCGGAGACGGCATGCAGGACGACATCACCGTCGGAGTGGCCGTGCAACCGTGGCGCTCGCTCGATGAGAAGGCCGCCGAGCGCGAGGCCGACGCCCGGCCCGAACGGATGGCTGTCGGTCCCGATGCCGACGCGCCCGGCTGCCGGCACCGCCAGGCGGGCGCCCGTGACTTCGGGGCCCATGGCGCCCGGGCTCGCGCCCGTCAGGAGGGCCTCGACGCGCGCGAGGTCGCCGGGCAGCGTCACCTTGAAGTTGCGCTCGTCGCCGGGAATTGCATGAACGGCGATTCTACAGGCCTCGAGCAGAGCGGCCTCGTCGGTGAACAGATCGGGGCCGCCGGCCGGGAACCGCGTCAACGCCTGACGCAGGAGCTCCGTCCGGATCCCCTGTGGCGTCTGGGCGGCGCCGAGCGTCGACCGATCGCCGGCGCCGGCCACCGTCCCGTCTCGATCGACCCGCTTGATCGTGTCGCGCACCGGCAGCACCGGGATCGCCGCGCCGTGGACCCGCGCGGCGTTGGCCACGGCCGACACGAGCCGCGTCGGGACGAGCGGACGGGCCGCGTCATGGACGAGCACGACCTCGGCCTCGCTGCCCCCGAGCTCGGCAGGATTCGCGAGGAGATGGCGGAACCCATTGTCGACGGATTGCTGCCGTCGCGAGCCGCCGCTCACAAGAAGCGCGACCTTGGTCGGGAACCACTCCGCACCCGCGATCGCCTCGATCAGCTCCGGGCTCGTCACGAGGACGATCCGCCGTACCTCCGGAGCCGCGGCGATCGCCCCGAGCGCATGCGCCAGAACGGGCCGACCGCCGACGACCGCTGCGAGCTTGTCGATCCCGCCCATCCGGCTCGAGGTTCCGGCAGCCACGACGATCGCGTCCGCGAAGGGTGGGTCACCGCGTCGGCCGCCACCGGGTTGGCCGGCTCCGACCGGGACGTCCTCGAGCCGCACGCCCGCAGCGGCTTCGCCCGCAGCGGATTCGCCCGCAGCGGCCTCGCCCGCGATCGGCTCGTACCCGGTCCAGCCGCGACCCCGGTCTGCTCCGCTCAATCGAGACGCGGCTGCGCGAAGATCATCCGGCCGGCCACGGTCTGGAGGACCCGCGTCACCGACACGTCGAGATCCTTGTCGATATAGCGGACGCCACCTTCGACGACGATCATCGTCCCGTCGTCGAGGAACCCGACCCCCTGGCCGGCCTCCTTGCCCTCCTGGATGACTCGGACCCGGAGCTCCTCGCCCGGCAGGACGGCCGGCTTGACCGCATTCGCGAGGGAGTTGACGTTCAGGACGCGCACCCCCTGCAGCTCCGCGACCCGGTTCAGGTTGTAGTCGTTCGTCAGGATCGCCTTGCTCCGGCTGCGAGCGAGCGCGACGAGCTTCGCGTCGACCTCGGAGATGTCGGGCAGCGGCTCATCGATGATCTCGATCGGCGTCGGCGAATCCTTCTGCATCTGGGCCAGGATCTCGAGCCCCCGCCGGCCGCGATTGCGGCGCAGGGTGTCCGAGCTGTCAGCGATGTGCTGGAGCTCCTCGAGGACGAACTTGGGCACGACGAGCGTGCCGTACACGAACCCGGACTCGACGATGTCCTTGATCCGGCCGTCGATGATCGCGCTCGTATCGACCACGATGTGCGGATCGCCGGTGGTTGCGACCAGGTCACGGTCGGGACTCGGCCGACGGACGAGCCCGATCGCCTCGGCCGCGACGAGCAGGTCGTCGCGCTTGGCGACGGTCAGACCGAGCATGCCGAGACCCAGAAACAGCGACACGCCGATCGGCAGCCACGTCCCGAGCGGAGCCGGGAACAGGGCGAGGGGCAGGCCGAGGAGGAGGCCCATCAGCAGGCCGAGCAGGAGTCCGACGACGGCGGTGACGAACTCGGCGGTCGAGAGCTGCTGGATCTGGCGGATCCCCCAGCCGGCCGGAACGACCGTGAGGTAGGGCAGGATCGCAAAGCCGACGACGATCCAGGCGATCACCCATGCGACCAGCAGGGGGCCACCCATCGGCGACTCTTCGAACAGTCGCAGCGACGCGGCAAGCGCGAGTCCGACGAGGCCGCCCAACGCGGCCCCGAGCAAACGAATGTTGCGGATCACGGTTCCCTCGCGTCGTGCCTCGCGGGGCGAAGGCGCCAGACTCCCCGGGGCGCGCTGAAGCCGCCGTACCTTAGCATCGCGCGGAGGCCGCCGCCATGCGCCGCGGACCGTCGAGCGGGCCCGCAAGGGCGGCCTCGATCGCCTCCCGGAGGCTGCCGGCGGCGATCACCTCCATCCCGTCGATCGCCGGAATCGCCGGTCCGCGACCGGGCCTCGGCACGATCGCCCGGCCGAAACCGAGGCGGGCGGCCTCGCGCAGGCGGCGCTCCAGTCCGACGACCGGACGCAGCTCGCCGAGCAGCCCGACCTCGCCGATCGCCACAGTGCCCGTCGCAATCGGCCGGTCGCGGAGCGACGAAGCCAGGGCCAGCGCCAGGGGCAGATCGAGCCCGGGCTCATCGACCGCAAGCCCGCCGGCCAGGTTGACGTAGATGTCGTGGCTGGCCAGGCCGATCCCGGCCCGACGGGCGAGCACGGCGACGAGGAGCGCAACCCGATTCGCGTCGACCCCGCTGGCGGTCCGCCGCGGCGTCCCGCCCGGGCCCGGCGCGACGAGGCCCTGGACCTCCACGAGGAGCGGCCGCGACCCCTCGAGGGTCGGCGCAACGACGCTCCCGGGCGCCGGTCCGTCATGGTCGGCGAGGAACGCCCGGGCCGGATCGGCGACCTCGGTCATGCCGGCCTCGCCCATCTCGAAGACCCCGACCTCCTCGGTCGAGCCGAAGCGGTTCTTCGATGCGCGCAGGAGCCGGATGGTGGCGTAGCGCTCGCCCTCGAGAGTCAGCACCGCATCGACGAGATGCTCGAGCGTCTTCGGGCCTGCGATGGAGCCGTCTTTCGTGACGTGACCGACGAGCACCACGGCGATCCCCGCCGGCTTCGCGAGCTCCATCAGGCGAAGCGCGGCGCCGCGAACCTGGCCGACGCTCCCGGCCGGTCCGTCGAGATCATCGATCGTGGCGGTCTGGACGGAGTCGATGACGAGCAGGGCCGGACCGGGAACCCGGCTCGTGGCCACGTCCGCGATCCGATCGATCGACGACTCGGCGAGGACGGCGATCGCGCCGCCGATGCCTCCGAGCAGCCCGAGGCGTTCCGCGCGGAGGCGGACCTGGGCCATCGACTCCTCGCCGGTTGCATACAGGACACGCTCAGGCCCGACCAGGCCCGCGACCCCAGCCGCGGCCTGCAGCAGGAGCGTCGACTTGCCGATCCCCGGCTCGCCACCGAGGAGCACGACGGAGCCGGCGACGAGGCCTCCACCGAGCACCCGATCGAGCTCACCGATCCCGGCCGGGATGCGTGGCCGTTCGGGCTCGCCGACGTCGACCAGGCGGGTGGCGATCGGCGCGGCCGGACCGCCGCCCGTGACCAGGCGCGACGCCCGCCGCGGCTCGGTCCGGACCTGGGTCTCGACGAGGCTGTTCCATGCCGAGCAGGCGCGACACTGGCCCTCCCATCGGAGGAAGGATTCGCCGCACGACTGGCAGACGAAGCGGGTCTGGGCTCGGCCGGACGCCTTGCTCATCGCGAGCCGATCCGGCGACCGATCGTCAGGCTTCGACCGGGGTCAGCGGCTGCTCGGCGGCGTGAATGTCGAGGCCGGCTTCCGGGTCGCGGTCGACCACGATCGTCGTGCCCGGCTCGTACTTGCCGAGCAGGAGATGCTCGGCGAGGACATCCTCGACCATGTTCTGAATCACTCGACGGAGGGGACGGGCGCCATACGCCACGTCGTAGCCGAGCTTGATGATGTGCTCCTTGGCCGCCTGGGTGACTTCGAGGAACATCTGCTGGGCGCGGAGCTGGTCGCGGACCCGGGCGAGCATGAGATCGACGATCAACGTGATCTCCTCGACCGTCAGCGATCGGAAGACCACCGTCGCGTCGATCCGGTTGAGGAACTCCGGCCGGAAATTCTGCTTCAGCTCGTTCGCGACCTTTTCCTTCATCAGATCGTACGAGGTCTGGGCCTGGCTCTCGGCGCTGCCACCGCGATCCCGGAACCCGAGCGACGAGTTCGTCTGGAGCTGCTTCGCGCCGAGGTTCGAGGTCATGATGATGATGCAGTTTCGGAAGTCGACCCGGCGACCCTTGGCATCCGAGAGGTGCCCGTCCTCGAGGATCTGAAGCAGGATGTTGAAGACCTCGGGATGGGCCTTCTCGACCTCGTCCAGCAGAACGACGCAGTAGTTCTTGCGACGGACCGCCTCGGTCAGCTGGCCACCCTCGTCGAAGCCGACGTAGCCGGGAGGCGCCCCGACCAGGCGCGACACGTTGTGGCGCTCCATGAACTCGCTCATGTCGATCTTGATGAGCGCGTCCTCGCTGCCGAACATGAACTCGGCGAGGGCCTTGGCCAGCTCCGTCTTGCCGACCCCGGTCGGACCCAGGAAGATGAACGAGCCGATCGGTCGCTTCGGGTCCTTGAGACCTGCCCGTGCGCGGCGGACCGCCTTCGAGATGACCTCGATTGCCTCTTGCTGGCCGATGACCCGGCTGTGAAGGGCATCCTCCATGTGGAGCAGGCGTTCGGACTCCTCGGCCGCGATCCGGGTCACGGGGATGCCGGTCCACATCGCGACGACCTGGGCGATCTCCTCCTCGTCGACCGTCGGCTGGTCGCTCGCGACCTGCGACTGCCACTCGGCGCGGAGCCTGTCGACCGTCTCGCGCGATGTCGCCTCGGCCTCGCGCAGGCGGGCAGCTTCCTCGTACTCCTGGTTGTTGATCGCCGCGTCCTTCTCCTTCGTGACCCGGTCGAGGTCCTTCTGTGCCTCGCGCAACGCGGGCGGCGCGGACGCGTGTCGGAGGCGGACGCGCGAGGCCGCTTCGTCGATCAGGTCGATCGCCTTGTCCGGCAGGTGGCGATCGGTGATGTAGCGCGTCGACAGGTCCGCTGCAGCCTTGACCGCGTCGTCGGTGATCGTGACCTTGTGGTGCTGCTCGTAGCGCTCGCGGATGCCCATCAGGATGTCGATCGTCTGCTCGAGCGTCGGCTCCTCCACCATCACGGGCTGGAAGCGACGCTCGAGGGCGGCGTCGCGCTCGATGTACTTGCGGTACTCGTCGAGCGTTGTGGCACCGATGCACTGGAGCTCGCCGCGAGCGAGCGGCGGCTTGAGGATGTTCGCCGCGTCGATGGCTCCTTCGGCGGCGCCGGCCCCGACGAGGGTGTGGAGCTCGTCGATGAAGAGGACGGCGTCGTTGGTGTTGCGGAGCTCCTCGATGATCTTCTTCAAGCGCTCCTCGAACTCGCCGCGGTACTTCGTGCCGGCGACGAGCGAGCCGATGTCGAGGGTCAGCACGCGCTTGTTGAGGAGCGTCTCCGGGACATCTCCCGCGACGATCCGATGGGCGAGCCCCTCGGCGATCGCGGTCTTGCCGACGCCAGGCTCGCCGATCAGGGCCGGGTTGTTCTTCGTCCGGCGCGACAGGATCTGGATGACCCGCTCGATCTCCTTGTCGCGGCCGATGACCGGATCGAGCTTGCCCGCGCGTGCGAGCTCCGTGAGGTTGATCCCGAGCTGGTCGACCGTCGGGGTCTTGCTCGCCCGCTTCGTCTCCTGGGCCGGTCCGGCCGACGAGCTCTGGGACAGCACGCGGATGACCTCATGGCGGACCTTGTCGAGGTTCACGCCGAGTGACTCGAGGACGCCGGCGGCGATGCCCTCGCCCTCCCGGACCAAGCCGAGGAGAAGGTGCTCGGTCCCGATGTAGTTGTGGCCGAGCCGACGCGCCTCGTCGATCGCGAGCTCGATCACCCGCTTGGCCCGGGGCGTCAGGCCGACCTCGCCGACGACCGGTCGATCGCCGCGTCCGATGATGAATTCGACTGCCGTCCGCACCTTGGCCAGCTCGACATTCATGTTCTCGAGGACGCGCGCCGCGACTCCCTCGCCCTCCCGGACGAGGCCGAGGAGCAAGTGCTCGGTGCCGATGTAGTTGTGGTTGAAGCGCTGCGCCTCATCCTGAGCGAGCGTCAGGACCTTGCGAGCGCGATCCGTGAACTTATCGAAGCGGTCCATCGAGTCGAACGTTCGTTCCCTTGTGAGCGTCGCAGGGGGCGCTCCGAAAGCCATGCTAGCACGGACCCCTTTGCCCGCAAGCCAGTCGAACGACCCACCCCGGATGGGTCCGTCGAGTGGGCCGCGGACGGCCGGTCCCTGCTCCATCATTCGTCGGATTCGCTCCGGCCGATGCCGGAATGCGGGTCCGAAAGGATGAAGGAATCGAAACGACCCGCCGTCGGCGGGCCGTTCACGATCGTGGGTCGAGCCGCGGGTCAGGCGGGCGTCGACTCCTCGTCGGTCAGCCTGGTTTCGGACGCTGCCTCGACGGCCGGGGCCGACGGATCCTCCGACGCGGCATTCGCGGTTGGTTCCTGCTCGGCTTCGACGGGCTCCGGCTCGGGCTCGGCGACGGGCTCCGGCTCGGCGACGACAGCCTCGGGCTCGGCGACCGGCACAGGCACGGCGACGACAGCCTAGGGCTCGGAGAAGGGCTGAGGCCCGG
>JANMCU010000085.1:0-6645 GCA_031361415.1 Chloroflexota bacterium | reverse complement strand
TCGTGATCGTCGCGGTCGCCATCGCCGCGATCGTCTTCGGGCGACCGGGCCCGGTCCCGACGGCCGGAGCATCACCGTCGGCCGCGGCTGTCGCCGTTGCCACTCCGCGGTCATCCAAGCCGAGCGGTCCGCCTGTCGCGTCGAAGCCGCCCGCTTCGACGCCCACGCCCAAACCGACGATTGCGCTGTGCGATTCCGCGGTGCTCGCGGCGCGGATCACCTTGTGGGAGGGCGCGGCCGGAAATCGGATCGCCCACGTCCAGCTGTCGAACACCGGGCCGTCGGACTGCGTTCTCGGCGATCGCTCCCAGCCACGGCTGGTTGGCGGCGATGGCGCGGTGCTCATCGACGGCAAGGCGATCACGACCAGCCACGGCCTGGTGATGTCGCCCGGCATCTTCCATATCACGCTCGTCGACGTCAGCAATTACTGCGGGTCGGCGCCGGTTCCTCCGGTGACGGTCGCGTTCGTGTTTGGCGCCGGCGAGGTCAAGGCGACACCGGCAAGCCCGACCGACGCGACTGTTCCGCCCTGCAACGGCGCCGGAGTCCCGGCCTCGATCGACATGCACCCCTGGTCGTCATGAGGCCGGGCGGCGGGGTCATGCTCGCCGTCGCGATCGTGGTCGCCGCCTGCGGAGCCCCCGTGGCGGCTCGGACCTCGAACGACCAGGCCACCCAGCGCCTGGGTCCGTCCGTCCGGCTGACCCTCGATGGGCCCGTCGCGCTCGTGACGCCTGCGGGCGCGAGGGCGACCGCCGCCGGCACGACGGTGAGCGTGGTGGCGTCGCCGACGATCGCCCAGCTCATCGGCCAGAAGCTGATCGTCCGGATGGACGGCCTCACCCCGAGCGCCGACCTGCTCGGGCGGATCCGGCGCGGCGAGGTGGGCGGCGTCATCCTGTTCGGCACCAACGTCTCGACGGCGACTCAGGTGCGAGCCCTCACCGCCACACTCCGGGCGGCGGCCGCTGCCGGCGGACGCCCGCGCCTGATCGTCGCAGTCGACCAGGAAGGCGGGCCGATCAAGCGCATTCCGTGGGCCCCGCCGACGATCTCGCCGCGTGACATGGGCACGCTCGGACTCGCGTCGGTCGCCCTCGCCCAGGGAACGGCGACGGGGAGCGCACTCCGCGGTCTCGGGATCAACGTCGACTTCGCCCCGGTCGCGGACGTCCCCGCGTTGACATCGTCGTTCCTCTACCGCGAGGGCCGGACGTGGTCGTTCCTCGTCGGTCGAACCACCGGCCTCGCGGATTCGTTCGCGACCGGTCTCGAAGCCGGTCGAGTCGTCCCGGTCATGAAGCACTTTCCGGGACTTGGATATGCGACGAGAAACACCGACGCCTCGGTCGTGACCATCACCCAGTCGCAGGCCGGCCTCGCCCAGGGCCTGCGGCCCTATCAGCGGGCGATCGGCCATCACATCCCGATGATCATGCTGTCGAACGCGATCTATCCGGCCTACGATCCCGCGCACGCCGCCGGCTGGTCGCGGGCCATCGTCGGCACGCTCCTTCGCCACGACCTCGGCTTCACGGGTGTCACGATCACGGATTCCCTTGACGGGATCGCCCACGCTCGCGGCGTGACGACCCGGAGCCTGGCCTTCGCGGCCGCACGTGCCGGGACGGACATGATCCTGACGACAGGGTCGGAGCTGACCAGCCGCGACGAGTTCTCGCTGCTGGTTCGCGAGGCGACCGCGGGCCAGATCCCGCTCGCCACGCTGCAGGCGTCGTACACCCGCATCCTCGCTCTCAAGGCCGGCCTCTGAGAAGCGGCCCGAGACGCGTCGGAGCTGCGGATCAGGCGCCGCGATCCGGGTCGCCGGCAGCCGTCGCCCATGGCGAGTGGGCCATCCAATCGGCCAGACCGGTCCGACGCACGAGACTCGTGCTCCGACAGTCCTGGCGGACCGCCACCTCGCGCTCGATTGCCCTGAGGAACTGCCGATCGAACGACCCGCGCGGGAAGGCTCGAACGACGCCGGATCGAGTCGCGCCGATCGCCTCGTAGCCGTCGCCTCGAACATCGATGCTGGTCGCTCGATCGAGCAGGAGGCTCTCGACCCCGTCGTCGATGGTCACCACGGGCTGCATGTGGAGGATGATCGCGATCGCGACCCGCGCCGCGTCACCGGCGGGCAGCCCGTGGCGGACCAGGAACCGGCGCGCAATCTCGGCGCCCTCGATCTCGAAGCACATCGTGTTCCTCGGGATCCGCGTCAGCCCGAGGTCGTGCATCAGGGCCGCCGTCCAGAGGATCGTGCGGTCGAACGTCAAACCCTCGGACGCTGCGATCGTGGCGCCCCAGCAGTACGAACGGACCGAATGGGCAAGCAGGTAGCCCGGCAGCGCGCGCTGCGCCCACCGCCAGGTTGCGTCCGAGACGGCGTCGCGGGGCACCGGGATCGTGGCGATCCGGGTCGGCAGGGACGGCTCGAGCGGCATCGCCACATCGTAGCGACCGGGTCGGGCGCGCTGGCCGTGCTGGCGCCCGGGCCGACATGTGACGCGTCGGCGGTGTCGACCGTTTGACAGTCACAGGCGCTGGGCTGTCGCGTCACCCCTGCAGCGACCGCCCCGCCGGCAAGCGCTCGGTGGGACGGTCGATCCGCAGGAGCCGACGACGTGCGCGCAGCCAACGATCGCTCGAGTCACGATGCCTTTCGCCCCGACGTGGAGGGGCTGCGCGGGATCGCCGTGCTGACCGTCGTCCTCTTCCATGCCGGCCTCGCCGGTGTCGTGGGCGGGTTCGTCGGGGTTGACGTCTTTTTCGTCATCAGCGGCTTCCTGATCACGGGACTCCTGCTTCGCGAGCGCGAGCGAACCGGTCGGATCGCCTTCCTCCCGTTCTACGCTCGCCGAGCCCGGCGTCTGCTCCCCGCCGCAGTCCTGGTCCTCGTGGCGACCCTGATCGCAGCCGAGAACCTCGTCGCTCCGCTCGATCGACCGGCGGTCGGGCTCGACGGCGCAGCCGCGGCGCTGTCGATCGGGAACATCCGGTTCGCGCTCGCGAGCGGCGACTACTTCGCAACCGTCGCCGCCCCGTCGCCCTTCCTGCACTTCTGGAGCCTCGCGGTCGAGGAGCAGTTCTATCTGCTCTGGCCGGCCCTGATCCTGCTCGTGGCCCGTGGCGTCCACGCTCGGCGGCGGCTCGTCGTCGGCCTGCTCGGGCTCGTCGGAGCCTCCTTCGCGGCCAATCTCGTCCTGACCGATCTCGCCGCGAACTGGGCGTTCTACTTGCTCCCGACACGGGCGTGGGAGCTCGGTCTCGGGGGCCTGGCCGCGGTCGCGGTCGGCGCGGGCATCGTTGACCGCGCGCCGCGGGTTTTGCTCGCGATCGCCGGCTGGGCCGGCCTGGGCGCCATCGCCCTCGCCACCTTGACCTTCGATCCGGGCCTCGCCTACCCGGGCGTCGCTGCCGTCCTGCCGGCCCTCGGAACCACGATCCTGCTGGGCGCCGGCCGTCGACGGTTCGGGCCGGGCGCGATCCTGGCGCTGGCGCCACTCCGCTTCGTCGGCCGGATCAGCTACTCGCTGTACCTCGTGCACTGGCCGATCCTGGTCCTCGCTCCATTTGCCCTTGGCGGCCCCATCGACGACCTCGGCCGGGCCGGCCTGGTCGGTCTGGCGGGCCTCCTCGCCGTCGTGTCCTGGGCCCTGATCGAGACGCCGTTCCGCGGCCCGTTGCCGCGTCTCGTGTCACCGCCCGGACGAACGGTATCGATCGGCCTGGCGACCATTGCCGCCGTCGTCATCATTGCCGCTGCGCCGGCCCTTGCCTCGGGCGCCGGACCCACGCCAACCCAGTCCGGATCGGCCGCAACGCTCGACGCCGGCGAGAGTGCCTGGCCGGACGCGCTCGCGCTTGCCGCGCCGTCGGTCCGACCGGCCGATCCGTCGGTCCGACCGACCGCGACGCCGACGACCGCGGCGGTCGATCGCGGGGCGTCGCAGCTGCCGGGCACGTCGTCGGCCCCACGACCGGTCCTGCCTGACGATGTGGCGACCTCAGGGGCTCTGCCGCCCGATGTCCGACCGACGCTCGCCGACGCTCGCTCCGACGAGGAGCGTCTGCGGGCCGATGGGTGCCTGGCGTTCGAGAACGTGACCGTCCCGCCCGATTGCACGTACGGAATCCCGGATGCGTCCTTCATTGTGGCCCTGGTCGGCGATTCGCATGCGTCGCAATGGTTCCCGGCGCTGGACCGGATCGCGAAGCACGAGGGATGGCGGATCGTCACCTTCGTCAAGGTCGCCTGCCCGTTCATCGACATGCGGGTCGCCAACACGGCCCTCAAACGCGAATATCGAGAGTGCACCGACTGGAACGAAGCAACCCTCCGTCGGCTTGCCGCAATCCGGCCAGACCTCACGCTGGTCTCGATGAGCCGGATCGCGATCCACCCGTTGGCGGCTGCCGACGACACCGTGAATGCCAAGGGCGCGGCCGTCGGTCGGATGATCGCCCGGATTCCCGGCCGGGTCGCGATCCTCGTCGACACGCCGTATGCCGGTCGTGATGTCCCGGCCTGCCTGTCTCAGCATTCGTCGAGCGTCGAGGCGTGCGCGATCCCGCGCAGCGTGGCCTTCTCCGACCATCTCGGCGCGCTCGAATCGATGGCTGCGAAGGCGGCCGGCGCTGCGCGGATCGATCTCACGAAGCGCATCTGCGTCGGCGATCCGTGCTCGGTCGTCGTCAATGACCGGATCGTCTTCCGCGACATCGGACACCTGACCGCGACCTTCTCGCGATCCCTTGCGCCCGCCCTCGACGCAGCTCTTGCGACGGTGCTGGCCGGCTGAGGTCAGGTCCCGCGCAGGTCGGCGAGGACGCGCTGGGCGATGAACGCGTGCCCGGAATTCGTCGGGTGGAGCCCGTCAGGGCCGATGTAGCGGTGGCTCGCGCCGGCGAACCATCGCTCGGCCAGCGGATCGATGAAGATCGTGTGCGCGATCGCCGTCCCTTCGGTCCGCAGCCCGGCCCGCAGCATGATGCACCGGGTCGGCGGGCTGGCGTTCGGCCAGATGGGCCCGACGATCACGATGACCGCGTGGGGCAGCGCCGCCCGCAGGCGCTCGATGACCCGATCCGCCGCCTGGATCGTGGTCGACGTCGACCAACGCGAGTCGTTATGGCCGCCCACGATGAACACGATGTCCGGTCTCTGGCGAACGGCCGCGTCGACGCGTGAGGCGATCGGCTGGTTCGTCCAGCCGGGGTTCATGAAGCCCGTGCCAGGAACGGCCAAATTCACGACCTTCCAGCCGCGGGCAACGCCGACGAGAGCCGGCCAGCTGCGAGGACCGAGGCCAGCGCCGTTCCAGCCGGATGTATACGAGTCGCCGAGGAAGACCGCGGTCGCGCCACGTCCGACCGTCGAGACCGGAACCGCGCTTCCGTGCACGGGAGGCCGCTCGACGATCGTCCCGGGCACCGCCTCGATGAGGGGACCCGTGCTCGGGGTCCGCGTCCCGTGGCCGTCGGGGGTCCCTTGGGGCCTGGCAGCCGCCAAGGTGGGATCAGGCCGATCGACGGCTGCCACCGTTTGTGCGATCGTCGCGCGGTCACTCGGTGGTCCGTTCGCCGAGGGGGGTCGCGGTTGGGCGTCACGCCCGAAACCCGGGCCCCCGAGCGCCAGGAACACGACCCCGACGAAGGTCGCGACCAGGGCCGGTCCGATGGCGCGTCGCCGTCGGTGCCGATGTCGTGGATGGGCCTGTCGCACCCGGTTCCTCGTCCTGTGGTTCGTCCGTTGCCGACGCTGCAGTGTACTGCTCGATGATGCGCCGCCGGCCACCTCGGCTCGTGCGGGCATCCGTGCGCAGTTCGGGCGCGTATCGTTGGACGATGGCCGAGCTGCCGCTGCCCGACGGAACGCCCGAGCCGATCCCGGCGCCTGGGCCCCCGGTTCGGCACACTCGACGACGATCTACGGCGGCCATCGGACTGGCCCTCGCCGTCATCGCGATTGCCGTCGTCGCGATCGTGGTCGGCGGCCGATCGGCACCACTGACCTCGAGCTCGCCCGAGAGCATCGCGTTTCCGGGTCATCAACCCCTGGTCGCGCTCGTCGACGGGTCCGGAGCGCTCGCCACCGTCGATGGGGCGGGGACGTCCACGATCCTCGGGCCCGCCACTGGCACGACCTACGGGTTCCCGGCCTGGTCCCCGGATGGCGCACGGGTGGCCGCTGTCGCCTACGGCCCGGACGACACGGCGATCGCGATCTTTCCGGTTGGGCGCGATGGGCCGCGACCGAGCCTGCTGCCGGCGCCGACGATCGTCTACCGCAGCGCCGCGGTCCCGCCGTTCTACCTCTACTGGACTCCGGACGGGAAGCACGTGTCCTTCCTCGCTACAGAGGCGAACGGGCTTTCCCTGCGGGTCGCGCCGGCCGACGGCGGCGCGCCGCTCGACGGCGGGGTCGGAAGCGTGATCCGGCAGGGCTCACCCCTCTACTTCGACTGGCTCGGCGCCGACCGCCTGCTGGTTCATGTCGGGAACGGACCGTCGGCCTTCCTCGGGGAGGTCGGCCTGGACGGCGCCGCGGTCGGGCCGACGCTCGATGGCTCGGGCGACTTCCGCCCGGCGGTTGCCGGTGCCGGCGGTCGGTTCATCGCGTACGTCCGCGGCGCG
>JANMCU010000073.1:0-18821 GCA_031361415.1 Chloroflexota bacterium | reverse complement strand
GCGTCGTCGGTCGCGATCGTCTCGCTATCGTTCGACGCGAGCCGGTGACCTTCGGTGTAGGGCTCGGCGTCGGTCGGAACGTGGGCGCCGGACGGCTCCATCGGATCGGCGAGTTCGGCCATGGCGGGCGGCTCCTCCAAGGGGTGCGACGACCGAGCAATCGTCTCATCGGATCTGCGGGCCTGCCGTCGACGACCCGACCCTGGGCCTGTCGCGATTGCGACATCCGGGGCCCCGGCGCCAGTGCGCGACCCGCGATGGTCGCCGATACGCGCGCGATTGGTTTCCGCAGCTCGAAGAGCGGGATGCCCTTCGTCGACAGTTCGACGCAGGATCGCGATCGCACGATCGGCGAGGGCCGCAGCCTCGGTCGGGTCGCCCCGCCGGCGCACCACGACCGACAGATTGCTGAGCGTGATCGCCACCGACGGCGAGTCCGACCCGAGGGTCATGGCCTTGATCGCCAGGGCTTCGCGGTAACGTCGTTCGGCGACGTCGAGGTTGCCGCGGGCCTGGGCAATGGCGGCCAGGTTGTTCAGGGACACGGCCACCTCGCGATGATCCGGACCGAGGGTTCGCCGGATGACCGGCAGCGCTGCCAGCAGCATGGCCTCCGCCTCGTCACGCCGCCCGATGCGATCGAGGATCGCAGCGAGTCCCGCCCGATCCAGGGCCACGGCCAGGTGATCGCCCCCGAAGGCGCGGACGCGCAGCTCGAGAGACCGTCGGGCGGGACTCTCCGCTTCCGCGAACAACCCGCGGGCGTGGGCCAGCCCGGCAACGTTGTGGAGCACGGCGGCCATCTCCGGATTGTCGGGCCCGACTCGATCCTCGATGATCTGTGCCGCCCGACGGTAGTCGGTGGCCGCACGGCCGAACAACCCCGCGAACTTGCCCAGCATCCCCCGGCTGTTCAGGAGCTGGGCGACCTCCATCGATGATCGACCGAATGCCCGCCGGGCGAGCGGCAGGGCGCGATCCAGGTCGGCCGATGCCGCAGCGAACTCGCCGGCCACCCGGTGAGCCGTGGCGCGTCCTTCGAGGGCCTGGGCAAGCACGCCGTCGCGAGTCGACCCAGGCGACACGGCGTCGGCCACGGCGACCGCCTCGTCAAGCTCGGCCGTGGCTCGGCGGTGGTCCTGATCGAGATGTCCGAGGCCTGCCTCCAGGAGAATGGCCGCGCGCACCAGCGGACCCGGTCCGGGCGGCCGCGAACCGAGGGACCGCGCATCCGCAACGAACGAGTCAGCGTCCGCGAAGCGGCCATCGAAGCGCGCGATCGCGGAACGCATCAGGATCGCCCGGATCGCCGTCGCTGGATCATCGACGCGGGCCAGCGTCGCCGCCTCGGCGAATTCGAGGTCCGCGGCGCGATCGTCGCCGAGCAGCCCGAGGAGCTCGCCGCGCGCGAGCAGCAAGCGACCACGCTCGATCGGGTCGACGGTAACGGTCCCCTTCGCGTCCTGCGGAGCCGGTCCGGCCAGACCCTCCGTCGCCGCCGCCAGGGCATCGTGAATGAGACCGCGTCTGAGCAGGACGCGGCAGCGCACCACGGGATCGAACGAGCGGGGACGGCTCGGCGTCTCGTTTCCCACGATCATCGAGGTACGGTAACGCGCCGCACGGCCGGAGGCGCACGTGCTGGACACGGCGAAACGCCCGCTCCAGTGAACGGGCGCCTCGTATGAGCTCAGGACGGGCGGTGTACGACCCGGGTGCGGGTCAGCGGTTCTGGGCGAGGAACTTCATGACGTCGTCGAGCCGGAAGCGACGATCGCCACGCTTGCAGACTCGGTAGAACGGAAGCTCTCCGCGGTCGCCGAGCCGCTTCACGGTGTTGACGTGGAGATGGAGCATGTCGGCGACTTCCGTCGCGGTGAGCATCGGCCCGAGTTCGTTGACGGCCATGGACCCCATGTGGTCGTTGCCTCTCTGTGCGCATTTCGTGGCGTCCGCACGGCTGGGGTAGCCAGAGGTGGAGTGCGGCTCGCTGATGGGCGGAGCGTATGGGTGGGGAGCAGGGCTCGCCAAGCCGTACTTTGGGCTAGTCGCGAGTACCACACCCTGATCCGTCACCCGTCGGAGGCATCACGGACCACCGTCCATGATGGCCCGACCGTCTCATGCGGTTCTCATTCGCGGTCGCGAATGTCAACCTCGAACCTGGCCATGGGTCGTTCTCCTCCTCCTCCGGCCCATCGCCAGGAACTTCCTCCCTTCGATCTGGCACGATCCACTGGCCCGGCGGGCCTTCGCCGACCGCACGAGCACCCGGGATGGCCGAGCAACCGAGGACACAAGCCCGCATGAAGATCCTCCTCGTCGAGGACGACGAGCGCCTCAGCCGATCGCTCGCCCGCTTGCTCGAACAGGACCGCCACAACGTCGAGATCGCGCCGGACGGTGAGACCGGCGTCGACATCGCCCTCGGCGAGAACGGGATCGACGTCGTCATCCTCGACATCGGCCTCCCGGACATCTCCGGGCTGGACGTCGCGCGTCGGATCCGCGCCGACCGACGCGAGCTCGCGATCCTGATGCTGACGGCCCGTGACACCGTCACGGACCGGGTCGTCGGCCTCGACTCCGGCGCCGACGATTACCTCGTCAAGCCGTTCGCCTACGACGAACTCGCGGCTCGTCTGCGCGCGCTCGCCCGACGGTCGGAGGGTGCCGCCCGGCGACCCGAGCCGCGTCTCGTCGCAGGCCCGATCGCGCTCGACGAGGCGACCCGCTCGGTCACGATCCACGACGCTCCGATCGACCTCAGCCCGCGTGAGTTCTCGCTGCTGGAGTCGCTCCTCCGCCACCCCGGCCAGGCGCTCAGCCGCGACCAGCTCCTCGACCAGGCCTGGCCGTTCGGCGTCGCGGTCACCCCGAACGCGGTCGACGCCTACGTCCACTATCTCCGCACGAAGCTCGGCGCCGAGGGCGACCGGATCGAAACCGTCCGTGGCGTGGGGTACCGTCTGAACAATGCCTGACGGAGCCGCCTCGCCGACCGTTGCCGATCCGGCCGACCAGCTGGCGCTCGCCGCTGACGCCCGGCTCATCCGGGGCGTCCGAGGGCGACTCGTGCTGTGGAGCGGGCTCACGACTCTCGTCGTGCTTGCCGTCCTCGGGATCGCCCTGTACTCGGTCGCGGCGCGGTCGCTCGAGACGACCGGCGAAAAACAGCTCGACGACCGGGCGCAGGCATTCCGCGAGCATCCGGATCCGGGCGGCGGGCCGGGCCAGGGGTTCATCTTCGGTGGAAATTCGTCGGGCACGTTTGCCCTCGTGTTCGACGATTCGGGCGCGCCGGTCGGGCGTGGAAGCCTGTTCGTGCCCGCGGGCCTTCCGGTCACTGCGGGGATCGACGCCGCGCGGCAGACCGGTCTCGATATCCGGACCACCGTGATCGATACCACGCCGTTCCGCGTGCGAACCGAGAAGGCCGACTCGAACATCGGGACGGTCTACATCCAGGTCTTCCAGGATCGGACCGCCGAGCTCCAGACCCTCGATGCGATCCGCACGACCCTCCTCGGCGGCGGCCTCGTCGTCGTCCTCATCGCATTCGGATTCGGGGCGTTCTACGCCAGGCGCGCCCTCGTCCCGATCCGCGAATCGCTCGTCCAGCAGCGTGCGGCGCTTCGCCGCCAGCGCGAGTTCGCCGCCGACGCGAGCCACGAGCTGCGGACGCCCCTGACGGTCATCCGGAGCTCCGTCGAGCACCTCCGTCGGAACCGAATGGAAAGTGCAACCTCGATCGAGGCGCTCGACGACATCGATGCCGAAGTCGGCAACCTGACGGCGCTCGTCGAGGACCTGCTCCTCCTCGCCCGGTCGGATTCGGGGTCGATCGCGCTGACCCGTCTGCCGATCGACCTCGGCGATGTCGCCGCGGACGGAGCGGGAGCCCTCGTCAAGACGGCAGCGGATCGCGGCGTCCACCTCGAACTCGACCCGGAACCCGCGATGGTCGAAGGAGACCACGCCCGGCTTCGCCAGTTGACCGTGATCCTCGTCGACAACGCGATCCGTCACACGCCCCGCGGCGGGACGGTCCGGGTCCGGATCCGGAGGGACCGGCGCGAGGCGACCCTCCAGGTCGACGATGACGGACCGGGCATCCGGCCCGAGGACATGCGCCATGTCTTCGAGCGGTTCTGGCGCGCGCCCGGCGCGGCCGCCGGCGGGACTGGGCTGGGTCTCGCGATCGCCAAGTCGATCGTCGATCTCCACGACGGTCGGATCGTCGTGAGCAACCGTCCCGAAAGCGGCGCGCGCTTCGTCGTCCGGCTGCCGAACGCCGGCGGCCCGCCCCTGGCCGAATCGTCGGGCGGCTCGATCCTCGCCGCGGATCAGACGATCTGAGCGACGTTCGACCTCCCGGCGCAGGTCGCGCCACGGCGTCTCAGGACTTTCTCACCGGTTCGAGGTTTCCTCAGACGTGACACGATCCGCCTGTCAGTGACCGGAGAACCCGCGATGCACCCGAACGACCCGACCCCCGCGACCGACCCCACGACCCCGGCCGATCCGAGCGCGTCTCCTGACGCGTTCCCCCGCACCTCGAACGACGCCGGCACCGCCTGGTCACCTGCGCCCGCGTCCGATCCGTCCCATTCAGGCCGGCTGCCCGACCCGTGGACGAGGCCCGCGACTCCGGTCCGGACCTCGCCGGACTCGACCGACCCGGGGCAGACCCCGTCCTGGCCGTCGGGTCCCGCCGACAGCGGCCCGACCGGTGGCGCGGCATCCATTTGGGGGAGCAGTGCCCGCGAACGCAGCGCTGACCCGGCCGGCTTGTCGTGGCGCGATCCGCAGCCCAGCGCATCCGATCCGCGACCCATCGCCTGGGACGACAGTCGGCCGGCTTCTCCGGCCCGGACCGGTGGCGGTCGTCGATCGATCGGCACCGTGATCTCTGCGGCGCTACTCGCGGCCGTCCTCGCTTCCGGCTCGACCGTGGCCATCGTCAGCCTCGTCCATCCGGATTCTGCGCCGGCGACGGCCGCGCCGACCGCCAATGCCGCGGTCACGACGACCGGCGGAACGACCACCGTCCAGCAGGAGGACATCACCGCGGTCGTCGCTTCAGCCCGCGATTCGGTCGTCACCCTGACATCGCAGATCGGCGGAGCACGCGGCCAGTTCGGCGGGACCGGCACGGGCATCGGGAGCGGCATCGTCCTGACCGCCGATGGATACGCCCTGACGAATCGGCATGTTGTCGAAGGCTCGGTCTCGCTGACGGCGACGATGGCCGACGGGACCATCTATCCGGCGAGCATCGTCACGGTCTCGGACACCCAGGACCTCGCGCTCGTCAAGATCGACGCGACCGGCCTGAAGCCCGCAACGATCGGCGATTCGACGGCGATCAAGGTCGGCCAGACGGCGATCGCGATCGGCAGTCCGCTGGGGACCTACACCGAGACCGTGACCAAGGGGATCGTCTCGGCCCTCGATCGGACGATCACCGTCCAGGACGACCAGACCGGCCGGCCGGTCACGCTCAGCGGTCTGATCCAGACGGACGCGGCGATCAACCCCGGCAACAGCGGCGGCCCGCTCCTCAACGCCGCGGGTGAGGTCGTCGGGGTCAACACGGCGACGGCTTCGAGCGCCGCGGGTCTCGGGTTCGCGATCCCGATCCAGGAGGCGGCAAGCCTCATCGCCCAGGCCAAGGCAGCCTCGGTCGCCTGATCAGCGACGGCCCTCTCGTCGGACGGACCGATCCGACCTGTCCGCGCGGATCAGATGGTCGCGAGTCGTTCGGCCCGGCGGTCGATGGCGTTCGATCGATTCGATCCGATCGGACCCTCGAGTCGGGCCGTTGAGCCCGTCGCCGGCCCGGTGGATGCCGGCTACGGTTCGGCCATGGACCAGCCCTGTTCGATCGCATCCCTGGCCGACCACGGCGAATCGGCCGCGTCACGCGGCGACGTCTTCGCGGCTCGGGCCCGAACTCTCGCGACGCAGATCCGCATCCGGCGCATCTTCCGGGATGATCGCACCGGGCTGCAGGCGTTCTACGCGGACCTCTCCGATGAGAGCCGGCGGACCCGATTCCTCGGGTCGACGAACGGCATCCCATGCAACCAGTCGACCTACTTCTGCACCCCCGATCACGCACATCGAGAAGGCTTCGTCGCAGTCATGGGACCGATCCACGGGCCGAACACGATCGTCGGCCACGTATGCGTCGAACCCGATGGGTCCGCAGGCGCCGAGGTGGCCGTCGCGGTTGCCGACGACCAACAGGGCCGCGGGATCGGTCGGAGGCTGGTCGAGGCGGCGGTCGCCTGGGGCCGGCGCGATGGATTCCGGACGCTGACCGCGACGATGCTCGCCGACAACCCCGCGATCCAGCGACTGCTGACCGGGCTCGGCCTTCCGTCTGTCGCGGTGCCGATCGGTGCCGGGATCGTCGAGGTTCGGATCGAGCTCGGCGCGGTCCCGTCCGTCGCCTGAGCACCCGGGCAACAGCGATCCGCCGCCCCGGACGCGGCAAGGCCGACCGGCCACGCGCGGATCGTCTCGTGTGTCGAACGGTCCGTTCGGCCTGCGCCCCGGTGACCTTGGACCGTCGTCGCCGCGCGATGTCCGCGCCACGCTCGGGAAGGCTGCGGACCGACTCGCCGTTGCGCGGGGGCACCGGGCCACAGCGGAGGTACGGCAAATGAAACGCATCCTGTTGGCCTATGACGGAACTGAACCTGCCATTCGGGCTCTCGATACCGCCGTCGACCTCGCGACCCGGTTCGGAGCCTTCGTCGGTGTCGTGAGCGTCGTTCCCGTCCGGGCGATGGCCATGGGCGTCGACCCGTGGGACGATCGAGCGGTCCACGCGGACCAACTTCGTGACGCCCAGAATCGGCTGCGCCAGGTCGGCATCGAGCCCGAGCTCATCGAGCCCTACGGCGACCCGGCGTTCACGATCGAGCGAATTGCGACCGAACGGAACTTCGACACGATCATCCTGGGATCGCGCGGGCAGGGCGCCATCGGTCGCTTCTTCGGCGGCAGTGTCAGCGAGCACGTCGCGACGCACGCCAGCGCCACGGTGATCGTCACCCACTGAACCCGCGCGAGGCCGAGCCGGTCCGGGAGCGGCGGACCGTCGGCAGGACGCTGACTCCAGCCGCGACACAGGAACGTCGTCCGTGCAGCGCACGGGCGACGTCTGTCTGTCGGCCACTCCCCTCTTCGGTGCCTCGGTCGAGTCCATTGGGCCGTTCGGCTCCCGTCGTTCGGCCGGGATGGCACTCCTGCGCGTGTGCGCATCCATCGATGCTCGATCCATGGAGCCAACCCAGCAACGACCGCTCGCTCTCCCCGGCGACGGCCTCCCGAGGTGAACCGATGAACGAGCCCCTCAACCTGATCCTGTTCTCCGGCACGGACGACAAGCTGCAGGCGGCCGCCGTCCTCAGTGCTGGAGCCGCAGCCCTCGGCCGTCCGGTCAACGTCTTCCTCCAGTACTGGGCGCTCGACGCATTCCGGGCCGACCGGATCGCCCGGTCCCACGGTCTCTCGCCGGAGGCCGGTGAAGAGGGCCGGCGCCGGGTCGACGCGTTCACTGCGGCCGGCCAGCAAAGCTGGGCCGAGACGTTCCGCCAGGCGAAGGACCTCGGCGGGATCGACATCGAGGCCTGCTCGCTCTCGATGGACCTGCTCGGGATCGGGCCCGACGACCTCGATTCGCTCGTAGACGGCGTCGAGGGCGTGACCGCCTTCCATCTCAACGCCGGCAACGGTCCTGTCGTCTTCATCTGACCGCGCGGCGGTCAAGTGCCGAAGGAGGCAACCATGGCGCTCATCCAGATCGACAGGATCCTCGACGCGCGGGGCCTGGCCTGTCCGATGCCCATCGTGAAGACAGCCCAGCTGATGAGGACGATGACCGCGGGCCAGACGCTCGAGGTGGTCTCGACCGACGCGGGCTCCATCAAGGACTTCGCGGCATGGTCGCGAACGACCGGCAACCAGCTCCTCGAATCCAGCTCTGACGCGGCGGCGGTCTACCGCTTCGTCCTCCAGAAGGCCTGAGTGACCACGATGACGCTCGTCGCAGACCCCCCGTTCAGCCCGACCATCACCCCTCCACCGTCGCCCAGCGTCGCCCCCGCCGGAGCGCCGGCCGACCGCCTGACCAAGCAGATGGTCATCGTCAACTGGTCGGGCGAGCTCGACCGGATCTGGCCGACCCTGATCCTGTCCTCGGCCGCGGCGGCATCGGGCGTCCAGACCAAGGTCTTCGTGACCTTCTGGGGCCTCCTGCCGTTCGTCAAGGACGGCGTCCGGATCACCGGTGACGGCTGGATGCAGAAGATGCTGTCAGTGATGCAGCGACCCGGAATCGATCACCTCAAGCTCAGCAAGATGAACTTCCTGGGCATGGGGCCGTGGATGATGGGCACCCTCCGCAAGCAGTACCAGATCGCCTCGCCCCGAGAGCTCCTCGAGGCCTGCCAGGCGCTCGGCGTCGAGTTCATCCCATGCCAGATGTCGATGGACATGTTCGGCCTGAAGCGCGAGGACCTGATCGACGGCATGGCCGACCCGGCCGGCGCCGCCACCGCGATCGAGATCATGACCGAGGCCAACGCCTCGCTCTTCATCTAGGAAGGTTCGAGTGATGATCGACACGACCCCGACCCCCGCCGCCAGCACCGGTCCACGCACGATCGATGCCCGCGGCAGCTTCTGCCCCGGCCCGCTCATGGAGCTGATCCGGGCCATCCGTGAATCCCAGGTCGGCGATGTCCTCGCCATCCTCTCGTCCGACAACGGGAGCCGGAGCGACATCCCGAAATGGGTCGAGAAGGCCGGTCACCGGCTGATCGGCGTGACGGCCCGCGGCGGCTTCGACGAGATCGTCGTCGAGAAGATGCGCTGATGCCTCCCATGGACCGCGTGGTCGTGCTTGGCGGCGGGGTCGGCGGGACATTGACCGCTAACCTCCTCGTCCGCAAGCTCCGCCGCCAGCTCGAGGCGGGATCGGCGACGATCACGGTCGTCGACACCTCAGGTGAGCACATCTACCAGCCGGGCTTCATGTACATCGCGATGGGTGGCGAGCGGGCCGAGAACCTCCAACGCCCGGAGCGCGGACTGCTCGATCATCGGGTGGAGCTCGTCGTCGGGACGGTCGTCCGCGTCGACCAGAATCGAAAGAGGGTCGAGCTCGCCGACGGCCAGGTGCTGCCGTGGACCCAGCTGGTCCTCGCCACCGGATCGCGGATCGTGCCCGAGGCGATCGAGCACTTCGCAACCGAGGCGTATCACTTCTACAGCGCCGAAGCCGCCGCCGGCCTCCGGGCTGCCCTCGACCGGTTCGCCGGCGGGCGAATCGTCATCGGCATCGCCGGCATGCCGTACAAATGCCCGCCTGCGCCGCTCGAGGTCGCGTTCCTCATCGAGAGCGAGCTTCGCGAGCGCGGCCTGCGCGAGAAGACGACGATCGACTTCTGCTCGCCCATCGGTCGTGCGTTCACGATCGAGAGCGTGTCCGAGATGGCAACCCCGATCCTCGCCGCCAAGGGCATCGAGCTGCACACGTTCTTCAACGTCGAATCGATCGATCGCGATCGGAAGTCCGTCCTGAGCCTCGAGGGCGAGGAGCTCCCGTACGACCTCCTGATCCTCGTTCCGCCCCACAAGGGCCAGCAGTTCCTGATCGACTCCGGGCTGGCTCCGGCGCCCGGCGGCTGGCTGCCGACGGACCGCGAGACCCTCCGGGTCGGCGGGCGGCCGGACGTGTTCGCGCTTGGCGACGCGACCGACCTGCCCTTGTCCAAGGCCGGCTCGACCGCCCATTTCGAGGCGCCCGTGGTGGCCGAGCAGATTGCCGCCGCCGTCGAGCGTCGCGCGCCGACCGGCAAGCATGCCACCTACCAGGGCAAGGTCATGTGCTTCTTCGAGATCGGTGACGGAAAGGGCACGCTCCTCCAGTTCGACTACACCCATCCGCCGAAGCCGCCGACCCCGAACCGGTTCTGGCATCTCGGCAAGATCGTCTTCAACAAGACGTACTGGCACACGGTTCCGAAGGGCCGCGTCTGACGAGACCTTGCACGGTCCGGCCACCCGATGTGGCCGGACGCAGCGGGCCACGCCGGTCGGCCTCCACTCGCGACGGCCCGCCGAAGACCCGCCGACCAGCCGGCCGGGTCGTCGATGTTCCGGGCGGACGACGGTCGACGCGGGGCATGCGTCGCGTGCCGGTCAGATCGCGTTCTTGCGCCTGACCTCGAAGTTCAGCGCATCGCGATGGTCGGGATGGGCGATCGCGATCAGTGCCTCGACCCGCTCGCGGATGCTCCGTCCGAAGAGCTCCGCCACGCCGTACTCGGTGACCACCGTCCGGACATGGGCGCGGGTTGTGACCACCCCGGCCCCCGGCTGGATGTTCGACACGATCCGCGACACCGTTCCTGAGGCTGCCGTCGACGGCAGGGCGATGATCGCCCTGCCGTGGTCGGCCAGGGCGGCACCGCGGATGAAGTCCATATGGCCGCCGACCCCGCTGTACAGCCGGTCGCCGATCGAGTCGGCGACGACCTGGCCCGTGACGTCCACCTCGATCGCCGAGTTGATCGCGGTCATCTTCGCGAACCCGCGAATCACGTGTGTGTCGTTGGTGAAGTCGACCGGGCGCATCTCGACCATCGGGTTGTCGTCGACGAAGTCGTAGAGCCGCTGCGAGCCCATCAGGAACGCGGTCACGATCTTGCCCCGGTTGCGCTCCTTGCGAGCGCCGGTGAGCGCGCCGGCCTCGACAAGGTCAACGATCGCGTCGCTGAACATCTCGGTGTGGACGCCGAGGTCCTTCCGATCGCGCAGGTGGAGCGCCGCGGCCGACGGGATCGCTCCGATCCCGAGCTGGAGCGTCGCGCCGTCGGGAACCAGCTCCGCGACGAACTCGCCGATCCGCCGCTCGACGTCGCCGATGACCGGTTGAGGGAGCTCGTACGGCGGCTGGTCGACCTCGACTGCGTAATCGATCTCGTCGACGTGGACGAAGCTGTCGCCGAGCGTCCGCGGCATCGCCCGGTTGAATTGAACGATGACGGTCCGGGCGCAGGCGATCGCGGCGTGCATCGCCTCGACCGACACGCCGAGCGAGCAGAATCCGTGGGCATCGGGCGGCGTGGCATTGACGAACACTGCATCGAGCGGCAGCCCGCCGGACCGGAACAGGCGCGGGATGTCGGACAGGAAGACGGGAACGTAATCGGCCCGACCGGAATTCACCGCGGCGCGTGCATTCGGCCCGATGAACAGCGCTCGATGGCGGAAATGCCCGGTCATCTCCGGGGCCAGGTGCGGCCCGGGTCCCTCGCAATGGAGGTGGACGACGCCGACATCCTGGAGCTCCGGCGCGCGCTCGACGAGGGCATCGAGCAGCACCTCTGGCGTCGCTGCTGCGCAATGGAGATAGACTTGGTCGCCGCTCCGGATCCCGGCAACGGCCTCGGCTGGACTCACGACCTGCATATCGACCAGTGTGAGCGTCGAAGCCGCAACGGGTGGCGGTCCGAATCGGACCCATCGTCCGGGCCGACCCGGCCCCCCTTCCCGCCCGCCCGGCCGATCCGGGCCGGGCTGCATTCGCTCAGCGGGCTGCGAAGGCGCGGAGCACAGCGTCGGCGATGCGATCCGCGAAGTCCGGCTCGAGATCGCCACCGAAGACGAGCCGGAAGTAGACCGGCCCCACGAGCAGCTCGGTCGCGATCGATGCGTCGGCGTCGGGACGGAGATCGCCACGGGCGATCCCACGCTCGATGACGTGCCCGATCTCTGCCCGGCGGCGGGCGACGACCGAGGCCCGGAACGGGTCGCCGATCGTCGAGTTGCCGGCGATCTGGGACATCATCGCCCGGATCACCGGGCCCCATGGCGTATCGACAATCGCGGCGAGCGGGTTCGCGGCGGCAGCCCGGAGCTCCGCCCGCGTGTCGCCGAGGTCGGCGATGTCGAGATGTGGAGCGGCCAGACCCAGCACGAGCTCGAGGGTCAGGGCCTCCTTCGACGGCCAGCGCCGATAGATGGTGGCCTTGCCCACTCCAGCCCGGGCGGCGACGTGCTCCAGGCGCAGCCGAGTGAAGCCATGCTCGACCAGCAGGTCGCGCGCCGCGTCGAGGATTGCCTGGTTGGCGAGCTCGCTGCGCGGCCGACCCGGGTGCCGAAGGGCACGGTCATTGCCACCGTGAGGGGCCGTTTTCAGATCGTTCGGACCGCCCGTCGGCGCTTGTTTCGCAATCATTGGGCTGATACGATACGGTTCGTACCGTTTCATGGCAAGGAGCCATCCCGATGTTCAACAAGATGTTCACCGATCAGCAGGTCGTCGAACGCGTCGAAGACGCCGTCGACAAGAGCCCGTTCTGCCGGCAGTGCGGCCAGCCCACGACGATCGCCGAGCGCGACCACGTCCTGTGGCTGGAATGCACGAGCCTGGCCGCCCCGCGCAGCCGGCTGGCGTCCCTGCTCCGGTTCGACTTCGCATCCTTCCACACCCAGCGCCCGGTCCTCGAGCTCTGCGCGGTGGCCTGACCTGAGGGCGTCGCGCGGCCGGCCGACCGACCGGCAGGGAGTCCTGAACCGATCGCAGCCGGAGCCGTCGCTCCACGGACCGCAGGTGTACAGTGCGGCGCGATGAGCACGAGCGCGCGCCCGACGAGCGGCGGCCCGGTCACCCGATGAGCACCTGCCCCCATCTCTGGGAGTCACGCGAGGCGCCGCCGGCATCCGTTGGATGTGCCGCGTGCGAGGCCAACGGCGATCCGTGGCACCACCTCCGGCTGTGCCTGACCTGTGGCCATGTCGGCTGCTGCGATCAGAGCAAGAACAAGCACGCCTCTGCCCACTTCGCCGCGTCGGGTCACCCCGTCGCGCGCTCATTCCAGCCCGGCGAGGCCTGGCGCTGGTGCTATGCGGATCTGGTCATGGATGATCCCGAGGAACTCGAGATGGAGGGCGCCGACCTCGGCTGAGGCGCCCCCGGATCTGGCGCCCCCGGATCTGGCGCCCCCGGCAGGGTTCGAACCTGCGACCCGCGAGTTAGAAGCTCGCCGCTCTGTCCACTGAGCTACGGGGGCGTGCGACCAGTCTAGGACCGCCCGCCGGCACCGTGGTCGTTCGTCGACGGGTCCTACGGCGAATGGACCACCCCGGACCGGACCACCGTCACGGGGTCCCATGGGTCGCCCACCGGTACCGTCCACCCGATGACCACGCTTGGCCTGCCGCTGTCCGTTTCACGTGCCCGTCGTCGCTCGCTCGCGGGACATCGGACCGTTCGACGCCTCTTCACCGACCCGCAGGCGCTGCTTGCGCTCGGGTTGGTCGCGACTGCGATGGCGGTCGCGCTCGTCGGCACGACGGACTCAGCGAAGCTCATCGCGATCAGCGTCGAGTTCCTTGCGGCCCAGGCGATCGCCGCCGTGGCCGCACCGTATCTCCGCCCCACCGCCAGCCAGCGGACGATGATCGCATTCGCGCGGTTTGGGCTCGCGATCCTCTACGTGTCAGTGGCGACCGCCCTGGTCCGGACCGGCGAGTTCCGTCCGATTGGCGCGCTCTTCATCCCGATCGTCGCGCTGGCCGCTGCCCAGGGAACGCGGCAGGCCATACTCGTCGGCTCGGCCGCGATCTCGCTCTATCTCCTGCCCGTCCTGTCAGCCTCACCCGGCGACCTGACGATCGACGCCCAGCGGGCCATCGCCCTGGCCGGCACGGCGATTCTTCTGTCGATCGGAACGCGCCGCTCGATCTCGGCCCTCACGGTGACCGTCCGAAGGCTTGGCGCGGCGCTGGCCCGGGACCGACGCCGCTCCCGTCAGGTTGCCGCGGTCGAGAGCGTCGGCCGACTTCTGGCCTCGACGGGATCGGCCCCCGAGACTCTCGAGCGGATCGTCGGCCTGCTCCGCGACGACCTCGGCTACGACTTCGTCTCGATCTATCTCGGCTCCGCGGCCCGCATGGGTATCGTCGCCCAGGCCGGCTACGACACGATCATCGAGGAGTTCGACGGGACGTCCGGCGTCCTCGGCCGAGTCATGCGGACCAAGGCGTTGGCGTTCGTCCCCGATGTCGCCGCGGATCCGGATTACCTGAGCGCCTCCGGCGTGGTCAAATCCGAGATCAGCGCGCCCCTGATGGTCGGCGACGAGCTCGTCGGTATCGTCAACATCGAAGGCCGGGTCACCGCGGAGCTCGATGCGAGCGATGTCGAGACCATGCGGCTCGTGGCCGACCGAATGGCCTCGGCGCTCGCGCTTGCCGGAGAGCGCGAGCGGCTTGCCGCGCGGGCCGAGCTGTTCCGGCGGCTGACCTCATTTGCGACGGCCGTCAACGCGACGCTCGAGCCGACGCGGGTCAACCAGGCGATCGTCGACGAGCTGGCCGAACTGCTCGCCGCAGACACGGTCGGACTGACCGTTCTCGACCGGCCCACCGGTCGATACATCATGCGGGCGGTCGCCGGACCCGACCAGCAATACCTCGGCCTGGTCATGGAGCCGGGCAGTGGTCTGGCAGGCCGGGCCATCCGGGATCGAGCGCTGGTCGTTGATGGCCGCTACGACCCGACCGACCACCCGGCAGCGATCGCGGCCGGCATGGCAGCTCGACCGCTGGCCGGGGTCGGCGTGCCTCTCGTCCGTGACGACGTGGTCGTCGGCGCGCTCAGCCTCGTCCGTCACGACGTCGATCGGCCGTTCGCCCCCGACGAGCTCGAGGCGCTGCCGATCGTGGCCGGCGTCGTCGCCCTCGCGATCACCAACACCTTCCTCCACGCGGAGGTCATCGAGCTGTCGGTTCGCGATTCCCTGACCGGCCTGTTCAACCGCCGACATCTCGATGCGACGGTCGCCCGGTTCGATGCTGCGCGGGCGCGGCGCGCACCGGACGCGCGCGAGCAGGCTGCGGTGGCCATCTTCGACCTGGACCATTTTGGCGACATCAACAAGCGCCACGGCCACCAGGCGGGCGACGCGATCCTGCGGTCATTCGCCGACGTCCTGCGGGCCCGCTTCCGGGGAGCCGACGTCGTGGCCCGCTACGGCGGCGAGGAGTTCCTCGCCATCCTCGACGGCGCGACGCTCGAGCAGGCCGTCGCGGTGGCGGAGGAGATTCGGACGGCCTTCGCCGCGGTGACCATCGACGGTCCGGACGGATCGCCGATCTCGGCCACGGTGTCGGCCGGCTGCGCCGCGCTGACCGGCGACGATGAGCGCGTTGATGAGGTCGTGGCGCGGGCCGACGTCGGGCTCGTGCTCGCGAAGCGATCCGGGCGCAATCGGGTCGTCGCGGCCTGACGACGTGGCCCGGCGCAGACGCCGGGACCGATTCGGAGGCAGGATGTCGACCGCTGCGGGACCCGCCGGCCGCACGTCGATCGCCGAATCCGGTCTGATATGCTGCGCGGCCCGTCAGGTGCCAGGAGCGACCGGTCCAGGATGACGATCGAACCACGGGCGACCGCCGCCCAGCTCGCGCTCGATCTCGAGGTCCCGGCCGCCCTCCCGCTCCTTTCGATCGCACCCGAGTGGAAGGACCAGGCACGGCTGTGGGGCCCGACCCTCCATCCGATGTGCTCGTATCTCGCGAGCTTTCCGGCGGCTCTCGCCCATGCCTTCATCTCGCGGTTCTCGCGCCGCGGCGATGTGGTCCTCGATCCCTTCTCCGGGCGCGGCACGACGGCGCTCCAGGCCTGTGCTGAGGGCCGGATCGGGGTCGGCAACGATCTGAACCCGCTCGCTCACCTGTTGACCGCGTCGAAGGTCGAGCCGGCGACCCCGGCCGAGGCCGCGACCCGGCTGGCGGCGCTCCGGCTCGGCTGGGCCGCATCGTCGACGGACTGGCTGGCCCTCGCCGCGGAGGTCCTCGCCGATGCGGGCGACCCACCGTCGGTCGGCATTCCGGCAGCCGGCAGTCGCTCGCCCAACGGCCGGGTCGAAACCGTGCCCAAGGAGGTCGCAGTCGCGTTCCATCCGCGGACCCTCGGCCAGCTCCTGTACGTCCGGACGGTCCTCCGTCAGGATGATCGGACCGACCGGTTCCTGGCCGCCGCCCTGACCGGCATTCTCCACGGCAAGAGCGCCTCGTACCTCTCGGAGCTGATGCCCAACACGTTCAGCATGGCGCCGCGCTATGTCCGCACGTTCGCCGCCCGGACGGGGTTCGAATCACCCGATCGCGATGTCTTCGACGGGCTCGAGAGGAAGCTCGCCCGACTCCACCGTGAGCCGCTCCCGCGGACGCCCGGGATCGCCCTCCTCGGGGACGCGCGGGACAGCACGGCGCGCGTCCGGGCAGCGCTCCGCGAGCGCGGATTGCCCGACCGGGTCCGTCTCGTCGTCACCTCGCCGCCCTATCTGCGGGTCGTCAAGTACGGCTACTACAACTGGCTCCGGACGTGGCTCCTCGGCGAGGACGCGCGGGCGATCGATGCCGCGCTCGACGATGCCCATCACCGGGAGCCGTACCTGGTGTTCATGCGCGAGGTCCTGGCCGATCTCCGGGACGTGCTCGCCGACGACGCGATCGTCGTCCTGGTGATCGGCGACGTTGAAACCGATCGCGGCCGGCCGATCCGGGGCGCGATCGGGCTCGCCGAGCGGGTCTGGGAGCGGGCGGCCTATCCGGAGGGCTATCGGCTCGCGGGGATCGCTCTCGATGACGTCGCGGCCGGCCGGAAGATGACCAAGCTGTGGGGTCCGGAGGCCGGGCAGGCGACGAAGACCGACCGGATTCTCGTCCTCGGCGCAACCGAGGCAGGCCGGCGCCGTGCCCTGGCCGCTGCCGGCACGCCGATCGACTGGGACTGGCCACCGCGCGGGCTGCGCGCCATCTGACCTTGGCGCGGCGCCGCTAGAATGCGGCGATGCAGCAGATGTACCACCCGACGGACCTCGCGTCGATGGATCCACTGGTCCTTATGAAGAACCTGGATCACGTCCGGATGACGAGCCGCCGCCTTTCGTACATCCTGCAGCAGCAGGTCCATCTGTACACCCCCGAGGCGAACCAGATCCGCGAGCAGATCGACCGCTATGTCGAGGCGGAGCGCCAGATCGAGGGTGAGATGGCGAGGCGCCAGATCCGCGCCTGATCCCGGGCGCCCGACGCGGGCGGCGTCGTGCCGCTCGAACCGCGAGCTCTTGCGCTCAGGCCAGTGCCACCTGCCGGACTCCGTCCTTCTCTCCTGGCGATCGGCCTCGACGCACAACATCTCGTGAGTCCCCGCGCATCGCAGGCGTCAGGCGCCTGAGCGCAACGGATTCGGGCAGCGTCGGGCTCCAACAGGCGGCACAGGCCTGAGCGCAACGGAGTCGGGCAGCGTCGGGCTCCAACAGGCGGCACAGGCCTGAGCGCAAAAGATTCGGGCAGTGCCGGCGACAACGAGCACCGAGCGGAACTGCGGTCGTCGCGCTGGGGCGAGGCTGGCAAGGCGGGTCAAGTCCCAGCTCGTGGTGTAACAGCAGATCCTCGTCATCTTCACGACGACACGTGATCAGCTGGCGATGAGCAGCCCGGGCGGCACCTCCTCGGTGTGACTCGGAGCGTCGATGAGGGCCATCGACTCGGCGCTGAAGTAGTTCCGCCCGACCGCCCATTCGTCGTCCTGGTCGGCGAGGAGCATCCCGACGAGGCGGAGCAGGCTGCGCCGGTTGGGGAAGATCCCGACCACGTCGGTCCGGCGGCGGATCTCCTTGTTGAGCCGCTCCTGGGGGTTGGTCGACCGGATCTGGCGACGGTGGGCCGGCGGGAACGTGAAGTGGGCGAGGAGGTCGTCCTCGGCCCGCTCGAGCAGCTCGGCGACCTTGGGGAAGCGCGGCGCCAGGCCGTCGGCCACCCGCCGCAGCTGAGCCCGGGCGGACGCCTCGTCGGGCTGTTCGAAGATCGAGCGGATGGCGCTCGCGACCATGCCCTGGGCGGCCTTGGCCACGAGCCCCAGGGCATTCCGGGTGGCGTGCACCCGGCAGCGCTGCCAGGCGGCTCCCGAGGAACGTCGCCTCGACTGCCGCGACGAGCCTCGGATGGGCATCGCTGATGACCAGCCGGACCCCGGACAGACCGCGCGCGGTCAACGACCGGAGGAACGGCAGCCAGTGGGCACCCTCGTCGCCGCCGGCCGCGGCGACCTCCACCCCGAGCACGGTCCGCTCGCCGGTCGCGCTGATCCCGATCGCGATGAGGGTGGCCATGCTCACCACCCGGCCACCCTCGCGGACCTTGTGGTAGAGGGCGTCGAGCGAGACGTACGGATGGCCGCTCGCCGCGAGCGGGCGAGAGCGGAAGGCGTCGACCTCGGCATCGAGCCCGGCACAGATCCGCGACACCTCGCTCTTGCTGAGGTTGACGATCCCGAGGGCGCCGACGAGCTCCTCCACCCGGCGCGTGCTGACTCCGCCGACGTACGCCTCCTGGACGACCGCGAGGAGGGCCCGCTCGGCTCGTCGGCGCGGTTCGAGCAGGCTCGGGAAGTACGTCCCATCGCGCAGCTTCGGGATCTGCAGCTCGATCGTGCCGACCCGCGTGTCCCAGCGTCGTTCGCGGTAGCCGTTGCGCTGGGTCAGGCGGCGCTCCGGGACCCGTTCACCGTGGGTCGCCCCGATCTGGGCCGACACCTCGACGTCCATGACCAGCTGGCTGAGCATCGCGAGTCCCTCACGCAGGAAGTCGAGGTCGCCGTCGGTGGCGGCCTTGCGCAGCAATTCGAGGGCGGCCATCCTGTCGTCGGCCATCGGGTTCACCTCTTCGACGTCGGTTGCAACTCCAACGTCGTGAGGATGACTCGGTGGCCAGCTCGTTCGCTGGCC
>JANMCU010000064.1:0-3169 GCA_031361415.1 Chloroflexota bacterium | reverse complement strand
GACCGCGCTAGCACTCTCGATGTGAGAGTGCTAACTGTAGCGGCGGCGCCGCTGGGCTGTCAACCCCGAGTCTCGACGGGACGCCTGCTGCACATGGAAGCCCCGCCCGCACTGGTGAACCGGCGTGTGAGTCGGCTCGCGACTCCGGATCGCGGTCGTCGCGAGGTGCTCTGTCGCGATTCGGCCGGTCCCACGTTCACGGCCACGCAGATTGAGTCACCTCACCATCTCACGACTCAGTTGCTGCCTGCGCCGCCCGCGAGACGCTCGTCACGCGCCGCCGATCCGCTCCGGCGGGGCCCGAACACCCGATCGTTGGCCGCGACGAGCGCGTCGCCGAAGGTGTCGGGCTCGTCGCCGCGCAGCTCCGCCACCCAGGTGGCCGTGACCCGCACCCACTCGGGTGCGTTGCGGCCGCGCGGGGCGCCGGGCGGCGCCAGGTACGGGGAATCGGTCTCGACAAGGAGGCGGTCGCGCGGGACGAGGCGAACGACGTCCGCCGTCGCCTCCTCGCCCGTGCGGAAGGCGAGCCCCGAGATGCTGATCACGCCCCCGAGCGCGATCATCGCCTCCGCGTAGTCGGGCGGGCCGCTGAACGAATGGACGACGACGCCTGGCACGGCGTCGCCGAACGCGCGGAGCTCCGCCAGAAGGGCGTCCTGGGCGTCGCGCTCGCCGGCCCGCGACCGACAATGGAGGATCGCCGGCTTGCCGGTCCGCGCCGCGAGCTCGAGGTTGCGCCGCAGGTTCGAGAGCTGGGCGAGGATCGGCGAGAACACTCGGTCGTAGTCGAGGCCGGTCTCGCCGATCGCGACCACGCGCGGATCGGCGGCCGATGCGGCGATCTCCGCCCAGGCATCATCGTCGATCGCCGAGGCGTCGTGGGGATGGACCCCGACCGCGGCGTCGAGCCACGGGATCCGATCGACCATGGCGAGCGCGGCGGCGGACGACCAGGCGTTCCAGCCCGGGACGAGGATCCGCTCCAGCCCGGCCTCGCGGGCGGCGTCAACGACCGCCTCGAGATCGTCGTCGAAGCGGTCCGCCTGGAGATGACAATGACTGTCGACGAGGCGCAAGCTCAGCCGGCCGCGCTGCTCTGGAAGAGACCGACCTCGCTGCCCTCGGGGTCGATCACGACCGCGAACCAGCCGAAGCCCGGGATCTCGCTCTTCGGCTCCTTGACCGACCCGCCGGTCCGCTCTGCCGCGGCGAGGGCCTCCTCGATGGACGAGACCTCGATGTAGTCGCGCACGACCTGGCCGGTCGATACGCCGCGCTTGCCGACCGCACCACCGTAGCCCTTGCCCGAGCTGAACACCCAGTAGTCGGGCATCCCGTCCATCGCCGAGAACTCCCAGCCGGCCACTGCCGTGTAGAACGCCATCGCGCGCTCCGGGTCGTCAGCCGGGAACTCGATGTGGTTGATCTCGCCGTGGGCCATCGCGTGGTCCTCCTGGGTGCTGGTGCGACCTGACGGTCATCAGTCTGGCGCGATCTCGGGATCGAGGCGTGGGAAGAGCGGTTCGGCATTCGTCAGCGTTCCCGCCTCGCCGGCGTGGGCGCCCCAGCGGAGCTCGTCGAAAAGCGGCGGCCCGCCGTTGCCGTCGGCCGCGTACGGCCAGGCGTAGCCGAGCTGGGCCAGGATCCGCGGCGCCGTCGCCGGCAGGAACGGCGCGACCGCCAGCCCGAGCAACCGGCTGGCCTCGACGAGCGTCCCGAGGACGCCCCGGAGCGTCGCGCCGGCGCCCTCATCGCCCGCCTTCCATGCCTTGGCCAGCTCCCACGGCTTGCTGGCATCGACGAACTTGTTGGCGACCCCGGCATACCACCAGAGCGAGGCAAGGGCATCGTGAAGAAGACAGTCGTCGATCGCGTGGCTGCACGCGTCGAGGGTCGTCGACCACCCCTCCGACAGATCGCTCGCGGGACCGGGCGCCGGCCGCTCGCCGCCGAGATAGCGGTTGACCATCGATACCGTCCGGTTGACGAGATTGCCGAAGTCGTTGGCGAGATCGGCGTTGTAGCGCCGGACGAAGCCGTCCCAGCTCACCTCGGCATCCTTGTCGAAGGGCACCTCGCGCAGGACGACGTACCGGGCGCCATCGCCGCCGAACGTGTCGACGAAGTCGCCCGGATCGAGGAAGTTGCCGCGGCTCTTGCTCATCCGTTCACCGTGGGCCGCCAGCAGCCAGCCGTGGGCCCAAACCCGCCGGGGCGCCTCGAGCCCGGCACTCCAGAGCATGGCCGGCCAGACGATCGTGTGGAACCGGAGGATGTCCTTGCCGATCACGTGCAGATCGGCCGGCCAGTAGCGCGCGAATGCGTTCGGATCATCGGGAAAGCCGGCGCCGGTGGCGTAGTTGATCAGGGCGTCGTACCAGACGTAGATGGTGCCGGCCTCCGGATCCCACGAGCCGTCCTCGCGCTGGGCCGTCTCGCCGTTCTCCGCGATCGGGAACGGGATCCCCCAGCCCGAGCCTGCCCGGCTGATCGAGATGTCCTCGAGGCCCTGGCGGATGAACCCGAGCATCTCGTTGCGCCGGTAGTCGGGCTGGACGAACGTGTCATGGTCCTCGTAGTAGCGCTCGAGCCGCTCCTGGTAGGCGGACAGGCGGAAGAACCAGTTCTTCTCGGCCAGCCACTGGAGCGGAACCTCGGGGTGGTTCGGACAGATCGTTCCGCGCGCCGTCTCCAGCACGTCGCTTGCACTCCGGAAGCCCTCGTTCGGGCAGTACCAGCCCTCGTAGGTGCCGAGATAGATGTCGCCGTTGGCATGGGCGCGGCGGACCATCTCCTGGGCCGCAAGGATGTGATCGGGATCGGTCGTACGGATGAACCGGTCCGGGCTGATCGCCAGGGCATCCTCGGCACCCCGGAAGAGCGCGACCATCTCATCGACGAACGCCTTCGGCGGCCTGCCCTGCTCGGCCGCCTTCATCGCGATGTTGACCGAGTGCTCGTCGGTCCCGGTCAGGAAGCGAGTGTCGTCGCCGAGCATCCGGTGCCAGCGCGCGATCGCGTCGGCGCCGATGACTTCGTACAGGGTGTGGATCCCGGGCTGGCTGTTGGCATAGGCGATCGCGGTCGTCAGGTAGAAGCGCGGGCGGGCATCGTCGGGCATCGGGTTCCTCGGGGAGTGGCAGGACCTGGAGTCAGGAGGGCGCGC
>JANMCU010000049.1:0-24636 GCA_031361415.1 Chloroflexota bacterium | reverse complement strand
AGATCGCCGGTTGATCGCGCCGCCAGGCAATGTGGAGCAGGACCGTCGTCCACATCCGGTACGGCCGCCACGCCTCGGCGATCGCCAGCCAGGCGGCGTCGTCGGGCGGCTCCTCGAGCCCGTGGAAGTGGCGGACCGCCTCGCGGCTGATCCGGTCGCCGAGCGGGAGCGTGTCGGCCACGCCGCAGCCGCGGGTCAGGACGCCGCTCGCGGTCCATTCTCCGATCCCGGGCAACTGACGCAGCTCGGCCAGCGCCTCATCCTCGGGCAGCCCGCGCAACCGCTCGGTTGCGAGCCGCCCGTCGAGTGCCGCGCGGGCCAGGCCATGGAGCCGCTCGACCTTGACCGCGGCCACGCCCGGGATCTCCGTGATTGTCAGGAGCTGCTGCGGCCTCGGGAACGCGTGGAGCGTCCGGTGCTCGCCGTCGAGCTCGACCTCGAGCGCGTCGCCTGCCTGCTCGGCCAGCCGCTCCTTGACCCGGCGCGTCTGGACCATCGAGATCCGTTGGCCGATGACGAACGACGTGGCCGCCTCGTACGCCGAGAAGAAGCAGACCGGGCGGAGGAACCCGAACCGCTCCTGGAGCCGCCCGACGATCGGGTCGCGCCGGCCGACGTCGGGCCAGCCCGTGCCGTCGTGGTCGAGCGACAGCGAGCGGGACGCCTGGCGCTCGATCGTCTCGAGGTCGCCGTCCCCGAACACCTCGCCGTGGATCGTCCCGTTCGCATCCTGGCGGACCTGCACGACGGCGCTCGCGGCCCAGCCCTCGACCGGGAACGCCATCAGGATCGACCCGTCGGTCGCGGCTCGAGATCCGATCCCGGAGGCGAACCCGCCGGCAAAGTCGCGCGCGGTCGCGAGATCGAACGGCCCGCGCGGCTCGATGGTGAGCGTCCGCATCCGCGAAGTATCGCGCCATCGAGGGCCCGATGACCCCGTCGTGACTCGACAGTTGAGTCACGACGCCGGTCGCCGTGCACGGACCGGGAGTGAAGTCGATCCGAGCGAGCGTGCTCGACGCCGATCTGACTCAGCCGCCGAGTCAGGGCGCAGGCCGCGGCCGGGCCTGCCCGGATCTCGACGGTCAGGCCGCGGGCCGGCCGGACGCGGACCCCGGCGTACAATCGGCGGCCATGGCGATCTACCTCGACCACGCGGCGACGACCCCGCTCCGGCGCGACGTCCTCGACGCGATGCTGCCCTACCTGACGGGCGAGTTCGGCAACCCGAGCTCCGCCCACGGCTTCGGGCGGCGGGCGCGGGCTGCCCTCGACGAGGCCCATGTGCGGATGGCGGCGCGGATCGGTGCCGAGGCCCGCGAGATCGTCTTCACGTCGGGCGGCACGGAGGCCCTGAATCTCGGCCTCAAGGGCGCGGCATGGGCCGGCAAGGCGCGCGGCCATCGGATCGTCACGTCGGCCGTCGAGCACCATGCGGTCGGCCACACCCTGCGCCATCTCGAGAAGTTCGGGTTCGAGGTCGTCGAGCTGCCGGTCGATCGCTACGGCCGGGTCGATCCCGACGATGTGGAGACCGCAATCACCGACAAGACGATCCTCGTCTCGATCATGGTCGCCAATAACGAGGTCGGGACGATCCAGCCGATCGCGGACATCGCCCATCGGGTCCGTAGCCACCGCGGCGTCCTGTTCGCCGTCGATGCCGTCCAGGCCGGCCCGCATCTGGACCTCGACGTCGAGGCCCTCGACGTCGACCTGCTTGCCCTGAGCGCCCACAAGTTCGAGGGACCCAAGGGCGTCGGGGCGCTCTTCCTGCGCCACGGGACCCATCTCGTCGTCCAGCAGCAGGGCGGTACGCAGGAGCGCCATCGGCGGGGCGGCACGGAGAATGTCGCCGGGGCGATCGGGATGGCCACCGCGTTCGAGCTCGCGTGCGCCGAGCGGGCCGAGACGGGCAAGCGCCTCCGACGTCTGCGCGAGCGACTGCAGAAAGCCGTCCTTTCCGTCGACGGAACCGAGCTCACCGGCCATCCCCGCGAGCGGCTGCCGAACCACCTCTCCCTGATCGCTCGCGACACGGACGGCAACGCCGTGACGATGTCGCTCGACCTGGCGGGGGTCGCGGCGTCGGTCGGCTCGGCCTGCACGACCGGCTCGACCGAGGTCTCGCATGTCCTGACCGCGATGGGCTATCCCGACGAGGAGGCCCGTGGCGCGCTCCGCTTGTCGCTCGGCCGGACGACGACCGAGGCGGAGATCGAGGAGGCGTGTGCCATCGTGCCCCGCGTCGTCGCGCTGATGCGGACCGGGCATGTCGCCGTCGCCGCCGACCCGCTCGGCCAGGGTGCGCTCGCGTGAGCCGGATCCTCGTTGCGATGTCCGGCGGGGTGGATTCGTCGGTCGCGGCGGCGCTGCTCCACGAGCAGGGTCACGATGTCGTCGGGGTCTGGATGCGGCTTCATGACGTGGCCGACAGCTACTCGGAGTTCAAGAAGAGCTGCTGCTCGCTCGACGCGGCCGACGACGCCCGGCAGGTCGCGGCCCAGCTCGGGATCCCGTTCTACGTCATGAACCTGGAGCGCGAGTTCGACGCCGGCGTCCTCCAGCCGTTCCTGACCGCCTACCTAGACGGCCGGACGCCGAGCCCGTGCGTCGACTGCAATACCTATGTGAAGTTCGGAGCGTTGCTCGGGCGAGCCCGTCACCTGTACGAATGCGAGGCGGTCGCGACCGGCCACTACGCGCGGCGCGACGTCGGGCCGGACGGCCGGGCCCGGATGCTCCGGGCGCGTGACGAGGACAAGGACCAGACGTACTTCCTGTACGGCCTCCGCCAGGATCAGCTCGAGCACGCCCGGTTCCCGCTCGGCGAGTTGACCAAGCCCGAGGTCCGGGCGGTCGCCCGTTCTCTGGGTTTGGCCACGGCCGACAAGCCCGAGAGCCAGGAGATCTGCTTCGTCCCGGGCGGCGACTACCGCGACGCGCTCCGCGAGCGAGCCGGCTGGGCGCCCGAGCCCGGTCCGGTCACCGACGCTGACGGGACGCAGGTGGGGGAGCATTCGGGCTCGGCCGGGTTCACGGTCGGGCAGCGCCGAGGGATCGGCATCGCCGCCGACGCGCCCCGCTACGTGAGCCGGATCGATCCGATCTCCAACACGATCCAGCTCGGACGACGCGAGGACCTCGAGACGCGGATCGTGCCGCTGTCCGGGGTCACGTTCGTGGCCGGGGAGGGGCCCGCGGGCAGCGCGGCGCCGTTCCGGGCCGCAATCCGGATCCGCCACCGCGCCCAGCTCGTCCTGGCGACCATCCGACCGGCTTCGGACGTCGAGCCCCGCCGCGGCGGCTCCTGGCTCGCCGAGACGGACTCGCCGGTCTGGGCTGCCGCGCCGGGCCAGGCCGCGGTCCTGTACGACGAAGACCTCGTGCTCGGCGGCGGCCGGATCGAACGGAGCCCGGTGGCCGCGATCGCCTAGCCCGCGCGGCGCCATCGACCGGACGATCACGGTCCCGCATCCCCTTGACGTTTCGCGCGCTATCCTCGACCCGTGATCGGACCGGCGCCCGTCCTCGCCCTCCTCGTCGGCATCTTCCATACCGGCCTGTATGTCGTCATCCGCGGCACCGCCGGCGGCCAGCTCCCCCTTCTCGTGCTCGCTGCATTCCTCGGTGCGTGGGCCGGTGATGAGCTCGGCGCGCGGCTCGGGTTCGATCTCCTCCGGATCGGCGACTTCCGGCTCGTGTCCGCGTCGGTTCTCGCCTGGGTCGGCATCGGCATGGTGTCGCTCGTCGCTGTCCTGGGCCCGACCCGCCGGCCGAGGATCGGCCCGTGACTGGCGAGCGGATTCCCGCACCGCTCGAGGCGATCGTCCGGGCCATTGCGGGCGGCCGCGACGACGACGACCAGCGAGCGACGACCTTCGCTCGGGGCCTGGCGCTCGGCGCCCTCGTCGGCGCGGCAATCGCCGGCTCGACGATGTGGCAGCGCCGCCACGCGCGGGCCGGCGCGCCGTCCCCGGCCGTCGCGGAGAGCCGATCCGAACCGGTCGCTCGCGGGGAGTCAGACCTCCGCTTCTGAGGCGCAGCCGGCCTGACACGAACCTGCAACGGGGCGACCCGATTGGCCCGACACGCCGGACGTGCGCGCGGCCCAGGCTCGGTCTCGGCGAGGCCGCAGTTTGCGACTTCCTGCCGGAGGAGGTCCGCAGATGCGATCAGTCTCGCGCGCCGCGATGGCGCTCACCGCAGTCGCCCTGTCACTCGGGCTTGCGGCGTGTGGAACGAATGGGGGTAGCGGCGCCGTCGCCGGAGCGAGCGGTGCGCCGGCGGCGGGCAGTGGTGCGCCGGGCAGTGCGGCGGCGGGCGGAAGCTCCGCCCCCGCGGCGGCCCTGAGCGGCACCTTGACGGTCTGGGCGATGGGCAATGAGGGGACCAAGCTCACCGTCCTCGCCGATGCATTCACGAAGGCGAACCCCGGCGTCAAGGTGAACGTCACCCCGGTTGACTGGGGCGAGGCCGTGACCAAGCTCCAGACCGCGATCGCCGGCAACTCGACGCCGGACGTCAGCCAGATGGGCACCGACATGATGGGCCAGTTCGGCGCCACGGGCGCCTTCGAGCCGGTCCCCGCGACCATCGACAAGAGCGCGTATTTCGAGAGCGCGTGGAACACGAACGTCGTCAACGGGGTGGTCTCAGGCGTGCCGTGGTACGTCGAGACCCGCCTGCTCTACTACCGGACCGACATCGCGACGAAGGCCGGGATCAGCGCGGCACCGGCGACCTGGGACGACCTGAAGGCCATGGCCAAGGCCATGCAGTCGAAGGGTGGCGCGAAGTACGGCATCTCCCTCGGCACGAAGAACTGGCAGGAGTACTTCCCGCTGCTGTGGTCGAACGGCGGCGACGTCGTCGACGCGAGCGGCAAGCCGACCCTCAACAGCCCGCAGGCCGTCGAGGCGCTGACCTACTACGACTCCTTCTTCAAGGAAGGCCTGACGCCGAAGTCGGTGCCCGAGGGCTTCGACATCACGCCCGCCTACGTCAAGGGCGACAACCCGATGTTCTTCTCAGGGCCGTGGCACATCGGCCAGATCACGACGGCGGGCGGGGCCAGCTTCAAGGACAAGTGGGCGGTCGCGCCGATGCCGATGAAGGTGTCCGCGACATCGTTCCTCGGCGGGAGCAACCTCGTCGTCTACAAGGCATCGAAGAACAAGGATGCCGCCTGGGCGTTCGTGAAGTTCCTGTCCGATCCGAAGACCCAGGCCCTCTGGTACACGACCGTGACCGACCTGCCGGCCGTTCAGTCGGCGTGGGACGACACCGCCGTGAAGAGCGATCCCAATGTCGCGCTCTTCGGTACCCAGCTGAAGACCACGAAGGCCCAGCCCGTGTCGGCGACCTGGAGCGAGCTCGCGTCCAAGATCAACGACACGCTCGAGAAGATGACGACCGGTGGGCTCGAGCCACAGGCTGCCGCGGACCAGATGCAGAAGGACGCCGAATCGATCGGAACCAACTGACGTGACGGCTCCGGCCATCGTTCGACGCGGGGTCACCGCCCGCGGCTCCACTCCTGCCGGCCGCCGGCAGGGGTGGCGCCAGGACCTGACCGGCTGGGCGTTCGCGGCACCGTTCGTCATCCTGTTCGGGATCTTCCTGGCCCTGCCGATTCTCGTGTCGCTTCTCCTGAGCTTCACGAGCTTCGGCCTGCGGGACATCCAGAACCCGATCGGAACGTCGTTTGTCGGGGTGAAGAACTACGCCGATCTCCTGTCCGATCCGAAGTTCTGGAAGTCGCTCGGCAACACGGCGTTCTTCGTCGTGATCGGCGTCCCCCTGACCCTCGCGCTGGGCCTCCTCATCGCCAACGCCCTGAGCCGCGGCATCACCCGGTTCCGGACCGCGTTCCGGGTTGGCTACTACCTGCCGGTGATCACGAGCATCGTAGCGATCGCCGTCGTCTGGCGCTTCCTCCTCAACCCGGACATCGGGCTGATCAACCTCGTGCTCGCCAAGGTCGGGGTCAACGGCCCCGACTGGCTGGCCAACCCGGCACTGGCGATGCCGTCGATCATTGCGATGGCGGTCTGGCGGAACGTCGGGTTCGCGATGGTCGTGTTCATCGCCGGCATGCAGGCGATCCCGGTGGTCCTCTATGAGGCAGCTTCGATCGACGGCGCCGGCCGCTGGGCGTCCTTCCGCAACGTGACCCTGCCGATGCTCCGGCCGACGATCCTGTTCATGCTCGTGATCACGACCATCGGCTACCTCCAACTCTTCGAGGAGCCGTTCGTCATGACCAAGGGCGGCCCGCTGGACGCCACTTTGTCGGTGACGATGTACATGTACCAGCAGGGCTTCACGTTCTTCCACCAGGGCTACGCCTCCGCGATCGCGTACGTCCTGTTCGTGATTGTCGCCTTCATCGCTTTCCTCCAGTTCAAGTTCCTCCGATCGGACGACGCGTGATGGAGACCCGGCGATGACCGCCCTTGCCAGTCGATCGACCCAGCCGCTGCCGGCGCCAGCCCGGTCGACCCGTCGGGCCTCGCGCGGCTCGTGGTGGGTCTATGCGCTCCTGGTCCTCGGGATCCTGCTGATGGTCGGACCATTCCTGTGGATGCTCCTCGGGTCGCTGAAGCCACAGGCCGAGTTCCTCGTCAATCCGCCGACGTTCCTGCCGAAGAACCCCACGACCGACAATTTCGGGCGTCTCTTCGGCAACCTCGACTTCCCACGGTTCTTCTTCAACTCGGCGGTCGTCGCGCTTGTCGTGACCGTCGGCAACATCGTGTTCTGCCCGATGCTCGGGTACGCCCTGGCCAAGCTCCAGTGGCGCGGCAAGCGGCTGATCATGGGCCTCGTTCTTGCGACGCTGATGGTCCCGGCCGGGATCACCCTGATCCCGAACTTCGTCCTCATGCGGAACCTCGGGCTCGTCAACACGTACCCCGGCCTGATCCTGCCGTTCCTGGTCGGGCCATTCGGGGTGTTCCTCACCCGCCAGTTCATGTTCGGCATCCCCGACGAGCTGCTCGAGGCGGCTCGGATCGACGGGGCCAACGAATGGCGGATCTTCCGCCAGATCGTGATCCCGATCACGGTGCCGGTCCTCGCGACGCTCGGGATCCTGACGTTCCTGGGCTCCTGGAACAGTTTCCTGTATCCGCTCGTGATGGCCCAGGAGCCGCAGATGTACACGCTGCCCGTGGCCCTCGCGACATTCGCCACCGGCCAGTACCAGGCGGACCACGGAATGCTCATGGCTGGCTCCGTCGTGCTCGTCGTCCCGGTCCTGATCGTGTTCATCCTGTTCCAGCGCTGGATCACCCAGGGCATTGCGACGACCGGCCTGAAGGGCTGACCGAGCCACGACGGCCGGCGCCGTCCTCACCCGACCACGAGGTCTCCCCGACATGCGCCCACATCGTCTTCGCCGCCTCACCGGTGCCCTGGTCGTTGTGATGGTCGCCGGGATCGTCCTCCCGGCCGCCGCGTCGGGCGCCGCATCGACCGGCCTGAGCCCGGCCCAGCGGGCGACCCTGCTCGGGTATGCGCGTGACACGTGGGCGTCGTTCGTGGCGATGACCGATCCGGCGACCGGACTGCCCGCCGACAGCCTCGACGCCGACGGGACGGCGAGCGTCCAGACTTCGACGACGAACATCGGCGCCTACATGTGGAGCGCAGTGGTTGCCGAGCGACTCGGGATCATCACCCACGCCGAGGTCGTCGCCCGGCTCGGCACGACGCTGCATACGCTCGAGACGATGGAGCGAGACCAGACGATCGGCGCGGACGGGCGGCCCAGCGGCCAGTACTTCAACTGGTACGACCACACGACCGGCGCCGTTCTCAAGATCTGGCCGCCGACCGGAGCACCGGTCGACCTGTTCCTGTCCTCGGTCGACAACGGCTGGCTGGCGACCGGGATCCGCGTCGTCGCGAACAGCGTGCCGGAGCTTGCCCTACGCGCAGCCACCCTCTTCAACAGCATGGATTTCGGCTTCTTCTACCGGCCGGATGCCAATCAGATCGCCTTTTTCTACCGGCCCGGCGATGCCCACTTCCAGTGCTGCTACAACACGATCGTGAGCGAGAGCCGGATCGCGAGCTACATCGGGATCGCCCAGGGGATGATCCCGGCCAAGGAGTACTTCGGCGCAGTGCGGTCGTTCCCGGCGTCCTGCGACTGGAGCTGGACGGAGACCAATCCGGTCGGCCCCACCCGCACCTATCTCGGAGTAAGCGTGTTCGAGGGCGCCTACAACTACGACGGCTTCAAGATCGTTCCGAGCTGGGGCGGCAGCATGTTCGAGGCGCTCATGCCGGCACTGTTCGTGCCGGAGGAGCAGTGGGGCCCGCGGAGCTGGGCGATCAATCACCCGCTGACCGTCACCGCCCAGATCCATCACGGGATGGTCGAGGCGGGCTACGGCTACTGGGGCTTCTCGCCGTCGAACACGCCCGAGGGCGGATACGCCGCGTACGGCGTCGACGGGATCGGGATGAACACCGACGGCTATCCCTCGAACGAGGACAACACGTACGTCGACCACGGCTTCGCGGGTTGTCCTGGCCGGCCCGCCAAGGCCGATCCGCCGCCGTCGGCCTACACCAACGGGGTCGTCACGCCGCACGCGTCGTTCCTCGCCCTGCGCTGGGCCCCGAACGATGTCCTGGCCAACCTCGCCAAGCTCAAGTCGGACTTCGCCATCTACGACAAGTGGGGCTTTCACGACAGCGTCAACGTCCAGACGGGCACCGTCTCCAAGGCTTTCTTGTCGCTCGACCAGGGGATCGTAATGGGCGCGATCGGCAACGCCCTAGCCGGCGACATGCTGCGCAACGCGTTCGCGACCAAGGACGTCCGAAAGGCCCTCCAGCCGGTGATCGGACTCGAGACGTTCAATGCCGGTCCGCGCGACGCTGCCGACGTGCTCCAGTGACCGGCGCCGTCTCGACCGGCAGCTCGGCCCGGATCGCCTGGTTCGACGAGATCGGGGCGCAGGCGCAGCGCAACCGGGCGGCGCCCGATGTCGTGGCCCCGGCCCCGACGGGCGTCACAGCCACGGCCCGGCGCGGCCACGTGACGGTCGACTGGCAGCGGGTCGACGGCGCGGCCGGCTACGTTGTCCACCGGGCTGATCTGGCGGCGGGCCCGTGGCAGGCGATCGACCATCGGGCCGGTGACCTGCTCGCGGTCCCGGACCCGGGCTACGCCGACACGACGGGCGAGCCGGGTCGGCCGCGCTGGTACGCGGTCGCGGCCCTTGCCGCGATCGATGGCCCCATCGGCCCACTGTCCGAGCCGGTCGAAGCAACGCCGGGCGGGGCGGATCACGGCACCGCCACGATCGATCTGGCCGTCGACGCCGCGGCGGCCGTCGGGCCCACGGCGCGCCCGTGGCGCCCGATCATCGGCTCCGAGCACCTCGCGCTGCTCCTCCGCGGCGAAGGCCCCGGCGGGCGGAACGTCGGAGACGAGCTTGCCGAGGCGTTCCGGATCGTTCGCGCTGAGCTCGGCTCACGATCGGTCCGTGCCCACGCGATCCTCCACGACAGCCTCGGCGTCTATCGCGAGGTCGACGGCCAGCCCGTGTACGACTTCGAGAAGAGCGATGCCGCCCTCCAGCGCCTGCTCGAGACGGGCTTGAGCCCGGTGGTCGAACTGTCCTTCATGCCGCACGACCTCGCCTCGGATCCCGAGGCGACCGTGTTCGACTATCGCGGGATCATCTCGCCACCGCGCGACATGGACCGCTGGGCCGCCCTCGTGACCGCGTTCGTCGGCCATCTCCGCGAGCGGTTCGGGATCGATGTGGTGCGGGCCTGGCCGTTCGAGGTCTGGAACGAGCCTAACCTCAAGGTGTTCTGGTCGGGCGACCAGGCCGCGTACTTCGACCTCTACGACGCCACGGTCCGGGCGATCAAGGCGGTCGATCCCGGGATCCAGGTCGGCGGGCCTGCGACGGCCGCGGTCGGCTGGGTCGACGATCTGCTCGCCCATGCCGCGGCGGCGGACGTGCCGGTCGACTTCATCAGCACCCATACCTACGGCCTGCCGCCGCTCGACCTTCACCCGATCACCGCCCGGGCGGGACGGCCCGAGCTGCCGCTCTACTGGACCGAGTGGGGCGTGTCGCCGGTCCACGGCTCGCCGATCAATGACAGCGTCTGGGGAGCGCCGCTCGTCTGTCGCGGGATGCGGTCCGCCGCCGGCCGGCTCGAGTCGCTGGCGTACTGGGTCGCGTCCGACCATTTCGTCGAGCTCGGCGAGCCGACTCGGCTGTTCCACGGCGGGTTCGGCCTGCTGACTGTCGGCAACCTCCGCAAGCCGCGCTTCTGGGCGATCCGGGTGCTCGAGCTGCTCGGCGACACCGAGATTCAGTCGAGCCTCGAGGGCGACGGCGCCACCGGTCTGGTCGAGGCCTGGGCGACGCGGGCCGACGACGGCCGGATCGCGATCGCCGCCTGGAACGGCACCCTCGACCAGACGAAGGCGGCGGGCGATCCGCTGCTCGACCGGACGGTCCGGTTGAAAGTCGACGGCCTCGCGCCGGGCGCCGTCCTCATCCGCCATCGCCGGGTGGATGCGACTCACTCGAACATCGGACGCCACTGGGACGACCGCGACTGGCCGGACGACGCGGGCTGGGCGCGCCTCGCGGCCGCCGATCAGCTCGACGAGCTCGAGCCTGAGCGCACCGTTGAGGTCGAGGGCGACGGCCGGCTGAGTCTCGAATTCGCCCTGCCGATGCCGTCGATCTCGCTCGTCGAGCTGGTTCCCGTCGCGGGGCCGGCCGGGTCCGCCTCCGCCGGTTGAGGTGGACAAGACAGCGCGGTCGCCTTGAGCCTGCGGCTCGATCGGCAGCGAGGTCGCCCGGCCCGGGCGGCGGCGGCGGGTCCGGGACGGTTCGATTGGTCGGCCCGTTCGGTACCATTGCGGCCGTGTCGCCCCCCGTCACCGAGCTCGATCCTCGGATCAAGCCGCTGCCCGCTGCAGAGATCCGCCGACGCTTCGTCGAGTTCTTCGCGGAGCGCGGCCACATGCCCGTGGCGAGCGCGAGCCTCGTCCCGGCCGGCGACTCGACGCTCCTCTTCACGAACTCCGGAATGGTCCAGTTCAAGGAGGTCCTGACCGGGTCCGAGACGCGCAGCTACAAGCGCGCGGTCGACTATCAGCGGGTCCTGCGCGTCGCCGGCAAGCACAACGACTTCGAGGAGGTCGGCCGGACGTCGCGCCACAACACGTTCTTCGAGATGCTCGGCAATTGGAGCTTCGGGGACTACTTCAAGCGCGACGCGATCCACTTTGCCTGGGACTTCCTGACCCGCGACATGGGGATCCCTGGCGAGCGCCTCGCGGCGACGACCTACAAGGACGACGAGGTCGCCCGGGCGGTCTGGCGGGACGAGATCGGCCTGCCACCCGAGCGGATGGCCGTGTGGGGCGACGTGGATGCGGGTGATGACAACAACTTCTGGCGGATGGCCGACACCGGGCCGTGTGGGCCGTGCAGCGAGATCCACTTCGATCGTGGCGCCCACCTGTCGGAGGGCCCGGAGTGCATTCCGGATCACTCGGAGAACTGCCCGCGCTGGCTCGAGATCTGGAACCTCGTCTTCATGGAGTTCGACCAGCGACCGTCGGGCCGGGTCCCGCTGCCGTTCACGAGCGTCGACACCGGGATGAGCCTGGAGCGGCTGGCGAGCGTCCTCCAGCAGGTCCCTAGCAACTTCGACACGGACCTCTTCCTGCCGATCCACGCCCGGATGCGCGAGCTGACGGGCCACGATCCGGCCGCGTTCGAGGCAGAGCGATTCAGCTACCAGGTGATCGCGGACCACGCCCGGGCGATCGTGTTCCTGATCGCCGACGGCGTGCTCCCCTCCAACGAGGGACGCGGCTACGTCCTCCGCCGGATCGTCCGGCGCGCCGTCCGGCACGGTCGGATCCTCGGCCGGCGGGAGCCGTTCATGGCCGATCTCGGCCGGGTCGTGATCGAGGTGATGGGCGAGGCGTATCCGAACATCGTCGAGCGCCACGACGCGATCCTCGCCGCGATCGAGCGCGAGGAGGCACAGTTCGCCCGGACCCTGGACGCCGGTACCGGCCAGCTCGAGGCGGCCCTGGCCGGCCTCGCTCCCGGCGCGGAGCGGGTGATCGGGCGACGGGCAGAGGATCTGCCCGCGGATGCACCGCGCGTTCCCGGTGACCTTGCCTTCCGGCTCCACGATACGTTCGGCTTCCCGATCGACCTAACGATCGAGCTCGCCGCGGAACACGGCGTGGCGGTCGACCGGGCCGGCTTCGATGTCGCCCTCGCCGAGCAGCGGGAGCGGAGCCGGTCGGGCAAGAAGGCCGAGCTCGCGAAGCACGCCGAGTTGACCTCGCTCTTCCAGTCGATCCAGGCTCGTGCCGGCGACACGGAGTTCCTCGGCTACGAGACGACGTCGGCGACCGGCACGGTCGTCGCCATCGTACGCGACGGGATCGAGTTCAAGGAGCTGACCGGCCAGGGCACAGCCGAGGTCGTCCTCGATCGCAGCCCGTTCTACGCCGAGGGCGGCGGCCAGGTCGGCGATCGCGGCGAGCTCCGCGAAGAGGGCGGGGGATCGCCGGTCTTCAGCGTCGAGGACACCCAGCGGCCGGTCGGCGGGCTCATCGTGCTGCGCGGCAACCTGCATGGCCGGCTGCGAATCGGCGAGACCGTCGACGCGACCGTCGATCCTGATCGGCGCGCCCACACGATGCGCAACCACACCGGCACGCACCTCCTCCACCGCGCACTCCGGAACGTCGTCGGCGAGGCGGCACGGCAGGCCGGCTCGCTGGTCACGCCCGACGATCTCCGATTCGACTTCCCGTCCGACCGGCCGCTCACGACCGAGGAGATCCGGGCGATCGAGGACGAGGTCCGGGCCGTGATCCGCGACGACCGGACGGTCACCCCATCGTTCATGACGATGCAGCAGGCGATCGACGCCGGCGCCGACGCGTTCTTCGACGAGAAGTACGGCGAGACCGTTCGGACCGTCCGCATCGAGGGCTTCAGCCACGAGCTGTGCGGCGGGACCCATTGCCGTGCCTCCGGCCAGGTCGGCAGCTTCGTGATCACCGGCGAGCGGAGCATCGGCTCGGGAATGCGTCGGATCGAGGCGCTCACCGGCGCGGGCGCGGACGCATACCTGCGGTCGCGCACCGACGCGCTCGCGGCGGCGACCGAGGCGGCCGGCGCCCAGACGGTCGACGCCCTCCCGGATCGCATCCGTGCCCTCCAGGACGATCTGCGCGAGACGAAGCGCCGGCTCCGGGCCGGGGCTGCGGCGAGCGGTGCGCTGCCGAAGTCTGCGGACCTTGCGGCTCGGGCCGAGGAGGTCGCGCCGGGCGTCCGGCTCGTCACGTTCGCGGGGCCGTACGAATCGATCGAGGCGATGAAGGGCGCGGCCAAGGACCTGCGGGGCATCTTCCCGTCGGGGGTCATCGCGTTCGGCCTCGACGCTGAAGAGCCGCAGCTGTTCGTGACGGTCAGTGACGATCTCGTCGGCCGGGGGATCGCGGCGGGCGACCTGGTCCGCGAGGCGGTCGGGGCGATCGACGGCCGCGGCGGCGGGCGCCCCGAGATGGCCCAGGCAAAGGGATCCCGGCGCGAGGGGCTGCCAGCGGCCCTCACCCGAATCGCCGATCTCATCCGATCCCGACTCGACGCCGCCCTGTGACCGTCGACCGACGGCTCCAGGTCGGGGGCTGGGCGGCGCTCCTCGTCGCCATCATGGCGCCGCTCCAATTCATCGTCGTCCGGGTCTGGCCGGACAGCTCGGAGGCTGCGGTCATCGTGGCCGTATTGGCCCTCTTCGTCGCGCTCGACCTCGCGCTGCTTGTGGCCGCCATCGGCCTCGACGGCCTGTTCCGACCGATTGCGCCGGTCCAGGCGTCCCGGGTGCGCGCCGCCGGGGTCGTCGGCGCGATCGTCGATCTCGGCCTGATCGCCTGGAGCTGGATCGCCGCCCCCGCGGGCGACCCATCGGGAGCTGGAAGGCCCGCGATGATCTGGCTCGGCCCGGTCGCGGGCGTCGTCGTCGGGCTGTGGTTCTTCCTCGGCGGTGCGATCGTCATGGCCGGCGGCCGCGAGCTGGCACGGATCGGCTGGCCCGGGATGATCGGCGGAGGCGCCATGATCCTCGTCGCGATTACGGTTGCCCTGCACTTCGGGACGGCCACTGGCCGTGGTCCGGACGAGCTTTCCCTGCGCGATTGGCTGGGCCTCATCGGCCTGTTTGTCGTGCTCTACCTCGTCCGGATCTGGCGCTACGTCGTCGGCGGGCGGCTGCCGGCACCCGGGATCCTCTGAGCGTGGCGTTCCTCCGCCGGCTCTGGCAGCACGACGACGGCGACGCGCTTGCCGCGTGCACCGCCCTCGACATCGGGACCGAGTTCGCGAAGGCCCTCGTCTTCGAAATCGGCGACGACGGGCATGGCACGGTCCGCGGCGTCGGCCGCAAGCGCCAGGGCCTGAGCCACATGTCGTCGGGGACCGTGGCCGACATCGCCGCGGTCGTCGACAACTGCTCGGTCGCGCTCCAGGAGGCCGAGGAGATGGCCGGCTTCCGACCAAGCCAGGTCGTGATCGGGATTGCCGGCGAGCTCGTCAAGGGGTTCACGACGAACAGCAGCCAGGAGCGAAAGCGACCCGACGCGCCGATCACCGAGGCCGAGCTCCAGAAGCTGATCGACACGGTCCAGCACGAAGCCCTGCGCGAGGCGGAGCGCTCGATCACATGGGAGACCGGGCTGCCGAACGTCGACGTCCGGCTCGTCCACGCCGCGATCGTCGGCGCCTCGATCGACGGCTACGCCCTGTCCAATCCGGTCGGCTTCCAGGGCCGGCACGTCAAGATCGGGATCTTCAACGCGTTCGCACCGCTCGTCCATCTTGGCGCTCTCCAGTCGGTCGCCTCACAGCTCGACCTCGAGCTGCTCGAGATCGTGGCCGAGCCGTACGCCGTCGCGCGGGTCCTCGGGTCCGACCATATCCGCCAGGCGGGCGCGCTGTTCGTCGATGTCGGCGGCGGAACGACCGATGTTGCGCTCGTCCGCCAGGGCGGGATCGAGGGCACGCGAATGTTCGCCCTCGGCGGCCGGGCGTTCACGAAAAGCCTGGCCGATCGGCTCGAGCTGCCGTTCCCCCGGGCCGAGTCCGCCAAGGTCGACTACGCCCGCGGCCTTGCGGTCGATCGGCGCGAGGAGATCGGCGCGATCATCGGCGAGGACGTCGAAGTCTGGGCGGCCGGGGTCGAGCTGGTCATGGAGGAGCTCGGCGGCGGCGACCTCCTGCCGGGCCGGATCTACCTGTGTGGCGGCGGGTCGAGACTGCCCGAGATCGAGGCGGCGCTCCGGGCGGAACGGTTCTGGAAGCGGCTGTCGTTCGCGCGGCCGCCCGAGGTCACGGTGATGAGCCCCAGCCTGATCGAGACGATCACCGACGCGACCGACCTGCTCGTCGACCAGCAGGACGTCACGCCGCTCGGGCTGGCCTACCAGGCCATCGAGCTCCAGACGACCGAGGCCCCGCTCGACGCCGCCCTCCGGCGGGTCCTCCGCGCGATGAAGGTCTAGGGTTCGGTCGGCATGGCTGAAGGCATCGTCTATCTCGACGTCGACGACGAGATCACGTCGGCGGCGCAGCGAATCCGATCGGCTCCAGGGACGAAGGTCGCGCTCGTCGTCCCGTACGGCTCGCGGATCGCCACCTCCCGGATGAACTTCCGGCTGCTGTCGCGAGAGGCCGTGATCAACAACCGACGGCTGTCGATCGTGTCCGGAGACGCTGCCGCGCGCTCGCTGGCCGCATCCGCCGGGCTGCCCGTGTTCGGGACCGTGCCCGAGTACGAGGCCGCCATCGCTCGGCCCGCGGACACCCCCGATCCAACGTCCGCCGACGAGGGGCTTGCGGCCGGCGCCGGCCCGGTGGCCGGCGCCCTCGTCGCGAGCGAGACGATTGCCGCGATCGGCCCGGCCTCGGCCGGGCTGCCCGCCACGCCGGATCCCGGTACTCCAGCCAGTCCAGTCCCGTCCCGCAAGTCGCAGCGCCCGAAACGGCCCGTGCCCGTCGAATCCACGACGACCATCTGGGCGCCGTCCGAGCCCATTGCCGGTGCCGGTCGGCCGCCGGTGCGACCCGTCGACGCCGCGACCAGCCTGGCCGAGGCCGGGACCGACACCGGGACCGACGAGCGGCCGCCCGGTCGCAGCCGCGGACCCCTGATCGCCGCGCTCGGGCTCGCCGGCCTCGCCGTGATCGTCCTCGCCGTCGGCGCATACCTGTTCCTTCCGTCGGCAACAGTCGCGCTGACTCCGCGCCGCGACGCGATCGGGCCGATCGTGCTGACGGTCTCCGCCGATCCGGCCGCGACCGCCGTCGATCCGACTGCCAATGTCGTTCCGGCGGTCCGTGTCGATGTCCCCGTCCAGGCAACCCGCACGTTCACCACGGTCGGGACCAAGGTCAACGAGACGCCCGCCGCCGGCTCGGTGACCTTCACCAACTACGACCCGACCGCGAGCAACACGGTCGCCTCAGGCAGCATCGTCTCGACCGAGGGCGGCATTCAGTTCCGGACGCTCGCGACCCTCGTCGTCCCGCGCGCGGCCTTCACCCCGCCCTCGACGACCGTCCCATCCGAGGCGTCGGTCCAGGTCCAGGCCGTCACACCGGGCAAGGCCGGCAATGTCCCGGCCAACGCGATCCGGGTCGTCCCGGCCGGCGAGAGCCCCTTGTTCCTGGCAGTCGCGAACCCGAACCCGACGATCGGGGGGACCCACATCGAGACCCCGCAGGTCACGAAGGCCGAGGTCGACAAAGCCGTCGCGGACCTCCAGCAAGGTCTCGAGGACGCCTTTCGCCAGTCGATCGCGGCCGGAGCGGGCGCGCCGCCGGATACGACCTTGTTCCCCGCCACCGCGACGCTCGGCAGCGCGACCCCAGCCCCTGACCCGAAGACGCTCGTCGGTCAGCCCATCGGCACGTTCGACCTCACGTTGAGCGCCGCGGGCACGGTCATCGCGGTCGATCCGCGACCGGTCCGGACGCTCGCCGAGGCAGCCCTGGCTGCGCAGGTCGATGCCAAGCATCGCCTGGTGGATGGCTCGGTCGCGATCGATGTCGGCGAGGGCACCGTCGGTGAGGACGGCTCGGTGACGTTCCAGGCGTCCGCCCGCGCGACCGCCGTGACCATCGTCGATGCGAACGCGATCCGGTCGCTCGTGAAGGGCAAGACCGCGGCCGATGCCCGGGCCGCCCTCGTCCCGTTCGGCAGCGCAACGGTGACCCTCTGGCCGGTCTGGGTCTCGACCGTCACCGGTGTCGACGCGCGGCTGTCAGTGACCGTCGACGACGGCGTGACCGCCGGTCCGAGCACGGCCCCCAGCCCGCGGCCATCATCGTCGCCGCGCCCGACGGGCGGACCGGCCAGCTCGCCGTCAGCGCGGGCGTCGGTCGTCACCGGCTCGGGGGCTCCGTGACCCGCGTCCTCGGGCTCGACCTCGGTCAGAAGCGAATCGGCGTCGCGGTGGCCGACACTGATGGCATCGCGATGCCCTTGACCACGCTCCGCCGTGGCGCGACCTTCGAGGCCGATGCCGCCGCGATCGCCCGCCTTGTCGTCGAGCAGGGGGCGACGGAAATCGTCGTCGGACTGCCGCTCGAGGCGGCCGGTCAGGAAGGGGCCCAGGCCCGGATCACCCGCGACTGGGTCGACGCGATCCGTCCGGGCATCGACGACGTCCAGGTCCGCTATCGTGACGAGCGCCTGAGCAGTCATGTCGCCGAAGGGCGCGTCGGCCCGATGAAGCGCGGCCGTTCCGGCGGCCCGCCGAGCAAGACCCAGCGCGATGCCCACCGGGCGCGCGTCGACCGCGAGGCTGCCGCGGTGATCCTCCAGGACGAGCTCGATGCACGAGCCGCCGATCCGATCCCAGATACGGAGGCCAGTCGATGACGATCCGCTCGGGGGGCCGAGCCCGCGAGCGCTCCCAGGCCCGTCCCGCCGATCCCGGCGCGTACGACGAGGGCTGGCAGCCGGAATACCCGCCGGACACCCGTCGCGGCGGCGGCCGCAACGGCGGCGGTTCGAACGGCTGGAACGATGGGCGCCGGCGCCGGGGCGTCCCGGGCGTGATCAAGTTCCTGCTGTTCGCCGTGGTCCTCGGTGGGTTGGTCCTCCTCCTGCTGGTCACCGCCCTCCGCCCGCTGGTCCGGCAGGCGGTCGTCGGCTGGGCGACCGATAATCCGGCGGCGCTCGGCATGCCGTTCGTCAAGGATCTGGTTCGCGAGGATCTCGGTTCGAAGCTGACGGATCCGGCCTCAACCGATACGACGCAGGTCTCGTTCCAGGTCCAGCCGGGCGAGAGCGCCTCGACGATCGCCGCTCGCCTCCAGGACGGCGGATTCCTGGCCGATCGACGTGCGTTCATCTTCCTTGCGACCGACCAGGGCCTGACCCAGCAGCTGGCCGCCGGTTCGTTCATCCTGCGCAAGTCGATGACGCCTCAGCAGGTGGTCGATACGCTCCTGAAGCCTCAGCAGGTCCAGTACGTGACGATCGCCCTGCGCACCGGCCTGCGGCTCGAGCAGATCACGGCCAAGCTCGAGACGATCGCCGGGCTCAGCATGAACCCGGCGGACTTCTACCAGCTCGCCAAGCACCCGACCGCGAAGCTCCTCGCCGACTACCCGTGGCTGGCTGTCGTCCTGCCGAAGGGCGCGTCGCTCGAGGGGTTCCTCTGGCCGGCCACATACAACGTCCTGCCGGACACGACTGCCGAGGAGCTGGTCCGCGACATGCTGGATGGGTTCCAGCACGCGATCGGCGACCGGATGAACGTCCCGGCCACCCGCAAGCTGACCTTCTATCAGGTCCTCAGCCTCGCCTCCATCGTCGAGCAGGAAGCCGTTCACGATGTCGACCGGCCGCTGATCGCCGGCGTCTATCAGAACCGCCTGAACCCGAAGCTCTGGGTCACTGGACGCCTGGAATCCGATCCGACGATCTTCTTCGTTCACGACACGATCAAGCTGGCCGAGATGGACATCGCCAGCTGGAAGATCTGGGGCTTCTGGGACTCGCTGCCCAAGGGCTACCAGCTGCCGGCTCAGTTGCCGGCCGACCTCGCGGGATACAACACCTACACGAGTGCCGGCCTGATTCCGGGCCCGATCGACACGCCGACGATCGCGTCGATCGACGCAGCGCTCGCCCCGAACACGAAGACCGGATACCTCTTCTTCCTGGCCAAGGCCGACGGATCCGGCGACACCGTCTACGCGAAGACGCTCGCCGAGCATCAGAAGAACGTGCAGAAGTACGGCGCGAAATGACGGCCGGCGGTCGGACGCGAGCCGGCCTGCCTGAGCCGGCCGATTTCGCGCCGCCGCCGACCGCCGCCGATCTCGCGCGCTGGGTGGAGGCGGACACGACAGCCCGGTCGTCCCGGCTCGCCCGCCTTCGCGCCCGGTTCGCGGCGGCGGGCATCGACGCCTACTTCGGGATTCGCCGCGAGCACATGCGCTATCTGACCGGCTTCAACCTGGCCGACGGCGAGGAAAAGGTCGCGGGCAGCTCCGGCCGGTTCCTCGTCGGCGCCGAGGAGGTCGTCGTCCTGGCCGACTCGCGCTACGTGATCCAGGCGGCCCGCGAAGCGACGGACGCCCGAATCGTTGACGCGCCGCGCAACCTCGCCGCCGCGTGGGAGTCGCTGGCCGGGTCGGTTGGCGCGCGACGGGTCGGGGTGGAGGCCGCCCTCGTGCCGTATGCCACCTGGCGCCGGCTGGAGGCGGCCGCGCCCGATGTCGAGCTCGTTCCGATCGAGGGCTGGGTCGAGGAGGATCGGGCCGTCAAGGAGCCGTCCGAGCTCGAACGCGTGGCGGCCGCGTGCGCCGTCGCCGACCGGGCGCTGGCGGCGCTCGTGCCGAAGATCCAACCCGGTGCGACCGAGCACGGGCTCGTCCTCGAGCTCGAATGGCGGATCCGGACCGGTGGCGCCGAGGCGATCGCCTTCGAGCCCGCCTGTCTCGTCGGCCCGAACGCTGCCCTGCCGCATGGCGCGCCGTCGCACGCCGCGGTCCGAGCGGGCGCGGTCGTCCTGTTCGACTTCGGCGCCCAGGTCGGCGGATATCGGAGCGACATGACCCGGACCCTGTTCGTCGGGGAGCCCACGGAGCGGGACCTCGCGGTCTACCAGCTCGTCGCTCGGGCCCAGGCGGCCGCGATCGCCCAGATCGAGGCATGTGTCGACGGCGATCTCGGGCTGCCGTCCGGACGCGACCTCGACGAGATCGCCCGGCGGGTCATCGAGGGCGACGGCCGCTGGCCGGCCTACGGCCACGGCCTGGGCCACGGGATCGGGCTCCAGACGCACGAGCTGCCGTCGCTCGCCGCCGCCGCGCTCGACAGCCCGCTCCCGTCGCCGACGGTCTTCTCGGTCGAGCCCGGGATCTATCTTGAAGGTGAGACCGGCGTCCGGATCGAGGATCTCGTGCTGCTCGACGCCGGGGCGCGTCGTGTGGAGCGGCTGACTCAGTTCCCGCGCGAGGTGCTGGTCGTCGGGGTCGATTGAGCGGGCTCCCTCCTTTGGGCAGGTGTTCGCTCATCGATGTCTCGGGCTGGGCTCCGCGAAGCCAGTGGCCCGAGGTCTACAATCGGCGCCCGAACATTGCGAACCGACTCGCCGGTTTCGGTGCGCCCCACTCGGCGCCGGCCGGCCGCCCCAGGAGCCCCTCACGACATGATCAGCACCGGTGAACTGAAGAAGGGTGTCGCGATCGAGCTCGACGGCGAGCTCTGGCAGATCCTCGACTACCACCACATCAAGATGGGCCGCGGCTCGGCCCAGGTCCGGATCACGCTCCGCAACATCAAGCGCGGCCAGACGGTCGAGCGGAGCTTCCAGGCCGGGACGAAGTGGCCGCGCGCCTCGATGGAGAAGCGCCCCGTCCAGTTCCTGTACAAGGACGGCAACGACTACCACTTCATGGACAACGACACCTACGACCAGTTCCTGCTCTCGAGCGAGCAGCTCGGCGACACCGCCCAGTACATGAAGGACGGAATGACGCTCGATCGGACGAGCTATCAGGGGGAGACGATCGGGGTCGAGCTGCCGGTGACCGTCGATCTCGTCGTGGCCGAAACGGAGCCGGGTTTCGCGGGTGACACCCAGACCGGCGCGCGCAAGCCGGCAACGACCGAAACGGGCCTGGTCGTGACCGTCCCGATCTTCGTCGAGGAGGGCGACACGATCCGGGTCGACACGCGGACCGGGGAGTACCAGACCCGGGTCTGAAGAGCCTGTCGTCTTGTGTCGAGTGGGGCAAACGACGGCTGACGTCGCGTGCCGACGCCAGTCGATGCGCCCGGCGCGGCAAATGTCGAAGGAACCGCTGAATTGCGCGTGCCGAGCGCTTACGTGAGCCGACGTTCGTCGTTTGACGCGTTCGGCGCATGAACCACGACCCTGCCCGCGAGGGAGGCGGGGGCCAGGTCGTGGCCGCGACGCCCTGCGCGTCCGAATCCAACCCGTTCCTCGTCGACCGGCGATGATGGCGTGATGACGAACGTCGACCGTTCGGACGGGTTGCTACCGGGCTGGGATTCCGTCGCCGACCCGGGGACGCGCGCCGCGACTGGGACCAATGTGGACACGCCTGCGCCCACCACGGTCAGCGCGCCACCCGGAACGTTCGGTCTTCGGATCCTCGGCGTCAGCGAGGTCGCGCGGGCGATCCGCGAGGCCGTCCGGGCGGATCCGCGCCTGACCGACGTCTGGGTCGAGGGCGAGGTGGGGCGGGTGACCGTCAGCAGCGCCGGCCATGCCTACTTCACGCTCAAGGACGCCCGGAGCACGCTCAACTGCGTCTGGTTCAGTGACGATCGCGCCCGATCCGCCTTTCAGCCCCAGGCCGGCCTCCGGATCGTCGTCCACGGCCGGATCGACCTGTTCGAGCAGCAGGGCGCGGTCCAGCTCTACGTCGAATCGATCCAGCCGGCAGGCTTCGGCGATCTCGCGATCCGGTTCGAGGCGCTCAAGGCCAGGCTGTCCGCCGAGGGCCTGTTCGACCAGTCGCGCAAACGGCCGCTGCCGCCCCGGCCGACGACGATCGCGGTGATCACCAGCCCGACCGGCGTCGTCTGGCACGACATCGCGACGGTCCTGACCCGGCGCTGGCCGATGACCTCGGTCCTGCTCGTCCCCTGCACGGTCCAGGGCGAGGACGCCCCCGAGAGCATCGTCCGGGCATTTGGCCGGCTCGAGCGCTGGGTCGCCGCGGCAGCCCGAGAGGGCCGGCCGGAGGATGTGCCCCAGCTCACGATCCTCGCCCGGGGCGGCGGCTCGCTCGAGGACCTCTGGTCGTTCAACGACGAGCGGGTCGTTCGGGCGGTGGTCGGTCACCCGTTGCCGGTCGTCTGCGGCGTCGGGCACGAAGTCGACGTCACGCTGGCCGACTTCGCCGCCGACATCCGGGCAGCAACGCCGTCGGCGGCCGCCGAGCTCGTCGTTCCGGACCGGGCGGACTGGATGGCGGCGTTCCGCAGGGCAGGGGAGCGGACGGCCGCGGCCGTCGGCCGGACCCTCGAATCGACCCGGCGCGAGCTGGCGGCCGAACGTCGCGCCCTCGACCGGCTCGACCCGCGCGCCCAGCTCGCGGCGGACCGAGAGCGGGTGGGGCTGCTCCTCGACCGCGCCGTCCGCGTCGCCGACGGCGCGATCGCTCGTCGTCGATCCGGCCTCGAGGCCGCGGCTTCGGCGGCGCCACGCCCGCTCCTGGCCCGGCTCGCGACCGCTCGCTCGACCCTCGACTCTGCGACTTCTGCGCTCGCCGTCCTCGATCCACAGGCGACCCTGGAACGCGGCTACGCGATCGTCCGCCGCGTGGTCGACGAGCGAATCCTGCGCACTCCCGCCGAGGCGCCGGTCGGGACGGCGCTGACGCTCCGGCTCGCCGGCGGCGACCTGCCCGCGACGGCGGCCGAGCGGTGATCGAGCTCGCTCTCGTCGTCGGGGTCGCCATCGCGGTCCTCGCCGTCGGACTGGGCGTTGGTATGCTCGTCTCCGGCCGGATCACCCGCTGGCTGGACCGCCCTGAGGAGCACGATGACCGCTGATCAGGCCGTAACCGACGCCGAATCGGGCTCCACGGCACGCGCGCCCGACCCGACGATCGCCACCCTGTCGTTCGACGACGCCTTCGCCGAGCTGCGGGCGGCCGTCGCGGAGCTCGAGGCCGGCGGCCTGGCGCTCGAGGATACGATCGCGCGGACCGAACGAGCGGTCGCGCTCCAACGCCACTGCGAGAAGCTCCTCGGAGAGGCCGAGCTGCGGGTTCGTCAGCTCGTCAGCCGGCCCGGTGGCGGACTCGAGGCCCGCGACATCGCGGCCGACGAGGCGTCCTCGGACTGATGACTTCGCGGAGCTCGGCCTCAGGCCTCGGAGAGCCGGTGCACGCTCACGAGGACCGAATGTTGTGGTTGAACCGGAACATGTTGGTCGGGTCGTGGCGTCGCTTGACCGCCACGAGGCGTTCCCAGCGCTCCGCGCCGTATGCGGCGACGACTCGCTCCGCCGACTCGTCGGCCGACGAGTAGTTGATATACCCGCCGCCTGACATCGACGACGGCGCCAGCAGGTCGGCGACGCGGCGCGCCCAGCCAATCGCCATCTCGTCGTCGTCCGGCGACTCCCAGATCGCGAGGGCGCTCGCGTTCCAGCGGCCCGCCCGCTGCCCGAACGCCGCACCACCGGCAGGCTCGGTCCGGCCGGCCCCGACGAGGCCCTCGATCAGGACGAATGAGGCGCCGATCGCATCGGGTGCGGCGCAGGCCTCAACCAGGGCCTCGAGGGTCGGCCCGTCGAGGTCGCGCAGGAAATGGCCCTTCCAGTAGTTGCGCAGGCCGAACGGCATGATCCCGCTCTCGGCCTGGAGCTCGAGGTACGTCCGCGGCCCCAGATCGGACGAGATGACCGGCAGGTCGCGCCGCAGCTCGGCGACGATGGGCGCAGGATCGCTGCCGTCGACGATCCCGACGAGGAAGCCGATCACGTCTCCGACCTCCGGGTCGTGCCGGACCGAGATCGTGGGGAGCATCGCGGTCGGATGGTCGGCGACGATCGCCACGAGGCGGGCGAGGACCTCCGCCGCGGCCGATGCGGCGTAACGGATCGGACCGCCGAACATCGGCCCGATCGGGGTCAGACGGTAGGTGAAGCGGGTGACAACCCCGAAGTTGCCGCCCCCGCCGCGCAGCGCCCAGAGCAGCTCCTCGTCGCCACCCGGCCCGGCGATGACGACCGAGCCATCCGCCGTCACGACCTCGGCCTCGATCAGGTTGTCGCACGTCAGCCCCGCCACCGGCATCAGCCAGCCGATCCCGCCGCCGAGCGTCAGACCGCCGACGCCGGTATCGCCGAACGTCCCACCGGGAACAGCGAGCCCGTGGTCGAACGCGGCTGCGTCGATGTCGTTCCACTGCGCGCCGCCCCCGACGTGGCCGAGCCGCAGCTCGGGATCGATCCGCACCCCGCGCATCCCCGCGAGCGAGACGACGAGCGCGCCGTCGGCAATGCCGTGACCGGCGACGCTGTGGCCGCCGCCGCGAACCGCGATCGGGAGA
>JANMCU010000035.1:0-12259 GCA_031361415.1 Chloroflexota bacterium | reverse complement strand
CCGAGGTCGTCCCGGAGCGACTCGAGGAGCGTGTGATGCGCCGCCACGTCCGCCGATCGGGGGCGCCCGTTGACCGTCAGGTCGATCCGGATCGTCGTCACCGGTGTGCTCCCGCGCCGGCGAGTCGCTCGATCGCGGTGTGGACGGCGCGCAGCCCGAGGACCCTGAGCATCGCGCGGCGGTAGTCGGGGCTCGCCCGCATGGACGTCGGCGACGGGCGGGCAGCGGCGAACAGGCGGTCGAGGAGGTCGGCCTTGACGTCATCGGGTGCGTCGCGGTCCGCGAGCAGCCCGGTGTCGTCGTCGGCGAGGACCGGCCGCGGGCCGACGCTGCCGTAGGCGAGCCGGGTCACGCCCGCCCCATCGATCGCGCAGGCGAGGGTGACGGCCGCGAGGTCATGGCCGCGCCGGCGGGTTCGCCGGACATGGACGGCGCCACTCGGTCCGGCCGGTCGCGGCAGCTCGATCGCGGTCACGAGCTCGTCGCGAGCGAGGGTGGTGACGCCGGACCGGATGAACAGGGCGTCGATCGGAATCCGGCGAGAGCCGGCGGGGCCCGCGACGACGACCCGGGCCCCGTAGACGAGGAGCGCGGGCGCCGTGTCCGCCGCCGGCGACGCGTTGCAGATGTTCCCGGCCAGCGTCGCCCGGTTGCGGATCTGGACCGCCCCGACAACGGCCGCAGCCTCGGCGAGAGCCGTGAAGTCGCGCCGGATCCGCTCGTCGGCCGCGATCGACGTCATCGTCGTCCGGGCGCCGATCGTCAGCCCGTCCTCGGTCTCGCGAATGTCGTCGTCGAGCTCGCCGATCCGCTTGACATCGACGACGATCCGCGGCCGGATCGACCCGTCGCGCAGGCGGATGATGAGGTCCGTTCCGCCGGCCAGGAGGCGCGCGTCCGGGCCGTGCTCGGCCAGGAGGGCGATGGCGCGGGGCAGATCGGGCGGTCGCTCGTACCCAAAGGCTCGCATCCGGTCAGGCCAGCACCCGGTCGACCTCGTCGAGGAGGACCTGCGGGGTCGCCGCCCGAACGAAGAAGAACGGACGCTCCGAGAAGCGCTCGGCGAATCCGGCCCGGGCCTGGCGCCGCGCGTCCGTGTCGACGATCGGCATCGGCAGGCCGGGCGCGAGGAGCTCGTTGAGCAGGAAGTAGTTCTGGAGGGAGTGGAAGGCCTGGAACTGACGCTCGAACGGGATCATGTCGGCGCAGCTCGGGTCGAAGTTGCCGTCGATCGCCGGGACGACGACGACATCCACGTTGCTCGGATCGGGGTACAGGTCCCAGGTCGGCATCACGTCCCAGAACTTCTGGACGCCACGCTCGGGCGCGGCCTTGTCGGCGCGCTCGGTTCCCTCGGTCCGCTTCTTCAGGAACGGCTCCTTCGAACCGGCCACGACGACGCCGGTCTCGTCGATGACCGTCGTCTCGGTCGAGACGAGGAGCGCCCCGCGCCGGCAGGCCTCGATCTGGCCCATCGACTTGCCATGGTTCGACTCCCCGCCGAGGAACAGGATGGTCCGGTCCCGGTAGCGGACGGCCGAGGCGTGGAACGGGTGGTGGCCGACCGCCTCCATCCGCAGGGCGAGCATCGTGACGATGACCTTCTGGATCGGGCCGGCCGGCCAGGGTCCGCGGAACTGCATCCGCTCGCCGTCGAACGAGATCGCCTTCAGGCCGTCCTGGTCCCAGGTGATGTCCGGCTCGGCAAGAGTGACCTCGGGCGAGATCCGGACATCGGCCAGGCGGTAGTTCAGGAAGCTCATGTCGTCGAGCACGTGCTCGAGCGGCGTCGAGCCGTGGACATCGATCCGGAGCCGGGCAGGGCCGGCGGACATCTCCTCGGACAATTGCAGCGTCGGGGTCATGGCGTCCTTCGAGTTCGGGAGCGGGTCGTGGACATGGGCGGGGCGTCGTCCGGCCAGCGCCTGGCCATGTTGTCGCTGACCTCGGTGAAGTGGTCCTGGAGTGCCTTGACGACGGCGTCGGTGTCACGGCGCCGGAGCGCGGCCAGGATCGGTGCGTGGAGATCAGCCGACCATTGCGGGTCGGCGCCGGGCACGGCGAGGGTCAGGTAGGTCCGCGAGAACGGCTCGAGTGCCCGCCATGCCCGCTCCAGCGTGCCATTGTCGGCGAGCTCGACGATCCGCCCGTGGAACCGTGCGTCGGTTTGGGCGAGGAGGTAGCCATCGTCGGCCCGGGCCGCCGCCTGCATCGCGTCCTGGTGGCCGGCGAGCTCCGCCAGATCGGCGTCGCTCAGGCGCGGGACCGCGAGCCGGGCGGCCAGCGCCTCGAGCGCCGAGCGGACCGCGTACGCCTCGATGATCTCGCGCCGCGACGGACGGCGGACCCGGGCGCCACGGAACGGGGTGATCTCCACGACCCCGAGCGCCTCGAGCCCGCGCAACGCCTCGCGGACTGGCGCCTGGCTGGTCCCGAGCTCGCGCGCGACCTTCGTCTCGACGATCCGTGAATCCGGCGGGTAGCCACCATCGAGGATCGACTCGAGGATGCGGTCCTTGACCTGATCGGCGAGGACGCTCCGGGCGAGGACGCGGGCGACGGCCATCGGCGTCGGCCTAGCGCCCGATCGCCGAGGCGGGCGTTGCCGGCGTGGCGGGCGTGTTGGGCGTGGCCCCCGGGCCGGTCGGGCCGGTCGGGTCGGGTCGGAGGATCTCGACCCGGCCTGCGCTGCCGTCGATCCGGATCCGATCGCCGGTGACGATCCGCTGGGTGGCGACGGACGTGCCGATGACCGCCGGGATCCCGAACTCGCGGGCGAGGACGGCCGGGTGCGAGGTCGTCCCCCCGGTGTCCGTGACGAGCCCGGCGATCTTCGTGAACAGGACGACCCATGCCGGGTTCGTCATCTGGCAGACGAGGATGTCGCCGTCGCGGACCTGGTCGAACTCATCGACGGTCCCGACGACCCGGGCGATCCCCTCGACGACGCCGGCCGAGGCGCCGAGCCCGACAATCAGGCGCTGATCGTCGGACTGCTGCTGGTGGAATCGATCCGGGTAGCCCCAGTTCACGAGATACGGGAAGGCGAGCTGCGATGGCGTGACGGTCCCGACCCAATCGCGGGGATGGACCTTCGCGGCGGCGTCACGCTCCGAGCGGCGGGCGACGACGACGGATCGGGCATCGAGCGCAAAGGCGCTCCCGATCAGGCCGCGCAGCTCGTTGTAGCGCAGGAACATCACGTCGTCGGGCCGATCGAGCCGCTCGATCTCGACAAGCCTCCGTCCGACGAGGAGGAGCACGAGCCGGAGGTGAGCATTGGCGCCCTGGTCGATGTAGAAGTGATGGTCGGGAGTGAGCGGCGCCATCCGCAGGTTGACGGCGTTGGCGGCCTGCATCGCCTGGAGATCATCCCCGGCGAGCCCGTCGAGGACCTCGCTGGAGGCGGCCTCGATGTCGAGGCGCATCGCCTCGATCGCGCTCGGGAAGTCGTAGTCGGTCGTGAGATAGCCGCGGACGAGCTCGAGGACCGGCTCCAGCTGCTCGCGGACGGTCGGGAAGACGAACTCGTGGCTCCAGACGGCGTGCCAGCCGAACTCGCGCTGGTAGGGCTCGATCCGTTCGCCGATGAACCGCCCTCCACGCTCGGACTCGCGGAGCGCGGCAGCGATATCCGCGGCCGCCTCGGCCGCGAACGCGGCCCGGAGCTGCGGATCGTCGCGGACCTCGTTCTTCATTCGCCAGAGGGCCTCGATCGAGTCCCAGTTGCGGTCCGAAGCGGAATTCTGGAGCCGTCCCAGGAGCGCCTCGTCGACGCCGCCGCGCACCCGCTCCATCACGGACCGCAGATCGAGGGTCGCCGACAGCTGGGCGAAGTTGAGCATCCAATGGATCTTCCAATGGCGATCGTGGATATCGATCGCGTCCTCCAGGAGGCACGCGGCGTCGGCGAGATCCATCGTGTCGGCCGCGTCCATGCGCGACTCGAGGAAGGCGAAGTTGCGCTCCATCTCCGGCCGCAGGCGATCCCGCCACCAGTTCGCGAAGTCGCGGCCGTAGGCCGGCAGGACGGTGTCGAGATAGGCGCCCATCGTCGACGCGAAGGCCCGATCGCGTGGCACCCGGGCTCCGTACCGGCTGCTGTACTCGGTCGCGTCGATCCGGAGGTCGGGGTCGGCCGGGATCGCGGTCGTGTACACGTAGCCGTTGACGTTCTTTGCCAGCCAATCGACGGCGAACGGCGTGCCGAAGCGCCGGAACATGTGGTCGCAGCTCAGCCACCAGCCGCCGATGTCGAAGAACATCGGGCTGACCGGGTGCGGACAGTGGAGGTCGTCGTAGACCCAGAAGAAGCCCTTCTCGACCTCGGCATCCCAGGTCACCGGGAACGACGCGTCGCCGAGGAACTGGCCGAGGATCTCCTCAGTCGCTGCCACGGGCCTGATCCTCCTGGAGCGTGGACGTCTGCACCGGTCTGCACCGGCCCGCGACGATGGGCCAAGTCATCGATCATCGATCATCATAACGCTCGAACGGCGCCGCGCCGCTCCGGGCTGGGCGCCCGAAATGCGTTGCAGGCACGGCCCATGACCAAGAGCTACTTGGCGGGCGCCCCATCTTCGGCTAGGGTCCTTGAACCAGTGGAAACCGAACGACTCGGCATGGCCGCCCGGCGCCGACACCCCGGTGGCTTTCGACGCGCGATCACCCTCGTCGTCGGGCTCCTCGCGCTCTTCGCCCAGGTCGTTCCGACACCCGTCAGCGCGGCCCAGACGTGGACGGCGAACCTCTACGTGTCGTCGGCTTTCCTGTACCAGGATCCATACGGCTCCGCGTGCACGGCCGCCTCGACGATGATCATGCTCAACACGATCGCCTACCGCCACACGGGCGGCGCGGGCTTCCGCTGGACGCCGACGCGCACCAAGAACGACCCGAACCGGGCCAACCTCCGCGACCTGACCTCGATCCTGTATTTCGCGCGTGGTCACGACACCCTCTCGATCGTGGGCTCGGGATCGGACGGCCACGGCTGGCGGAACGCCCTGAACTACTACGGCTGGGGCCCACAGGCGATGACCGACCCGGCGTCGCGGGTCTACGACGATCTCGAGTACGCCACCTTCGATACGGCGGTCCACGCGGCGGTCCGGGCAATCGCCACGTTCGGGATGCCGGTCGGGATCATCTCGTGGGCGGGCCGCCACGCCCAGGTCATGACCGGCTACGTCGTCGACGGCGAAGACCCGGCGGTGTCCGACGCGTTCGTCGTCCGCTCGATCTACCTGTCCGATCCGCTGAGGTCCGACAGCGCGGTCAACAAGCAGCTCTCGTACGCGGCGTTCAAGTCGGGCACGCTTCACCTCCGGTTCCAGGCGTACCGCGAGATGGACAGTCCGTACGACGACCGCTACGCACCCGGCTACACGCGGAGCTCTGTCTCGCCGATCCAGGGCCCGTCCGAGTGGTACCGCAAGTTCGTGATCCTCGTGCCGATCCGGCCCGGCGTCCCGGCGATCGCTCCGACGCCGACGCCCGATCCGACCTCCTCACCGACGCCCGATCCGACCTCCTCGCCGACCGTGCCGGCATCCGCGCTGCCGTCCGCGCCTCCGCCGTCGGCGGCCCCGGCCAGCCCATCGGCCGCGGCGAGCTCCACGCCGGCTGCATCGGTCGCGCCGTCGACCTCTCCGGAGGCCTCGCCGACCCCCTGAGCCGGCCGGCCCGACCAGCTTTGCCTCCGGGCTTCGACCCGAAGCGCCGGCCCCGTTTCGTCTAGGCCTTGGCGTTGGCGGCCTCGAGCGCGGACCGGGCCTTCTCCCAGTCGGCCCGGAACTGGATGATCCCGGTCGTCGTGAGCGGGTGGTGGACCATCTGCTGGAGGACCTTGAACGGGAGCGTCGCGACATGAGCGCCGGCGAGCGCCGCCTGGGTCATGTGGAGCGGGTTCCGGATCGAGGCCGCCAGCACCTCGGTCTCGATGTCGTGGATCGTCACGATATCGACGAGCTCGCGGATGACGATCATCCCGTCCTGGTTGATGTCGTCGAGGCGGCCGACGAACGGTGACAGGAGCGAGGCGCCGGCCTTGGCGGCGAGGAGGCCCTGGTTGGCCGTGAAGATCAACGTGCAGTTCGTCTTGATCCCCTCGTCGGCGAACGTCGAGATCGCCTCGAGACCCTCCTCGCTCATCGGGACCTTGACGACGATGTTCGGGGCCAGCTTGGCGAAGGCCCGGCCCTCGCGGAGCATCCCCTCGACGTCCTCGGCAACGACCTCGGCCGACACGGGCCCGCTCGTGATGGTGCAGATCTCCTTGAGGACCTCCTCGTAGGTCGATCCGCTCGTCCTGGCGAACAGAGTCGGGTTGGTCGTGACCCCGTCGAGGACGCCCCACTTGGCAACCTGGCGGATCTCGTTGATGTCAGCGGTGTCGAGGAAGATCTTCATGCGGATGCTCCTGGCGGTCGTGGCGTAAGAGGCCTGAGTCTACGCCCGACGCGCTTGACCGCCCGCGGCTTGGCCGGTTCGCGCACTCGAAACCTGGCCGCGCACTCACCCGGGGACTGGTATGTCGACTTCTGGGCTCCGGCGAGAGGCATGCCCGCCAATCGAGGCGCCGTCCGTGCGTGGATGGCCCCTGCGATCAGGCCTCCTGGTCCGAGAACCTGCCGTACGAGTCCCTCGGCGACTGTTGAGACGGGAATCGGGCGCCGCAGGCGCGCGGGGCGCCGCAGGCGCGCGGCGCTGGCTCAGGCGGCTGCGATCTCCCGGCGCCGGTCGAGCAGGTAGCTCGCCCCGGTCAGGACGATCCCGATGACGACGACGGTCAGGACGACGAGGAAGAACGGATCGCTCGTCTCGACATACAGCCCGATCAGGGTCGCGCTGATCAGGAGTCGGATCGCAATCGCCGTCTGGTACAGGACCTCGAGCCGATGGCGGCGCGTCTCGACGGACTCGTCGCCGCCGGGATCATGGAGCGCCGCCCGTACCAGGAACGGCCACCCCGCGACGAGTACGTGCTGACCGAGAAGGGCCGGGACCTGTTCCCGGTCATCGCGGCGCTGATGGCCTGGGGCGACCACTGGACGGCCGACGCTGCAGGACCGCCGCTTCTGCTCATGCACGAGTGCGGCAGGGCGGGCACGCTTCGCGCCACGTGCGACCGGTGTGGCGCGCCGATGGACCTGACGAACATCCAGCCGATCCCCGGCCCGGGGCGCCTGACGCAGACCCGCTCGGCCCCGATCGCACGCAGCTCATGGGAACGCGACACCGATCGCGGGCCGCGTCACGTCGACGCGGCCCGCGACCGATGGCGCCACCGCCGCTCATGGAGCGTCGGGCGCGTGGTCTAGCACATCAGCCGGCCGCGAACTCCGCGTAGCCGACCCGGCTCCCGTCGGACACGACCGCGACGACCCCGCTTCCCTTCTGAGCCTTGAGGAATGCGGCCATCTCGGTCTTCGTCAGATGGATCCGGACGGTGTCGGTCGCAAGCCGCGTGACGTCCACGCCCGCCTTCGAGGCGATCTCGAGCCGCTCATTCGGGAGCGCGATCGTTCCGCCGTCGACATCGACGCTCCAGTGCTGCGCGTCGAGCAGACCGGTCACCCGGAGGGTCATCGAGCCCGTCGCGTCCGTGGCTTCGGTGATCGTCGCGGTGCCGGAGATCTGGAGTGGCTGGATCTGGGCGTTGAACGACGGCTCCGTTGTCGACGTCAGGCCCGTCGCGGCCGGCGTGGTGCTTGCCTTGGGCGCAGTCGACGGGCGTGGAGTTGGCGACGCCGTCGGGCTGGCTGCTGGATGGGCGGTCGCAGACGGCGACGGGGTCGGGCCGGCTGCCGCGAGGACGACCGCGCCGCTGAACAGGACCGCGGCTGCGCCTCCGAGAAACGCGAACTGTCGCATGACAACACCTCCGGGACCGGTCTGGCTGCCCATGGCGGGCGGCGTCCAGTCCTCGATCGTGATCGGGACGAAGGCCCGATCTGTGAGGCGCAGCCTGCGATCCGCCAACTGTGGCCACGATGAGCCGGCCATGTGATCAACGTGGGCCGCCAGTTGCGCAACCTTCACCGGCCGCTCATCCGACTCTCATCCTGCGTCGGCGACGATGTCCCCGAGCACGTGCACGGAAGGACGAGGTCGGCAATGAGACTCCTGGTCATCGAGGACGAGGCGCGCCTGGCGGACCAGCTCCGCCGAGGGCTGCGAGCGGACGGTTACGCCGTCGACGTGAGCGCGACCGCAGAGGACGCGCGCTGGCTTGCCACCGAGAACGAGTACGACGCGATCGTCCTCGACATCGGCCTGCCGGACGGTGACGGCTTCACGCTGTGCGCCGCGCTCCGGGCAGCCGGCCGATGGGCTCCGATCCTGATGCTCACGGCTCGGGACGCCGTGCCCGATCGCGTCCGCGGCCTCGACGTCGGGGCCGACGACTACCTCCTGAAGCCGTTCTCGTTCACCGAGCTCTCGGCGCGGCTCCGAGCGCTCGTCCGGCGCGGGGGCCATCAGCGACCGACGGTCCTCAGGGTCGGCGGGCTGGAGCTGGACCGGGCCCGGCGGATGGTTCGCCTCGATGACCGTCCCATCGGCCTGTCGGTCCGCGAGTTCGCGCTCCTCGAGCTGCTCATGCATCGCGCGGACGAGGTGCTCACCCGGGCCGAGATCATCGAGCACATCTGGGACTGGGCCTACGACGGGACGTCCAATGTCGTGGACTGGTACGTGATGAACCTCCGTCAGCGGCTCCATGTCACTCCGGGCGGGCCGCGGATCGAAACGGTCCGCGGCATCGGCTACGTCCTGCGCCCCGGCTCGGCCGACCCGGCCGAGGGCGTCAAAGCGCGCGCCAGGATCGTGAGCGCCGATGCCGTCGATCGCGTCCCGGACGCGCGCTGAAGCGAAGGTGCGTCGCCCGTTCGCAATCCGGACCCGACTGACGCTGTGGTACGGGGCCGTCCTCGGAACGACGGTCGTCGTCCTCGGAATGCTCATCTGGCTGAGCACCTCCGCCGTCCTGAGAGGTTCAGTCGACGAGGCTCTCCGGGTCCAGGCCGCCGACGTCCGGGCCGGCATGGATCGCGGCTTCAAGGTAGCGGTCACGAGCCTCGACCCCGCCCAGCCGGGCATCTTCACCGCCATCTTCGGACCCCGCGGAACCCTGACCTCGCATTCGCCGAACGTGCCCGTCGGCCTCCGTCCGCCGCTGGGCGCGACGACCATCGAAGAGGAGCTCGGGAGCGCCTCGTTCGCGGTCCTCGGAGCTCCGGCGCCCGACGGTCAGACGATCGTCGTCGGCAGCTCGCTGGTTGCGGTCTACCGCACCCTGGACAGCCTCGCCCTGCTCCTGGTCGGGATCGGGCTGGCCGGGTTCGCGGGATCACTGGTCGGCGGCTGGCTCCTGTCCGGCCGGGCCCTCGGTCCCGTCGAGCAGCTTCGGCGCGAGACGACAATGATCGGTGCGGGGGATCTCGAGCGACGCCTGCCCGAGCCCGTGCGTCTCGACGAGATCGGGCGGCTGACAATCACCCTGAACGGGATGCTCGATCGCGTCGCCGCGTCCGTCGGTCGCGAACGCGCGTTCATCGCGGCCGCATCGCACGACCTGCGCACGCCGATCTCGGCCCTGCGCACGGAGCTCGAGCTCGCCGCACGAGACCCCGGGAACGCGCCCGGACTGCTCGCCGCCGTCCAGGTCGCACACGCCGATGCCGTGCGACTCAGCACGCTCGCCGCCGACCTGCTCGAGCTGGCGGCCGCGGAGGCGGGCGGACGCGCGGTCGTCCGACGAGCCGTCGCGGTGAGCGAGATCGTCGCCGCGGCGACCGCCGCCGTCCAGCCGCTGACGAGCGAGCGTGGGACGTCGATCGCGGTCAGGTCGACCGACAAGGTCGTGAACGTCGATCGCGTGCGCCTCGAGCAGGCGCTCGTCAATCTCCTGTCGAACGCGATCCGCGAGTCGAGCGAGCAATCCACGATCGACGTGATCGCCGACCTCGTCCACGACGAATCGCCGGACGCCGACGCCGAGGGCCACCCGGCCGGCGCGATCCCGGGACCCGGCTGGCGGTCCGGCCACCTCGAGATTGCCGTCCACGATCGCGGTCCCGGCGTCGCCGCAAGTGTCCGGCCGGTCCTGTTCATTCCGTTCGCGGCGCGTGCGCGGAGCCGATCGGACGGAACCGGGCTCGGACTCGCGACGGCCGCGGCGGCCGCGAGGGCCCACGGCGGCAGGATCGACTACGAGGATCGACCGGGCGGTGGGGCGACGTTCCGGATCCGGATCCCGACCGCCGTGCTCCTCGATCGATCGCCGAGCGCGACATCGCCCAGACCCTTCAGCTCGGCGCCGGCCCGTTGACCTCGTCGGGCTCCGTCCCTGCGTCGAGCCTCGATTCGGTCACGTGTCGAGGCGCAGGATCACCTCGCGAACGGTCTCGTTGCATGCATCCGACCGGCCGTGACCCTCGCCGATCCGGACGAACCCGCAGTGCTCGACGACGCGAATCGACCCCGAGCTGTCCGCGACCGCGCGCGTCCGTGCCGCGTCCCCGGAAGCTGCGCCCCAGCCAGTAGCTGACCTCGGGTCCGGGCAGATCCGGGTCGCGCCAGAGGAGGATGGAGCCGGCAAGGCGCCCCGTCCGACGACGTCGCGCCGTCCCACGTCTGGCCGATCACGACCGATCGGATGCCGCTCGCCGGATCGGCCAGGATTGGCGACCGTCAGATTGGCGCTTCCTCGCCGACCTCGCTCCGCTCGGGGGCCATGACCGGCGCCCCGCGCGACTCGTCGCCGGGTTGGGCGGGCCGCGCCCGGAGCACCGGCTCGCGTCCGTCGCGAACCGCGAGCGATGCCTCGACGAACCCGTCGAACAGTGGGTGCGGCCGTTCGGGCCGGCTCTTGAACTCCGGATGGAACTGGCTGGCCACGAACCATGGATGGTCCTTGAGCTCGACGATCTCGACGAGCCGTCCGTCCGGGCTCTGACCGCTGAGCAGGAGGCCCGCCGACTCGAGGGTCTGGCGGTAGCGGTTGTTCACCTCGAAGCGGTGCCGATGACGCTCATAGATCACCTCCTGGCCGTACACCGCGGCGGCCTTGGAGCCGGCGGTCAGGCGGGCCGGGTAGAGCCCGAGGCGCATCGTCCCGCCCTTGTCCTCCATGTCGCGTTGGTCGGGCATGAAGTCGATGACCGGGTGCTCGGTGAACATGTCGAACTCGGTCGAGTTGACGTCCTTGCTGCCGATGACCTCGCGGGCGAACTCGATCACCGCGCACTGCAGGCCGAGGCACAGGCCGAGGTACGGAACCTTGTGGTCGCGGGCGAAATGGGCGGCGAGGACCTTGCCCTCGATCCCGCGATGCCCGAATCCGCCCGGGACGAGGATGCCTGCGGCGCCGGCGAGGCGGTCGTGGAGGTTGTCGTGGGTCAAGGCCTCGGAATCGACCCAGCGGATCCTGGCGTCGACGCCGTGTGCCCACGCCGCGTGGCGGAGCGCCTCGGTCACGCTCAGGTAGGCGTCGGGCAGCTCGATGTACTTGCCGACGAGGGCGATCTCGAGGGTCGGCTTGGGCGCCTTGATCCGGTCGACGAGGGCCCGCCACGACGCGAGGTCGGGGATCATCTCGGGGTCGCCCAGCCCGAGCTCGCGGACGAGGAGCTTGCCGAGGCCGGACTCCTCGAACATCAGGGGGACCTCGTAGATCGTCTCGGCCGTCTCGGCCGGGATCACCGCATCGGTGGCGACGTCGGTGAAGAGGGCGATCTTCTCGCGGATCTCGGTGGGAACCGGGTGGTCCGAGCGCAGCACGATGACGTCGGGCTGGATGCCGATCCCGCGGAGCTCCTTGACCGAGTGTTGGGTCGGCTTGGTCTTGAGCTCGCCGGTGGCCGCGAGCTCGGGCAGGAGCGTCACGTGGACGTACAGGACGTTGGCCCGGCCGACGTCCTTGCGCATCTGGCGGATGGCCTCGAGGAACGGCAGGCTCTCGATATCGCCGACGGTCCCGCCGACCTCGACGATCACGACATCCGGATCGCCGTCGCGGGCGACCCGCCCGATCCGCTCCTTGATCTCGTTGGTGATGTGCGGGATGACCTGGACGGTGCCGCCGAGATAGTCGCCGCGGCGCTCCTTGGCGATCACGGCCTGATAGATCCGGCCCGTCGTGACGTTGCTGAGCTGGGTCAGGTTCTCGTCGATGAAGCGCTCGTAGTGCCCGAGGTCGAGGTCGGTCTCGGCGCCGTCGTCGGTGACGAAGACCTCGCCGTGCTGGTAGGGCGAC
>JANMCU010000007.1:0-5771 GCA_031361415.1 Chloroflexota bacterium | reverse complement strand
GGCTGGACCGCGCCGACGAGGCGAACCTGTTCGAGCCGACCCGGGGGGGGTTGGGGGGTATCACCCTCGGTATCAACTTCTAGTCGCGCGCGGGGGTGGACGCCGCGCTCGACGAGGCCGTCGCCGCGGGCGGCACGATCCTGAAGCCCGGAACGGAGCTGCCGTTCGGCTACGGTGGCTACTTCGCCGACCCGGACGGCCACCCCTGGGAGATCTGCTACAACCCGTCGTTCCCGATCGGCCCGGACGGCCGGATCACGATCGACTGACGTGGCCGACCTCGGTCATCGGGCCAGCCGGATCGTCGACCAGGGGCCGGAAGTCGTCCACGACCGGCTCCTCCAGCTCGCGGCTCGGCTGCGCGACGAGCTGCCGCCGATCGAGCCCGGCACCCAGGCGGCGACCGCGCTCGGGATCACCGGCAGGGTCCCGCTCGAGATCGCCGATCGCGGACCCGGGCGGATCGAGCTCCGGACGACCGACGGACGGATCCGGGGCGCGGGCGGGATCGACCTGTCGCCCACGGCCGATGGCCGGACGAACGTGACCGTCGCGCTGACGATCGAGCCCCAGGGTTTCGCCGCAAATCTGATGCTCGGCGTGGCGCTCCGGACGATGCCGAACCTCGAGCAGCAGGTCATCGACGGGCTGGAGGCCAACCTGGACAGCCTCGCCGTCGAGCTCGCCAGGCCCGACGCCGATTGGGACCCGACGGCCTGGCAGCCGGTTGGGCTCCCGACCCGCGGCTGAGCCACACTCAGGCGGGCGAGACCACGGGAAGTCCGAGAGCCCGCGCGGCAGCGGCCAGCCGATCGTCGTACGTCACGAACGCGTCGAGCTGATCGCCCAGTCGCATCGCCGTTGCGAGGTGGATCGCATCCAGCGTCCGGAGCGAAGCCGGCCTGATCGCCGCGGCGGCGGCCGCAACGACCACATCGATCTCGATGACGGTGAAGGCACGGAGCACCTGTTCGAGTCGGGAGGCATCGTGAACTCGCCTGGCCGCGGCACGACGCGTTTCGATGACGCCGAGGCGGCTCGAGGCCAGACGCTCGGACTCGATGAACCACCGCAGCATTCCGCCCGATTCCGCTTCGGTCACGACGAGCTTTGTGAGCGCTGACGAGTCGACGTAGGAGAGCGTCGTCATCGTTCGTCCTCGTCACGCATCTCCTGGAGGATCTCCGACAGGGGCCGCCCGGGGATCACCGGCGGCGGGCCGATCGTTCGATGGTCCACCGTGGCAGGGGTCGCACGACCCTCGGCGATCAGGCGGTCAATGATCGACCCGTGCTCGGCAGGTCTGGGACCGAGGCGAGCAATCGGACGACCGTGCTCTGTCACATCGATGGACTCGCCGGCCTCGACCCGCCGCAGGTAGACGGACAGGTTCTGTCGGAGCTCTCGGACGCCGACCCGGGTGGGCTGGTTCGACGACTCGCTCATGTAGCACACGGTAGCACAATCGGTGCACGCGTTTCACCGGGCACGGCCCACCGGTCGGTGCGACCATGGCGTGACCCAGGCCACCGATCGACCACTGCGAAGGAGCCATCCGATGGGCCACTATCTGATCCGGGCGTCGTACACCCAGGCGGGAATCCAGGGAGTCCTGAAGGACGGCGGTACCGGGCGCCGGACGGCAATCGACGCCCTCGTCGCGAGCGTCGGCGGCACGATCGAATCGTGCTACTGGGCCCTCGGCGAGGATGACGTCTTCATCACCGCCGAGTTGCCGGACAACGTCGCGGCTGCGGCGGTCGCCGCGACGGTCGGCGCAACCGGCGCCGCGTCGGTCACGACCACGGTGCTCCTGACCGCGGCGGAGGTCGACGCCGCCGTCGCGAAGCATCCGTCGTATCGCGCGCCCGGCTCCTGAGCTCCGATCCCGTCCGGCTCGCTGCCGGACGGGCCCATCGGCCCGGCACCGCGCGTCGGACCGACGGCGCGGACAGCGGACCTGCGCGGCTACACTCGGGGCGATGGATCTGCACGTCATCGGGCCGCTCGCGTCGCCGGCCGAGCGGGCGGCGGTCGACAGCGTGCTCGGGCCGGCCGAGTCGGGCTGGCGGGGCGGCGCGAGGGACACCGGGATCGACGGCCACGTCGCGCGGGGCGGCCACGAGGCGCGTTCGCGGCGCGACCTGCTGATCCCCGCCCTGCACGCCGTCCAGTCCCGGATCGGCTGGATCAGCCCGCCCGCCCTGAACTACATCTCACGCCGGCTCACCGTTCCGCCCGCCGAGGCGTACGGCGTCGCGACGTTCTACTCCCTGTTCGCAACGACGGCACGACCCCCGGTCGTGGCCCACGTGTGTGACGACCTGGCCTGCCGTCTGGCTGGGTCCGAGGAGCTGTGCGCGGATCTCGAGCGGGCGATCGGGCTCGAAGGGGAACCGGTCGACGACGGTCGAGCCACGTGGCTCCGATCGCCATGCCTTGGCCTGTGCGAGCGAGCGCCGGCGATGATGCTCACCGAGGCCGGCGAGCTACCACAGGCCTTCGCCGCCTGTCCCGTGGACGCCGCGGGAATCGCGACGCGCCTTCGGGCCGAGCGCTCGGTTTGGGGGCCGGAGTTCGGCCCTGGCCCGATCCCGCAACTCGACCAACCGGGACTGCGGCTGCTCGCCCGGATCGGCGTCGTCGATCCGGCGTCGCTCCACGACTACAACGACCGCGGTGGGTTTCTCGCTTTGGAGCGCGCCCGGCGGATCGGTCCTGGGCAGGTGATCGAGGAGGTGGCCGCGAGCGGGCTCGTCGGACGTGGTGGCGCCGCGTTCCCGACGGGACGGAAATGGACGGCGGTCGCCCAGCAGTCCGGCCAGCCGCACTACGTCGTGTGTAACGCCGACGAATCCGAGCCCGGGACGTTCAGCAACCGCGTCCTCATGGAGGGCGATCCCTTCGCCGTCGTCGAGGGGATCGCGATCATGGCATTCGCGGTCGGCGCGACCAAGGCGTACGTCTACATCCGCGGCGAGTACCCGCTGGCCGAGGCGCGCCTTGCCGGAGCGATCCAGGCGTCCGCCGCCGCCGGCGTCCTTGGCGACCTCGATATCGAGATCCGGCGCGGCGCCGGCGCCTATATCTGCGGCGAAGAGACGGCGCTCTTCGAGTCGATCGAGGGCAAGCGCGGCGAGCCGCGCAACAAGCCGCCGTTCCCGGTCGAGGTCGGACTGTTCGGCAAGCCGACGGCGATCAACAACGTCGAGACGCTCGTCAACCTCCTGCAGATCGTCGGCTCGGACGGCGGAGCCGCCGACTTCCGGGCGATCGGGACCGAGACGTCCGTCGGTCCGAAGCTCTTCTGCGTTTCGGGAAACGTTGAGCGGCCGGGCGTCTACGAGGTCGAGTTCGGCGTCACGCTCGGCGAGCTCCTGGCGATGGCCGGCGGCGTCGCCCACGGGCGGGCGCTCAAGGCGGTCCTCCTCGGCGGGGCGGCCGGCGTCTTCGTCGGCCCGGAGGCGCTCGACACCCCTCTCACGTTCGAAGCGACCCGGGCGATCGGGGCCACCCTCGGCTCGGGCGTCGTCCTCGTCTTCGACGAGACGGCCGACATGGTCGGCGCGCTGACCCGGATCGCCCGGTTCTTCCGCGACGAATCGTGCGGCCAGTGCGTGCCCTGCCGGGTCGGCACGGTTCGTCAGGAGGAGCTGCTGGCCAGGCTCACGTCAGGAGCCGCCGCGGCCCACGGCAAGCGGGACGGTGAGCTGGCGCTCCTGCGCGAGATTGGCCAGGCGATGCGCGACGCCTCGATCTGCGGCCTCGGCCAGACGGCCAGCTCGGCAATCGAAAGCGCCCTCCGCCGGCCGGAACTGGTCGCCCTGTGAGCGGTGATGGCCTGTCCACCGATCGCGACCCGGCCGGCGTCGCGAACGTCCCGCACGCGGGCGAGCCGCCGGCCGCCCAGCCCCTGACCGACATCCTGCTCCGCCCCGCGGCGCGGTCCAGCCGACCGCCGGAGGCCCCGCCGCCCGCAGTTCGTGTGCCCGTCGAGATCACGATCGACGGCGCCACGGTGACCGTTCCGGCCGGCTCCACCATCCTCGATGCGTGCCGAGCCGAGGGGATCGACACGCCGACCCTCTGCTACCTCGAGAACCTGACCCCGGTCAACGTCTGCCGGGTGTGCGTGGTCGAGGTCACCGGCTCGCGCGTCCTCGTGCCCGCCTGCTCGCGCAAGGTCGAGGCCGGGATGGACGTGCAGACCGACTCGGATCGGGTCCGGCTGAGCCGGAAGATGGTCCTCGAGTTCCTCGGCTCGTCGGTCGACCTGTCGACCGCGCCGGCCGCCGCCGGCTACATCGACCGCTACGACGCCGATCCGACGCGCTACGGTCCGGCCGCGGCCACGGCGGCTCCCGGCGAGCGCGACGCCCGCGAGTCCGGTCACCACCAGCCGCCCGCGACCGATACCGCCCAGACCGTCGCCCAGCCGGTCAAGGTCGACAACGACCTCTACGTCCGTGACTACTCGAAGTGCATCCTCTGCTACAAGTGTGTCGAGGCCTGCGGGGAGGACGCTCAGAACACGTTCGCCATCGCCGTCGCCGGACGCGGCTTCGACGCCCGGATCTCGACCGAAGGCGCCGTGCCCCTGCCCGATTCGGCCTGCGTCTACTGCGGCAACTGCATCGGCGTCTGCCCGACTGGCGCCCTGATGTTCAAGAGCGAGTTCGACATGCGGGCTGCGGGGACGTGGGACGAAAGCGCGCAGACCGTGACCGAGACGATCTGCCCGTACTGCGGCGTCGGCTGTGCGCTGGAGCTGCACGTCCAGGACAACACGATCGTGACGGTGTCCTCGCCGCTCGACTCGTCGGTCACCGAAGGCCATCTGTGCGTCAAGGGCCGGTTCGGCTTCCAGTTCGTTCAGAGCCGGGGCCCGCGCTCGGGCGCCTGACCGCCTGACCGCCTGACCGCCTGACCCCTTCAGTCGAAGGCGAGCAGGTCGCGCAGGTCGATCCGCTCGTCGTGGGCGTAGACGTTGAAGCCGTCGCCCCGCAGGAAGCCGACGAGCGTGACGCCGAGCCGGTCGGCGGCCTGCACGGCGAGATCCGACGGCGCCGACACCGCGCACACGATCGGCACGCCGGCGACCGCCGCCTTCTGGACGATCTCGAAGCTGACTCGACCGCTGACCATCAGCACCCGGTCATGGAGCGGCATCGCCTTCGCCAGGACCTGCGATCCGACCAGCTTGTCGAGTGCGTTATGCCGGCCGACGTCCTCGCGGATGGCGATCAGCTCGCCGGCCGGCGTGAACAGTCCGGCAGCATGCAGCCCGCCGGTCTCGTCGAACGCCCGCTGGGCGGCCCGCAGGAGGTCCGGCAGGGCGAGGATCACGGACCGCGACACCACCGGCCCGTCCGGGATCGGAGCCGAGCGGACCGTGACCTCGTCGAGCGACGCCTTGCCGCAGATCCCGCACGACGCGGTCGCCACGAAATGCCGCTCGGCGACTCGCGCGGCGTCGAAGGCGCGACTCAGGTGGACGGTGACCTGGTCGTCCGGCTGGTTCATCGCGGCCGGATCGCCGGTCGTGACGCGCATGACCTCCGGCCCGTCGATCAGCCCCTCGGTCCGCAGGAAGCCGATCGCAAGCTCGTCCTCGAATCCCGGCGTCCGCATCGTGATCGCGACCGCCACCGGGTCCTGGCCGGGGCCGGCCGCCCGGATCTCGAGCGGCTCCTCGCCGACGACGCGGTCGGCCCGGAACTCCAGCGAGGCGCCGCGGACCGCCACGATCCGGGTCGTCGTGACGTGGCGGG